>JANNBZ010000184.1:0-66385 GCA_031386065.1 Burkholderiales bacterium
GGCCTGAGCATGGGCGCGCTGTCGAAGCGAATGATGGTCAGCGGCGGCAACGTCACCGGCATCACCGACCAGCTCGAAGCCGAGGGGCTGGTCACGCGCTCGGCCCACGCCAGCGACCGACGCGCCTTCAACGTGCAACTCACGGCGGCCGGACGGCGCCAGTTCCGCCGCATGGCGGCGGTGCACGAACAGTGGGTGGTCGAGCTGTTCGACGGCTGGTCGGCGGCGCAGCAAAAGCAGGCCTTTGCGCTGATGGCCGGTTTGAAGCAGCACCTGGCCACGGTCGAGCTGAAGTCGCCGCCGAAAGCGCGCCACAAAAAGGCAAAGGAAAAAACCAGATGACCCGCACCATGGACACCCACCTGGCCGCGCACAACCAGCGCGCGCTGGCCGGCTTCGCGCCCGCGCATTTCGGCTGGGCGGTGCACGGCGTGGTGGGCGTGATCACGCTGAACCGCCCCGAGCGCATGAACCCGCTCACCTTCGATTCGTACGCCGAGTTGCGCGACCTGTTCCGCGCGCTGGCGTATGCCGACGACGTGCGCGCCGTCGTCGTGCAGGGCGCCGGCGGCAACTTCTGTTCCGGCGGCGACGTGCACGAGATCATCGGCCCGCTGACCGCGATGAGCATGCCCGACCTGCTGACCTTCACCCGCATGACGGGCGACCTGGTGAAGGCGATGCGCGCTTGCCCGCAGCCGCTGATCGCCGCCATCGACGGCGTGTGCGCAGGCGCTGGCGCGATCATGGCGATGGCGTCCGACCTGCGCGTCGGCACCTCGCGCAGCAAGGTCGCCTTCCTGTTTTCGCGCGTCGGGCTGGCGGGCTGCGACATGGGCGCCTGCAGCGTGCTGCCGCGCATCATCGGCCAAGGCCGCGCTTCAGAGTTGCTGTTCACCGGCCGCGCGATGACGGGTGACGAGGCGCTGAACTGGGGCTTCTACAACCGGCTGTGCGAGCCCGATCAGGTCAGCGCAACCGCAGTTGCCTGGGCCACCGAGATCGCCGCCGGCCCCGGCTTCGGCCACGCGATGACCAAGCGCATGCTGCATCAGGAATGGGCGATGGGCGTCGACGAGGCGATCGAAGCCGAAGCGCAGGCGCAGGCGATCTGCATGATGACGCAGGACTTTCACCGCGCCTACAACGCCTTTGCCGCCAAGGCCAAACCCGTGTTCGAAGGCGACTGAAGCCATGAACCGCGACCACCTGGCGCTGCCGTTCTTCGAAGACCGCCACCGCGTGATGGCCGAGCAACTGGGTGCGTGGTGTGCGCAGCATCTTCAGCCGTCGCACGACGATGTCGACGCGCAGTGCCGCGCGTTGGTCAAGCAACTCGGCACCGCCGGCTGGCTGCGCCACGCGGTGGCCGGCACGGCGCACGGCGGTGTGCTCGACGTGATCGACACCCGCGCCATTTGCCTGCTGCGCGAAACCCTGGCCTGGTATCACGGCCTGGCCGATTTCGCCTTCGCGATGCAGGGCCTGGGCAGCGGCGCGATCAGCCTGCACGGCACCGCCGCGCAGCGTGCGCGCTACCTGCCGCGGGTGGCGGACGGCACGGCCATCGCCGCCTTCGCGTTGTCGGAGCCCGACGCCGGGTCCGACGTGGCGGCGATGGCCTGCACTGCCACCGACGAGGGCGATTCGTACGTCATCAACGGCGAGAAAACCTGGATCTCCAACGGCGGCATCGCCGACTTCTACGTGCTGTTCGCACGCACCGGCGAAGCGCCGGGCGCGCGCGGCATCTCGGCCTTCATCGTCGACGCCGACACGCCGGGCTTGGTAGTTGCCGAGCGTATCGAGGTGATCGCGCCGCACCCGCTCGCGCGGCTGCGCTTCGAGCGCTGCCGCGTGCCGAAGTCGCAGCGCCTGGGCGAGGCCGGGCAGGGCTTCAAGGTGGCGATGCAAACGCTGGACATCTTTCGCACCTCGGTCGCGGCGGCCGCGCTGGGCTTTGCGCGGCGCGCGCTGCACGAAGGTTTGCAGCGCGCCATGTCAAGGCCGATGTTCGGCCAGCGGCTGGCCGACTTCCAGCTCACGCAGGCCAAGCTGGCGCAGATGGCCACCACGGTCGACAGTGCCGCGCTGCTGACCTACCGCGCCGCGTGGTTGCGCGACCAGGGCCGCGGGGTCACGCGCGAAGCCGCGATGGCCAAGATGGCGGCCACCGAAGGCGCGCAGCAGGTGATCGATGCGGCCGTGCAACTGTTCGGCGGCGAGGGCGTGCGCTCAGGCGCAATGGTCGAGTCGCTGTACCGCGAGATCCGCGCGCTGCGCATCTACGAAGGCGCCACCGAGGTGCAGCAACTCATCATCGGGCGCGATCTGTTGAAGGCCGCGGCAGGCTGAGGTGCAGTGCATGACCGCCCACGTCGACACCTTTGCGCGCGACCAGCTGCCGCCGCCTGATCAATGGCCCGAGTTCGTGTTCGACGGGCCAGGCTTGCAATTCCCCGCGCAGCTCAATTGCGCCACCGAGCTGCTGGACCGCCGCGTGGCCGAAGGCGACGCTGATCGGCTGTGCATACAGGGCACTGGCCTCCGCTGGACCTATGCAGATTTGCTGAAGCAGGCCAACCGCATCGCCCACGTGCTGGTGCGCGACCTCGGCGTGGTGGCGGGCAACCGCGTGCTGCTGCGCGGTGCCAATTCGCCGATGCTCGCGGCCTGCTGGTTCGCGGTGGTCAAGGCCGGCGGCATCGCGGTGGGCAGCATGCCGCTGCTGCGCGCGAAAGAGCTGAAGCAGATCATCGACAAAGCGCAGATCAGCCACGCACTGTGCGATGCGCGGCTGGCCGACGAGCTGAACCTGGCCTTACCGAACTGCCCCACGCTGAAGCACACGTTGCACTTCAACGGCACATCGGCGAGCGACCTCGAAGCGCGCGCCGCAAGCCAACCCACGCAGTTCGACAACGTCGCCACCGCCGCTGACGACACCTGCCTGATGGCCTTCACCTCGGGCACCACCGGCACACCGAAAGGCACGCTGCATTTCCACCGCGACGTGATGGCCGCCTGCGCCTGCTGGCCGCTGCACGTGCTGCGCGCTCACCGCGACGACGTGTTCATCGGCAGCCCGCCGCTGGCCTTCACCTTCGGCCTCGGCGGGCTGCTGCTGTTCCCGCTGTCCATCGGCGCGTCGTGCGTGCTGCTGGAAAAGACGCCGCCCGATGCGCTGCCGGCTGCCATTGCCCAATACCGCGCCACGGTGTGCGTGACGGCGCCCACGTCGTACCGCGCCATGGCCGCGAACATGGCGGCGCACGACGTGGGCTCGCTGCGCAAATGCGTCAGCGCCGGCGAAGCCTTGCCGGCTGCCACCCGCCGGTTGTGGAAAGACGCCACCGGCATCGAGATGATCGACGGCATCGGTGCCACCGAAATGCTGCACATCTTCATCTCGCACCGCGACGACGATGCGCGTCCCGGCGCCACCGGCAAGCCGGTGCCTGGCTACACCGCCTGCATCCTCGACGACGACTTGAACCCGCTGCCTGCAGGCAAGGTCGGCCGCCTCGCCGTGAAAGGCCCGACCGGCTGCCGCTACCTGGCCGACGAGCGACAGGCGCAGTACGTGCAGGGCGGCTGGAACCTCACCGGCGACGCCTATTTGATGGACGCGGACGGCTGGTTCGTCTACCAGGCGCGCACCGACGACATGATCATCTCGGGCGGCTACAACATCGCCGGCCCCGAGGTCGAAGGCACGTTGCTGCTGCACCCGGCGGTGGCCGAGTGCGGCGTCATCGGCGTGGCCGACGAAGAGCGCGGCCAGATCGTCAAGGCCGTGGTCGTGCTGCGGCCCGGCTTTGCGCCCGGCGACGCGCTGGCGCACGAGCTGCAGGACTTCGTCAAGCGCGCCATCGCGCCCTACAAATACCCCCGCGCGATCGAATTTCGCAGCGCCCTGCCGCGCACCGAGACCGGCAAGTTGCAGCGCTTTCGCCTGCGCACCGAATCCAACCACCAGAGCACGCCATGAAAATTCTGCAACCGCCCGGCTGGGCCGCACCGCGCGGCTACGTGAACGGTGTGGCCGCCAGCGGCACGCATGTTTTCGTGGCTGGCCAGATCGGCTGGAACGCGCAGTGCCAGTTCGAGACCTATGACCTGGTCGGCCAGGTGCGCCAAGCCTTGCTCAACATCAACGCCGTGCTGGCCGAGGCCGGCGCCGGGCCGGAGCACATCACCCGCATGACCTGGTACCTGATCGACAAACGCGACTACCTGGCACGCGGCCGCGAGATCGGCAAGGTGTTCCGCGAACTGGTGGGCGTGTACCACGCCGCGATGAGCGCGGTGCAAGTCAGCGCGCTGATGGAAGACCGCGCGCTGGTGGAGATCGAGGTGACGGCGGTGGTGCCGGGGTAGTGCCGGGGAGTGCCCGGGAGTGCCGGAATAGCGTCGGGGTCGTGCGGGATAGTGCCAGCGCGGCACGGCGCCTGAAACAGGGCGGCTCGGAGCGGTTTTCCGGTCAAGTCCTGCGCCCACCTGCCGAATACCCACGAGTGACTGCAAGTTTCAACGGACTCCGTCCGACTTTCGACCGGACAACCAAGATGCCCATTCTTCACCGCCTGAGCCTGGCTCAGAAATTCAACTTGCTCGGTGCCATTGCCTTGATGCTGGCGGGATTGCCCGCGTGGATGTACCTCAAGCAGTCGACTGCCGAGATCGACACCGCCGTGCTCGAAGCCAAGGGCACGGCGCCGGTGAGGGCGCTGCTGAGCGTGGCTCGTCTGACCCAGCAGCACCGCGGGCTGACCGCCGGCATGCTGGGCGGCAACGAGGCGATGGGGGCGAAGCGACTTGAGACGCGCGACGCGGTGCTGAAGTCCATCGTGGCCGTGGACGCCAGCCTGAAGGAGGCCGACGCGCCCGCTGCGATCATGGCCAGCTGGGCCGAGCGCAAGCAACGCTGGGCGGGGCTCGAGCAGGCGGTGGCGTCGCAGCAGATCAAAGGGACTGAAAGCATGGCGCGGCACACGCAGTTGATCGCCGACCTGCTGGCCCTCAACGACGACTTGCTGGACGCGTACGCACTGTCGCTCGACCCCCAGGTCGACAGCTATTCGATGATCATCGCGTCGTCCGTGAGCGCGCCTGCGCTGGCCGAACGCCTGGGCCAACTGCGGGGCCTGGGCACGGCGGTGCTGGTGGCTGGCAGCTTGCCGGCCGACATGCGGGCCAGGTTGACGGCGGTGCACACGCGTGCCGTTGAACTGACCGGCGAAATGATGCGCAGCCTTGCCAAGGCCAGCGCGGCCAACGGCAATTTGAAGGAAGCGCTGGGCAGCAAGGCAGAGATGCTGAACACGAAGATCGGCAAGACACTGGCGGCGGCGGACCAGAACCTGCTCAGGGCCGGAGAGCTGAAGTGGCCTGCGGCGGACTATTTCCAGGAGTTCACCGACACCATCGACGCGGTGTATGAATTCAACGCTGTCTCGCTCGACAAGCTCGGTGTGTTGTTGAACACGCGCGTGCACGACTTGCGGCGTGTGCAGTTCATCGTGGCGGGGGCGATGCTGATGCTGCTGACCGCAGGCGCGTTGCTGACGCTGGCGGTTGCTCGCAGCGTTCTGCTGCCGGTGCATCAAGCCCTGCGCGTGGCGCGCTCGGTGGCCGATGGCGACCTGAGCGTTGACGTTCCCTTGCGCGGCAGCAACGAGATCGGCCGGTTGATGCGGGCACTGGCGTCGATGAAGGACAGCCTGGCCCAGGTGGTGGGTGGCGTGCGTGTCACGGCTGAAGGCGTGGCCACCGCCAGCGCGCAGATCGCCCAAGGCAACAACGATCTCAGCCAGCGCACCGAAGAACAAGCCTCGGCGCTCGAAGAAACCGCCGCGGCCATGGAGCAACTCAGCGCCACCGTCAAACAGAACGCCGACAACGCTAGGCAGGCCAACCAGCTCGCGCTCAGCGCCTCGGCCGTGGCCGTCCAGGGCGGCGACGTGGTCGGCCAGGTGGTCAGCACCATGAAGGGCATCAACGACAGCTCCAAGAAAATCGCCGACATCATCAGTGTGATCGACAGCATCGCCTTCCAGACCAACATCCTTGCGCTCAACGCCGCCGTGGAAGCCGCGCGCGCCGGCGAACAAGGTCGGGGCTTTGCCGTCGTGGCCAGCGAAGTACGCAGCCTCGCCGGGCGCAGTGCCGATGCGGCCAAGGAGATCAAGAACCTCATCAGCGCCAGCGTCGAACGCGTCGCGCAGGGCACGGCGCTGGTCGACCGGGCCGGCGCGACGATGACCGACGTGGTGTCGTCGATCAAGCGCGTCACCGACATCATGGGCGAGATCAGCGCCGCATCCACCGAGCAGAGCGCCGGGGTCTCACAGATCGGCGAAGCCATCAGCCAGATGGACCGGGTGACGCAGCAGAACGCGGCGCTGGTCGAACAAAGCGCAGCCGCAGCCGAGAGCCTGACGCAGCAGGCCCGGCAACTGGTGCAGGCGGTGGCGGTGTTCAAACTGACGGCGGGCGAGCCGCGCAGTGCAGGCCTTCAGGCCGCCGCGCCGGCCGCCGTCGAGCGGCGCAGCCCGGCCCGCGCGAAGAACGTCACACGGCCCCGCTTCGGTGGGCAGGCCACGCTGATTGACGAGACCGCACCGCGCAAGACCGGCACCGACGGCGACTGGACGAGCTTCTGATATCAGGACGCCGCTGTCTGGGCGCGGCTGTCCAGCACCTGACGCACCCTGCGCGCCAACGCGTCGCGGGCGTAGGGCTTGGCCAGCAGTTCGACACCCGCGTCGAGTCGACCGTCGTGAACTATTGCGCTCTCTGAATACCCCGAGGTGAACAGCACCGCAACCTTCGGCAATGCCAGCCGCACCCGCGCTGCCAGTTCGGGGCTGCGCAGCGGGCCGGGCATCACCACATCGGTGAACAGCAGGTCGATGCGCGCGCCGCTTTCCACCATGCCCAGTGCGCTGGCCGCGTCGGGCGCCACCAGCACGCGGTAACCCAGTTCGCGAAGCATCTCGACCACGGTGCCGCGAACGCCCTCGTCGTCCTCGGCGACCAGGATCGTCTCGTTACCGCCTTCAACCGGCCCGGCCGCAGCCGGCACCGTCGCAGCCTCGCTGCCCAGCGTGCGCGGCAGGTACAGCGTGATCGTGGTGCCGCGGCCGACCTCGCTGCGAATGGCCACGTGGCCGCCCGACTGTTTCACGAAACCGTAGACCATCGACAGGCCCAGCCCGGTGCCGCTGCCCACCGCCTTGGTCGAGAAAAACGGCTCGAAGGCCTGCGCCTGCACCTCGGCCGACATGCCGCAGCCGGTGTCGCTGACGGCCAGCAACACGTAGTCGCCCGGCGGCACCTCGGCGTGTTCGGCGGCGTTGGCCGATGCGACGCTGGCGTTGCTGACGGCGATGCTCAGTCGGCCGCCCGCGCCCATTGCATCGCGCGCGTTGAGGGCCAGGTTCAGCACCGCGTTCTCTATCTGCGCCGGGTCGACGAAGGTGTTCCACGGCGGGTGCGCAGCGCGGGTCTCGATCTGCACCGCCTCGCCCAGCGTGCGGTGCAGCATGTCGTCCAGCCCCGTCACCAGGCGGCCCAGGTCGACGACCTTCGGGTCGAGTGCCTGGCGGCGGCTGAAGGCCAGCAACTGCCCGGCCAGCTTGGCGCCGCGCTGCACGGCTGCCAGCGCCTTGGCCACGCGCTCGTCGATCTGCGAATGACCGTTGGCGAAGCGACCGATCAGGTGCAGGTTGCCTGCGATGACCTGCAGCAGGTTGTTGAAGTCGTGCGCCACACCACCGGTGAGCTGGCCGATGGCTTCCATTTTTTGCGACTGGCGCAACTGCGCTTCTGCGGCGCGGCGCTCGGTGATGTCCATCGCTTCGGGCACGATGGCGATGACCGCGCCGGCGCTGTCGAACACCGGGCGCATCGAGAAGTCGAAGTCACGCCGGCCGATCAGCAGGTTCAGCGACACCTCCTGGCGCACCGTCTGCCCTGCGGCCGCCAGCGGAACCGCCGCTCGCACCAGCTCGGGCAATCCCGGCGTGTCAGTGAACCAGGGGGTGTCCCAGATCGGCCAGCCGACGACTTCTTCGAGCTGAGCGCCGATGCTGGCGAGCGACGTGCGGTTCACGTCCAGCAACAGACCCTGCGGCGTCAGAAAGCCCTGGTAGGTGTAGCTGGTCTGGAAGATGGACCGCACGCGCGCTTCCGAGCGTTCCAGCGCGTCGATGCGCTCTTTCGCGGCCGTGACATCGCGGCCGACTGCCACCATCAGTCCATTCCCCACCGCAGCCGACCAACTGATCCACACGTGGTGGCCCGCTCTGTGGCGGTATCTGTTTTCGAAGTACCAGAGCGGCTTGCCTTGCAGGACCGTTTGCGCTGCGCGATGGGTGCCCTCCAGATCGTCGGGGTGCACGAACTCGAACAAGGGGCGGCCGATCAACTCGGCCTCGCTCCAGCCCAGCGTGGCCGGCCAGGCCGGATTGATGGACATCATCACGCCGTCGAGGCCGGCCACCAGCATCAGGTCGGTCGACAACTGCCAGAGCCGGTTGCGGTCGGCGGTGCGCTCGCTCACCTGGTGCTCCAGCGTCTCGTTCAGCTTTGTCAGCGCCAGCGCGGCCCGGTGCGCCTCGGTGACGTCGAAACCGTGCGCTGCAATGCCGCTGACCTGTCCGTCGGGCTCGACCACGGCTTGATAGATGAAGTCGATGTAGGCCTTCTCGGGCGGGCGCTCGGGATCGCGTTGCAGCACGATCGACATGCCCCGGCCGACGAAGGGCTGACCGGTGGCGTACACCTGATCGAGAAGGTCGATGAAGCCTTGCCCTGCCACTTCGGGCAACGCGTCGACAACGCGGCTGCCGACCAATTGCCTGCGGCCGGTGAGGCGCTTGTAGGCCTCGTTGGCAAACTCGAACACATGCTCCGGCCCGCGCGCCACCGCAAAGAAGCCGGGCGCCTGCTCGAAAAACTGCGCCAGCTGCGACGCGACTCGCTGGCTGTGCGACAGCAGGCTCGCATCGCGGCGTTCCCGCGCGACCCGTTCGGTGGCCGGCGTCACTGTCACCAGCACGCCGCCGACGGAGCCGTCGTCGACCCGCATCGGCGCGTAGGCCACGGAAAAATAGTGGGCCTGCGAGGCGCCATCGACGTTCAGCACGTACGACTGGTCTTCGAGCAGGGTGGCTTCGCCGGCCTGCATCGCGCGGCGGTAGATCGGCTGGTTGAAGTCCCACACTTCGGGCCAGCAGTCGCGGGTGGGCTGTCCCAGGGCCGCCGGGTCGCGCGTTTTAAGAATCTCGCGATAGGCGTCGTTGTAGATCTGCAGCAGGTCGGGCCCCCACAGAACGATCTGCGCCAGCGGGCAGTCGAGTGCCGCGCTGACGGCGCAGCGCAGCTCGGGCGGCCACAGCGTGCAGGCGCCAAGCGGCGTGGCACCCCAGTCCTTGTCGCGAATGGCCTGTGCCGCACGCGTGGTGTGGGTGGGCCAGGCGCGCGCGGTCACGGCGCGGGCCTTCGCAGCAGCTCGTCGGGTGGATTTTTCGGCGGGACGCCGGCCGTGATCCAGGCCGACAGCACGGCCGGGTCGACCGGCTTCAACACATGCGAATCGAAGCCGGCCGCTTGCGCATGCGCCCAGTCGACGCCGCCACCGGTCAATGCGACCAGCCGTGCCTGCCGACCCCAGTCCTGCTGGCGAATGCGCCGCGCCACTTCGTAGCCATTGAGCCCCGGCATGCCGATGTCGAGCAACAACACCGGTGGCTGCTCGCGCGTGGCTTGCTCGATGGCGGACAGTCCGTCGTACGCCACGATCACTCGGTGGCCGTCGAGCTGAAGGCACAGCGCCAGCGTGTCGGCCGCGTCCCGGTTGTCGTCGGCGATCAGCACGCCGGCTCGCGGCTGTGCAGGCGGGGCGCGGTTCACGCGTCCGCCCCGTTCACCGCGCCGCCGTCGGGCGGGCGACCCGGCTGGCGCAGCGGCTTGACGTAGAACGCATCGAAACCGGAGTCGAGCGCGCGGTCGCGGTCTTCGACCCGGCCGTGGCCGGTCAGGGCGACGATGCGGGTCGGATGCCCGGCCAGGCTGTCGCGCAGGCTCTGCACCAGCTCGTAGCCGTCGACATCGGGCAGGCCGATGTCGCACACCACCAGGTCGGGCGCGAAGCTGGCCGCGATTC
This sequence comes from Burkholderiales bacterium, assembly GCA_031386065.1. GTDB lineage: Bacteria > Pseudomonadota > Gammaproteobacteria > Burkholderiales > Burkholderiaceae_C > JANYJJ01. Next base: position 10,172 of record JANNBZ010000184.1, read on the forward strand.
GCAGACCGTCGGCCGCGTTGCCGGCGGTCATCACCTCGTTGCCCGCCATCTCGATCAGCACACGCAGGCTGTCGCGCGCGTCGTCGTTGTCTTCGATGATCAGCACACGGCGGCCGGACACGCTTGAAAGGTCGGTGTCCGCAGCCTCGGCCGCCGCACCGGCGTCCGTGCCGGCAAGCAAGGGCAGCCGCAGCGTGGCCTGGCTGCCTCGGTTCACGCCGGCGCTGGCGATGTCCACGCTGCCGCCGTGCAGTTCGACCACGCGCCTGGCGATGGTCAGCCCGACGCCCAGGCCGCCCTGCTCGTGCCCGCCCGACGCGTCGCCCTGCACGAACAGGCCGAACACCTGCGGCAGCAACTCGGGCGCGATGCCGCGGCCGGCGTCGCGCACGTCGATCACCGCGCTGTCGCCGTCGAGCCGGCACGCCACCAGAATGCTGCTGCCGTCGGGTGAAAACTTGGCCGCGTTGCGCAGCAGGGCCGCCAGCGCCTGCGACAGGCGCTGCGCGTCGCCGTGGCAGCGCAGGCGGGTCGGATGGCGCGCGATGCGCACGAACTGGCCACGCTGTTCGGTCTCGCCCGCCACCTCGCCCACCGCGCTGTCGATCAGGTCGTCGATGTCCACGCTCTCGCGCTGCAAAACGATCTTGCCTTGGGTGATGCGGGTCACGTCGACCAGGTCGGTGATCAGGCGGCGCAGGTGGTCGACCTGGCGTTCGACGATCTCGCGCACCATGACCAGCCTGTCGTCGCCGCCTTCGAGCCGGCGCAGGATGGCGGCCGCGTTGGCGATGGGCGCCAGCGGGTTGCGCAATTCATGCGACAGCCGGGCCAGGAAGTCTTCGCGGCGGTGGCTGGCAAGGCGCAACGCGCGCGTGTGCGCCGCGAGCTGGTCTTCGAGCAGCTTGCGGTCGGTGATGTCCAGGCAACTGCCAACGTAGCCCAGGAACGCACCGTCGGCACCGAGGCGCGGCATGCCGGTGTCCATCACCCAGCGGAACGCGCCGTCGTGGCGCTGCAGCCGGTAGTCCATCGTGAACGCCTCGCGCTCCTGAAGGCTGTTGGCGATGATGCCGGCGCAGCGCTCGGTGTCTTCGGCGTGCACGCCCTGCATCCAGCCACCGCCGAGTTCCTGGCCCAGGCTGCGACCGCGAAACCCCAGCCACGACTTGTTGAACCAGTCGCGCGACAGGTCTTCGTCGGCCATCCACAGCAACACGGCCGCCGAGTCCGACGACGCCTTGGATCGGCTTTCGGCCTCTTGCGCCGCACGCGTGGCCTGCACCGAGGCGGTCACATCGCGCAGCACCAGAAAGCAGTGCGCGGCCTCAGCTGTCGAGTGACCGGCGGGGAACAGGGTGGCGTCGACATGGTGCGAAGAGCCGCTGAGAGAACGCGCCCGCAGCCGGCGGGTCCAGCCGGGGTTGCGATGCTGCGGCTCCGCCGCAGGCGCGTGCCAGGCCAGGCCGGTCAGCTGGGCGAACGACGGGTAGCGGCCGTCCACCGCCAACCAGGCCGCCGCGCAGTTCCCGCGCACCACCTCGCCTGCAGGGTCCAGCACCAGCACCGCGTTCGGGTGGTTGTCGAAAAACGCATGCGCGAGCGAGTCGCTCGACAGATTTGAAGTGGGCATCGACCGCGACCAGTCTCGGAACAGGGGTTGGCCCGCGCTATCGGCGTGCCTCAGAAGCCAGTGTGAGCGGTCGCCACGGATGGCCGGCCAGACAGCGCCCCATCCCAACGTAGGCGAAGACCCCGCGCAGCGAACCGTCAGCTGGCCTCGACCTCGATCTGCAGCGCTTCCAGAAAGCGCGACACCATGTTGTAAGCCGCCACCGTGGCGGTCAGCTCGACCACCTCGCGGTCGCTGAAGTGACGCCGCAGCGCGTCGAACACCGGCTGCGCCACCTGCACCTGCAGCGTCATCGCCTGCGCATAGGCCAGCACGTCGCGTTCGCGATCGCTGAAGGCGCTCGACGCGTGCCAATCGGCCAACGCATCGAGCTGGCCTTGCGACACGCCTTCAGCCAAGGCCACTGGCGCATGCTGCGCAAATTCGTACGGCGCGCGGTTCAGCAGCGCCACCAGCAGGATCACCAGTTCGCGCAGTGCGCCATCAAGCACGCCGCCGGTGCGGATGGCACCGAGGTAAGCATTCCAGCCGCGCGCGATGGGTGCGCTGTGCAGCAGCTGCCGGTCCAGGTTCAGCAGCGTGCCGCCGCGCCGCGCCTGCACGGCATGCACCAGTTCCACATCCACACCTGCGGTGTGCGCGTCGACGAAGGGAAGGCGGGCCATGGGAATTCCTTGATGGTGGGTGGGGTCGACGGCAGTTCAGTCCACCACCACGCCCGACTGCTTGACGATGCGCCCCAGCCGCACCGATTCCGTCAGCACCAGGCTGCCGAACTGCTCGGGCGAGCCGCCGACGATGGGCGAGCCGATCTCTTCCCAGCGCTTTTTCACGGCCGGCTCGGTGAAGATCGCATTCAGTGTTTCGTTCAGCCTCTTGACGATGGGCGCCGGCGTGCCCGCCGCCACCGAAATGCCGTGCCAGGCGGCGAAGTCGATGGCCACCCCCAGCTCCGCCATCGTCGGCACCTTGGGCAGCGCCGGGCTGCGCTGTGCGGTGGTCACCGCAATGGCGATCAGCTTGCCGGCGTTGATGTGCTGGATCGAGCTGCCGATGATGTCGAACATCACCGGCACCTGGCCGCCCAGCACGTCGTTCAGTGCCGGCCCGGCGCCTTTGTACGGCACGTGCTGCATCTTCACGCCGGTTTGTTTGTTGAAGATCTCGCCGGCCAGGTGCTGCGGCGTGCCGTTGCCGGCCGAGGCGAAGTTGTAGCCGGTGGGATTCGCCTTCAGCACCGCCAGAAACTCTTTCATCGAACGGGCCGGAAAGCCGGGATGAACTTCCAGCACCAGCGGAAAGGCCGAGATCTGGATCACCGGCGCCAGGTCTTTCACCGGGTTGTAGGGCAGGGCGGTGTACAGCGTGGGGTTCACCGACATCGGGCCGCTGGCGGCCAGCAGCAGCGTGTGGCCGTCGGGTGCCGATTTGGCGACGCCGTCGGTGCCCAGGTTGCCGCCGGCGCCGGCCCGGTTCTCGACGATCACCGGCACGCCCAGGCGCTGCTGCAGGCTGGGCGCGAGGATGCGCGCCATCAGGTCCGTCGGCCCGCCCGGCGGGTAGGGCACCACGAACTTGATCGGCTTGCCCGGTGTGGGGTAGGCATCGACCGCGAGGGCCGCCAGCGGTGTGCCGGCGGCGGCCACGGCGAAAGCGCAAAGCAGCAGGCGGTACAGCATTGAAAACTCCGGTGAGCCCGAATCCATTCGCCGGGCGAGCATGAACGCGGGGCAGCAGCCCGCAAGCTCGATTTTCACGTGAGCGCGGCGACCGTCCGGTACGCAATCGCCACATCCAGCGTCTGTCGCGCCGGTGCTTCGCCGACGCTGCGCCGACGCTTTGCCGGCCTGCGACCGGTTGAGTGGCGACGTGGATTTGATTTGGCGTAAGGTCAATGTCCGCCCGAAGGTGTCAACTTCGATTCGGCAATTCAATCTGCAAGGAGACAAGCATGAGCAAGCGTGATGTGGTGGTTCTGGGCGCGGCCCGGTCGGCGATCGGCACCTTCGGTGGGGCGCTGGCCGACATCGAGCCCGCCGAACTGGCGGGCACCGTGATGAAGGAAGCCGTCAAGCGTTCGGGCGTCGATCCGAAGGCGATCAACTACGTGACGGTGGGCAACACCATTCCCACCGACAGCCGCTTCGCCTACGTGGCGCGGGTGGCGGCCATCCAGGCCGGTCTGCCGATGGATTCGGTGGCGATGTCGGTGAACCGGCTGTGCTCGTCGGGCCTGCAAGGCATCGTCACGACGGCGCAGAACATCCTGCTCGGCGACTGTGACTACGGCGTCGGCGGCGGGGTCGAGGTGATGAGCCGAGGCGGCTATTTGTCCACCGCGATGCGCAGCGGCGCCCGCATGGGCGACAGCAAGATGATCGACACGATGGTGGCCACGCTGACCGACCCGTTCGGCGTCGGCCACATGGGCATCACGGCCGAAAACCTGGTCACCAAATGGGGCATCACGCGGGAAGAGCAGGACGCGCTGGCGGTCGAGTCGCACCGGCGTGCAGCAGCGGCGATTGCCGAAGGCCGCTTCAAGACGCAGATCGTCCCCATCGTCAAGCAAACGCGCAAGGGCGAAGTCACCTTCGACACCGACGAACACGTGAAAGCCGGCACCACGATGGAGACGCTGGCCAAGATGAAACCCGCCTTCAAGAAAGACGGCTCGGTGACCGCAGGCAACGCCTCGGGCATCAACGACGGCGCGGCCTTCTTCGTGCTGGCCGACGCGGCGGTGGCGGCTGCTGCCGGCCACAAACCGATGGCGCGGCTGGTGTCGTACGCGGTGGCCGGCGTGCCGAACGAGATCATGGGCGAAGGCCCGATCCCGGCCACCAAGCTGGCGCTGAAAAAGGGCGGCCTGACGCTCGACCAGATGGACGTGATCGAGAGCAACGAAGCCTTCGCCGCGCAAGCCATCGCGGTGGCGCGCGGGCTGGAGTTCGACCTGAAGAAGGTCAACCCGAACGGCGGCGCGATTGCACTCGGCCACCCCATCGGCTGCTCGGGCGCCTTCTTGGCCACCAAGGCGGTCTACGAATTGCACCGCAGCGGCGGCCGCTATGCGCTGGTGACGATGTGCATCGGCGGCGGGCAGGGCATCGCGGCGGTGTTCGAGCGGCTTTGAGGGTGGAGGAGCCGACCCCGACGATGGCGTCGCCGGCGCGCATGAAAACGATGTTCGTGGTCCGCCGTGCCAGGTCATCGCAGGAGTGGCAGGCCGGCGGCTGGCTGTTGAAAACAGGCATCGTGGGTCGGCAGTACAGGCGTTGATTCGCGCGCGGCCGAGACGGCCCCGTTCTGCACACGGTCGATGCTTCACCGTATGCTGCGGGTCCGGATTTTCAATCGGCCGGCGCGCCCGGCGCGCCGGCCCCTCACCGCAAGGAAAAACCATGTACTCAGACGTGCAACTCTTCATCGACGGCGAATGGTGCCAAGGCACCGGCGGCAAGAGCGAAGCCATCGTCAACCCTGCGACGGGGCAGGTGATCGCGCGTCTGGCGCACGCCGACCGCAGCGACCTCGACCGCGCGCTGGCTGCGGCCGACAAGGGCTTCAAGCAATGGCGTGCGGTGTCGGCCTTCGAGCGCTACAAGCTGCTGCGCAAGGCGGGCGAGTTGATCCGCAGCCGGGCTGGCGAGATTGCCGAACTGATGACGCTGGAACAGGGCAAGCCGCTGGCCGAGGCGAAGGCCGAGACGATGGCGGCCGGCGACATCATGGACTGGTTCGCCGAGGAAGCGCGCCGCACCTACGGCCGCGTGGTGCCGGCGCGTGCCGACGGCGTCAGCCAGTTGGTGATCAAGGAGCCGGTGGGTCCGGTGGCCGCGTTCACGCCGTGGAATTTCCCCATCAACCAGGCGGTGCGCAAGCTGTCGGCGGCGCTGGCGGCGGGTTGCTCGGTGATCCTGAAGGGGCCTGAAGAAACGCCGGCCAGTTGCGCGGCGCTGGTGCGCGTGTTCGCCGATGCCGGTGTGCCGGCGGGCGCCATCAACCTGGTGTTCGGCGTGCCGGCGGACATCTCGGCCTACCTGATTGCGCACCCGGTCATTCGCAAGATCACTTTCACCGGCTCCACCGCCGTGGGCAAGAAGCTGGCGGCGCTGGCCGGCGAGCACATGAAGCGGGTCACGATGGAACTCGGCGGGCACGCGCCGGCCATCGTGTTCGGCGACGCCGATGTCGACAGCGCCGCGCGCATGTTGGCCGGCGCCAAGTTCCGCAACGCGGGCCAGGTGTGCGTGGCACCCACGCGCTTTCTGGTGCACGAGTCGGTCTACCCGCGCTTCGTCGACAGCTTTGTCGCAGCGGCGTCGGCCATCAAGGTCGGCAGTGGCATGGACAAGGAGACCCGCATGGGCCCGCTCGCCAACAGCCGGCGTGTCGAGGCGATGGAGATGTTCGTGGCCGACGCAGTCGGCAAGGGCGCGAAGCTGTTGCTGGGCGGCAAGCGCATCGGCAGCGAGGGCTACTTTTTCGAGCCGACGGTGTTGACCGAGGTGCCGATGAGCGCGCGCATCATGCAGGAAGAACCGTTCGGACCGATCGCGCCGATCACGTCGTTCAAGGACTTCGACGAGGTGGTGGCCGAGGCGAACCGGCTGCCTTACGGGCTGGCCGCGTATGCGTTCACCAAGTCATTGAAAACCGCCTCGGCCATTGGCGCGGCGTTCGAGAGCGGCATGGTGTCGATCAACCATTTCGGGCTGGCCCTGCCCGAGGTGCCGTTCGGCGGCGTGAAGGATTCGGGCTACGGCTCCGAAGGCGGCACCGAAGCCATCGAGGCCTACCTGAACACCAAGTTCATCACGCAGGTGGGCTTGTAGCTTGACGTGAGCCAGCGGCGCGCACCACGGTGACGGTGCACGCCGACTCGGCCACCACGCGGGCCGAGACACTGCCCAGGTAGCGCCGCAGCACCGAGTTGCTGCGCGCGCCCATCACGATGTGGTCGACCTGGTTCTTGCGCGCGTAGTCGACGATGGCGGCGGCGGCGTCGGGCGCTTCGATCACGTGGAAGGTCACGCGCGCGTCCTGCTGCAACTTGCTCAGCGCCAGCGTGTTCACCACCGGCCGCGCCCAGTGCTTCAGTTGGACCAGCAGGTTCACGTGCTTGCTGCTGCCGTCTTTTTCCATCGGCACGTCGATGGCGATGCGCTGCGTCTTCATCACCGCCAGGCAGGCCAGCCGCGCGCCGGGCTCGGTTTGCAGCACGCGCTGCACGCTGGCGCGCACCGCGTCGAGCAGCGCAGCTTCGGAGCCGCCGATGTCCAGCGCCGCCAGCACGATGGGGTTGTCGCTGGCTGGCGATCCGCTGGGCGCGCCGCCGCGCGGCTCGGCACCGAGTGCGGCAAACCAGCGCCGCACCACGCGAAACAGGCCGCTGCGCTGCGAGCGCTCGGCGCGGGCGGTCAGCGTGACCTGTTCCGGGTGCTGCAGGTCGAACGCCAACTGCGCCGCGCTCTGGTGGCGCCGTTCGGGCTTCACGTCCAGGCAGCGCAGGATGATTTCCTGCAGCCACGGCGGACAGTCGGCGCGCAGCGCGCGCGGCGGAACCGGGTCGCGGTACAGCCGCTCGCGCAGCCCGCGCACGCTGGCGGGTGCGCCGAACGGACGTGCGCCGGTGGTCAGGTGGTACAGCATGACGCCGAGCGCGAACAGGTCGCTGCGCGGATCGCTGCGAACGAACTGAATCTGCTCGGGCGACATGTAGGGGCTGGTGCCCATCGGCAGCTCGAATTCTTCTTCCAGCAGGTCGGGCAGCTGGTCGTGGCGCGACAGGCCGAAGTCGATCAGCACCGCCTCGCCACGCTCACCGTCCAGACCTGCGCGGAACAGGATGTTGCTGGGCTTCACGTCGAGGTGAACCACATGCTGCCGGTGCAGGTCGTGCAGCGCGGTGGCGACTCGGTGGCCGATGTCCACCACCTCGGCAATGGCCAGCGGGGCGGCATCGAAGCGCGCCTTCAGCGACTCGCCGGGAATGCGCTCCATCACGATGTAGGGCTGTGCCGTGAAGTCGCCCTTGGCGACGAAGGCCGGCACGTGCGGGCCGGCGAGCATCGGCATGATCATCTGCTCGACCTCGAAGCCGACGATGGTGGTCGGGTCGTCGCCACCGCGCAGGCGCGGCACCTTCATGATCAGCGGACGCGCCTCAACGCTGTCGATGTGCGTGACGCGCCACAGGTTTGCCATGCCGCCCTGGTGGGTGCGCTCTTCCAGGCGAAACCCATCGATGACCTGGCCGGCAGCCAACGGGCTTCTGGGCGTGCGGGCAGGCGATGGCTCAGACGCCATCGCTCATGCACCATCACTCAGGCGTTCGGCGAGGCGCTCGGGCAGGCCGGCGGCGCGAATCTTCGCGCCCGCCGCGTCCACGTCATACGGAACGCGGTGGAAGGTGAGGGTGGCGCTGGCGGTGTCGAACATCGCGTAGCAGGCGGCGGGGTTGCCGTCGCGCGGCTGGCCGGCCGAGCCGGGAATGGCCAGCCACTGCCGCTGTGGCGACAGCGCGATCGGCACCTCGGGCACCGGCACGAAATCGCCCGCCTTGCCGGTGGCCGACAAGTGGTACAGCGCCGGCTCGTGGACATGGCCGCAGAAGGTGTGGCGGCGCTCGGTGGCGAGCAGGCTGCGCACCGCGTCGAGCCGGCTCTGGATGTAGTGCCAGGCAGCCGGGGCAAAGGCGTTCGCGTGCACGAACAGGCAGTTGTCGCGCGCCACCGACAACGGCAGCGCGCCGAGGAAGGCGAGTTGCGAGGCGTCGAGCCGCTCGCGCGTCCAGTCGACCACCAGACGCGCCTGCTCGATCATGGTCGGCGATGGGCCGTTCACCACCGCCGCGTCGTGGTTGCCCATCACCGCAATGGCACCTTGTGCGACGTGCTCACGCACCAGGTCGACCACCCAGGCCGGGTCGGCGCCGTACCCCACGAAGTCGCCGAGGAAGGCGTAGGCGGCGGCGTGCTGCGTGCGTGAATGCGCCATCACCGATTCCACCGCTTCGCGGTTGGCGTGCAGGTCGGTGATGAGGGCGAGTTTCATGATGAGCGCAGCAAAAAGTTCGCGACCCTCGAAGCTCGAATCAACCGATGCGTCCCAGCAGCAGGTATTCCATCAACGCCTTCTGCACGTGCATGCGGTTCTCGGCTTCGTCCCACACCACCGACTGTGGGCCATCGATCACGTCGGCGCTGACTTCTTCGCCGCGGTGCGCTGGCAGGCAGTGCATGAACAGTGCGTCGGGCTGCGCGACGGCCATCATCGAGGCGTCGACGCACCAGTCGGCGAAGGCCTTCATGCGCTTCTCGTTCTCGGCCTCGTAGCCCATGCTGGTCCACACGTCGGTGGTGACCAGGTGCGCACCCCGGCAGGCATCGAGTGGCTTCTTGAACACCTTCACGCAGTCGGTGTTGCTGACGCCGGCCACGGCCGCGTCGATCTCGTAGCCGCTGGGCGTGCTGACGTGCAGCGTGAAGCCCAGGATGTCGGCCGCCTGCAGCCAGGTGTTGGCCATGTTGTTGCCGTCGCCCACCCACGCGACGACCTTGCCCTTGAGACACTGGAGCGCATCGGCTGCGCCGCTGCTGGGCCCGCGCTGCTCGATGAAGGTGAACACGTCGGCCAAAATCTGGCACGGGTGGTTTTCGTTCGTCAGGCCGTTGATCACCGGCACCCGCGAGTGCGCGGCGAAGGCATCGAGCTTGGTTTGTTCGTAGGTGCGGATCATCACCAGGTCGACCATGCGGCTGATCACGCGCGCGCTGTCTTCGATCGGTTCGGCGCGGCCGAGCTGGCTGTCGCCGGTGGTCAGGTTCACCACCGAGCCGCCCATCTGGTACATGCCGGCCTCGAAGCTGACGCGGGTTCGCGTGCTGGCTTTCTCGAAGATCATCGCCAGCGTGCGGTCAACCAGCGGCGTGTACTTCTCGTAGTTCTTGAAGCGCTGCTTGATGTTGCGCGCGCGCTCGAACAGGTAGGCGTATTCCTCGGCCCGAAAGTCCTTGAACTGCGTGTAGTGCTTGATGAGCTTGGGGCCGGGCTTCATGGCGCGGTGGGAGTCGGCGAAGTCGCCAGCAAGTCCTTGATCAGTGGGCACAGAATCATTGCGATCTGCTCGGCCTCGGCGGGGCTGAGGATCAACGGCGGCACCAGTCGAATCACGCGCTCGGCCGTCACGCTGATGAACAAGCCGGCTTCGGCGGCACGGCCCAGCAGCTCGCCGCAGGGGCGGTTCAGCTCGATGCCTAGCATCAAACCCTGGCCGCGAATTTCGACCACGCCCGCCACGCCTGCCAGCTCGCGCGCCAGTGCGGCGCGCAGCACGGCACCGGTGCTGGCGGCGTTTTCGAGCAGCTTGTCTTCTTCGATGATGCGAAGCGTTTCGATGCCGGCGCGCATTGCCAGTGGGTTACCGCCGAAGGTGGTGCCGTGGTTGCCCGGCCCGAACACCAACGCCGCTTTCGGGCCGCAGACCACGGCGCCGATCGGCACGCCCGAGCCCAGGCCCTTGGCCAGCGGCATCACATCGGGCTGAATGCCGGCCCACTGGTGGGCGAACCACTTGCCGGTGCGGCCGATGCCGCACTGCACCTCGTCGAGCATCAGCAGCCAGCCCTGCTCGTCGCAGATGCGGCGCACCGCGCGCAGGTAGTCGGCCTTGGCCGGGTGGATGCCGCCTTCACCCTGGATCACTTCAAGGAACACCGCCACCACGTTCGGGTGCGTCTGCGCCACTTCTTCGATCGCCGCCACGTCGTTCAGCGGGACCCGCACGAAGCCTTCGACCAACGGGCCGAAACCTTCCTGCACCTTCGGGTTGCCGGTGGCCGACAGGGTGGCGATCGAGCGGCCGTGGAAGGCTTTTTCGTAGACGATGATTTCCGGGCGATCGATTCCGTTGTCGTGGCCGTATTTGCGGGCGATCTTCAGCGCCGCTTCGTTGGCCTCCAGCCCGGTGCTGCAGAAGAAGACGTTGGTCAGCCCGGACAGCTCGCACAGCTTGGCGGCCAGCCGTTCCTGCATCGGCGCGGCGTAGTAGTTCGAGCTGTGGATCAAGCGGCCGATCTGCTCTTGCAGCGCAGGCACCAGCTTCGGGTGCGCGTGGCCCAGCGTGTTGACGGCGATGCCACCGAGCCCGTCGAGGTACTTCTTGCCGTCGGTGTCCCAGACCCAGCAGCCTCGGCCATGCGACAGTGCCATCGGCAGCCGGCCATAGGTGTGCATCACATGCGGTTCGAGGTCGGCGGGGATTTTTTCCGGGGCGTTCATCACGGGCTCCAGCAAGGGTCACAGGGACCAGAAACGCAGGGCGTTCGGCCGTTTTTGCTGAGGGAATTCTAAGGGTCGCCCCCGATGTGCCGAAAAGTCTGCGATGGGCGCTTTCGATCTCGGCATCACGCTTGCTGCACTGCAACAAAATGACGGCACAATACCGGCTGCCGGAAGGCATCTGTGGCCGGAGTCCTTGGCCTGGATTCCTAGGCGCGCCGCAGCGAGCATGACCCCACCCAAACCCAGCGAACTGTTCATCCAGGGCATCACCTCGGACGGCAAGCCGTTTCGCCCCAGCGACTGGGCCGAGCGCCTGGCCGGCGCCATGTCGTGCTTTCGACCCGAAGGCTCGGCCAGCGGCATCGCCTCGTTCATCGGCTATTCGCCTTACTGTGTGCCACGCGTCATCAACGGTGTGAAGTGCGTGATCGTCAACGAGAAGCTGCGCGACATCGAGCCAATGGCCTGGGACTTCGTGATGAGCTTCGCCCGCGACAACCAGCTCCAGGTCGCCCAGGCCTGCCTGTTGCCTGACGCGGGCAAACCGAACTGAACGTGGTTGTGCGCCGGGCAAGAGCGCGCCCATGAAAAAGGCCCGCAGTGCGGGCCTTTGTTCTGGGCGGTGTGTGCGACTCAGGCCGCGGCAGACGTTGCGAGCGCCTTGATCTTGGCCGACAGGCGGCTCTTGTGGCGAGCGGCCTTGTTCTTGTGGAACAGGCCCTTGTCGGCCACGGAGTCGATCACGCTTTGCGCGGTGGCGTACAGCTCGGCGGCCTTGGCCTTGTCACCGGTCAGCACGGCTTTCTGCACGTTCTTGACGACGGTGCGGAACTTGGAACGAAGGGCGGTGTTGGCCGCGTTCAGCTTCACGTCTTGGCGCACGCGCTTAAGGCCCGATGCAATGCGGACTGTCTTTTTCTTGGCTTTAGCGGAGGTTGCCATGCTGGTAGTAAGTTGAAATTTGTAGAAGTCGGCGAGTATAGCATTTGGCTGAAATCGGCTGCCAACCCCAGGACGGGAAGAGCAAGAGCAAGCCGTCGATCTGTGCTGCGTTCACGGCGCGTGCCCGACTCTATGCAGATCGATTGGCAGAGGTCCTCCTAGCCCCGCCCTCTTCCTCGCGCCGCCGCACCGATGGCGAACAGGCCGGCCAGGACGAGCGCGTAGGTTGCCGGTTCCGGGACCATCGTTACGTCACATCCGCCGCCGCCATTACCGACAGCGACGCAGGCACCCGCGTAGTTCAACCGGAGCGACTCACCGTTTCGACCGACCACATTGCGTTGGAAGATCGAATCAGGCCCAAAGTCAAGATGCGTCACACCATTTGCAACAGCGGTGAAGGTGAGATCGAAGAGGAGGAACGGATCGTTCGTTTGTAGAGCGCTGAGGTCAGTATCGCTGGTTAGCAGTGAATAGATCACGACACCTCGATTACCCGAATCGAACGATGAATCCAACACTCCATCAGTTCCTCCGAACTGCGTTTTCGATTCGAAAGAGACGATCCCTGCGGTACTCAGGATGGTTGAGTTGAACAAAACGTTCAGATCCAGCGCCGAGACAATCTCATTGATGGAATGCAGTCCGCTGATGCTTACACTAACCTTGACGGAATCTCCAACCGCGACGCTTTGCTGCGTTGGCGTCATGTAGAGAAGCGGCACAGCGAGAGACGCTCCCGGCAGCAGTGTAACGAGGGCTAGGCCGATAGTTGCCAAGAGCTTATTCATAACGTTATCTCCGTGGTGAGATCAGAAATTCGAAACCGCAACCGCTTTATTGAGCACAGTTTGGCCGCGTGCATTGAAGGGTGCACTTTCGTACGTCATTTATGGTGATCCTTCCGTCGCCGTCTGCGTCACGCGGATCGTTGGCGACCGGGATTTGCCCAATGCCAGCGCGGACAAGAGCGATATCTAGAGAGTCCACATCACCATCACCATCGATATTGCAAGTGATCGCCGCCTTGCTACTGACTGTCAGGTCGAACAATAGAGGCGACTGGCCGTCCGTGGTCGCGTTCAAGCGAGTCAAAATCTGAATGAAGCGTCCTGAGGCTGCAAAGTCGACACCTTTACTCACGGTTTGATAGCTTTGAAGGGGCAAAGATGCTTGCGTGTCGGCAGCACGAACCTGAACGATAACTGTTGCACCCTGCGGAACAAGGTCGTTCCAGTTGACCTTCCCCCATGCTGTTCCGTTAGCGCCTCCGTCTAGGCTCGCGGTCCACGTACCAGTGTTGTTGGTCGCGTTGCGCGCTGCGAACCCAGCAGCATCGCTGTAAGTGTATGGCATATTACCGACTGGGAATACACCGAGCGGCGATCCGTCCGAACCTCTGTACTTTTGCATGCGTCCAGCGCTAGCGAATCCGATCTGCCAAACATCGTTATTCGAATCGACTTGTATTCCGATTGCGCTTGTGCCGCCAGCCTGGAGCGGAGCTTGCCACAAGAGTGTCCCGGTTGGACTGACTTTGCGGATACTTGACTGCCCGCCGATAATGTTTCCGGAACCATCAACCACGATACCCGAAGTCCCCACATTTAAATTGACAATTGGGCTGAATGTGTTAGTTACCGGATCGAATTCGATATTTGCAGAGCCAAGATAAACTTTATTATTACCGAGGGCAATTCCGTAGTTGAAACTGCTATTGTATGCCGAAACAATGTATGGGCCGGTATTGCTTGCTGTATTCGTGATCTTTCCCAAGGTCCCACCGAGGGATGCACTCCATAAGACGCCTTTATTATCAATTAAACAGCCGTAAGGCGTCCATTGGTTTCCGGGCTGCCCGGCGGAAGGCGTAGTGCTGATGGGGCCTGCAATTTGACTGCCGTCGGCCGCACTGATCTTGTAGTATGTCCGCTCGTTGTACATGCCTACCCATAGATTACCATCAGTTCCGACGCAGAGCGAACGACCTAAACCGTTCTGTGATCCAACTTCGGCTACCCATGCGATACGTTCGTCAGTTATTTCATTTGCATCGATTTTTCCATTACCGTTAAGGTCTGCCATCGGCTTGATTTCGCCCGCGTCAATTACGCCGTTTCCATTCGTATCTTCAGACGTGTCCATGACGCCATTTCCGTTGCGATCAATGAAGCCCTCGGTGAGAACTTTGATCAGCACAGGTTTTACATTAGCGAACCAGCGATTCAAAATGTACGCGTTGCCCTGGATATCGACTGCAGTACGTGATGGCGCCGGCCCGGCGTAGGCGTTGTTCAAGTGATTCACATACCCGGCTTGACCGCTCGGCCCGAACCAGGTGCGATACCGCGCGAGTTCCTTGTTGTTGACAGTATCGAACTTGGATAGTGAGTCTTCGCCGGCGTTGGCAATCCACATCACTGGAAAGGTGGTCCCAATAGTATTGAGTTGCAATTGGTTGTGAACGGTATCGAAGTTCACGCCGGAAAGAGCTCCGAGAGCGAAGTCGGCATCGAGCGTGTATGTCTTCGATGCTGCGAGCGTAGCGGTGGGTATCACAGCGGCGACCGAAGCGAGCGCTAAAAGGCTGTTTTGGCTTACTTTCGACAGATTCCAGGTGCTTGCCATGATGTTGACTCCGTAATAGTCGCGCCACCCGGGCGCCGGTTGCTGGTCGAGCCGAACGAACTAACGCTTCGCGAGGGGTCGCGATGCCGGCTCCATGTCGTGCGAGGTATTGCTGCTTATGCGGGCGGTTTCGCCGCTGGAAATATAGACCCGGAATAGCTGCGAGGTTCCGGTCTGTAAACTGTCGAACACGATACTTTTGCCGTCTGCCGACCACTGCGGGTCAAATTCCTCATAGGGAGTTCTTGTCAGATTTCGGATATTGCTTCCGTCGACGGCGATCAAAAATATATCGTTACGAGACCGCAGAGGGTCGTCGCGGTTACTGGCAGCGACGATTTGTTTGCCGTCGGGCGACCAGCGAGGCGACTCATACGAGGCCGCCTCGTCCAACGTCAGGATTTGCGACTCACCAGTCTCGACGTTCGCAAGGACAACAGGTTTGGTCACCCGCAGGTCAGCCACGTATGCGACGCGTTTGCCATCGGGCGAAATCGATGCCCACGCCTTGTCGCGGGCAGCGAACTTTCCGCTGATGTCGTGCAGAGCGCTGCCATCGCGATTGACGACCCATACCTGGGCTTTGTCTTTGTCGTCGCGTCCCATGAATGCAAGGCGACTTCCGTCGGCAGACCAAGCTGGCGGTTGCGTTCCTTTGTCCTTGCCGTTGCCAACCACGGAAACACTCTTTCCACTTGCTATTTCCGTGATGCGCATTTCCATTGCGCCCGATTCGATCACAGTCGAAAAGAACGCTACCGATTTGCCATCAGGCGACCACGAGGCAGAGCCTTCAATGCGATCATCCTGTGTCAAACGCCGCTGACCGCTTCCATCGTCATTCATAAGATAGATGCGCGGCAGCCCATTGCGCGACGAGGTGAAGGCCAGTCGTCCATCGACGGACCACGCTGGCTGCGTGTTAATGCTCTTGCCTTGCGTAAGTACGCGGTCGACGCCATCACGGTTGGAATAGATGTGCGCATCTCCGCTTCGTATCGAAACGAAAACTATGTCCGCTGCGGAGGCCGAAAGGGTATTGTCTGCACGAATCCCCTGCATCGCAAATGCAGCGCAAGCTACGAAGGCTGAGGCAATAATACGGGTCATGGCGGTTTGCACTAAGGCACCGAATTGATATTCACCATAGACAATTCCTTGCCGGAGCTGTCGAGAATTCTCAGTTGGTATATGCCGGGTGAGTTTGACTTGAGCTTGTACTTAAGTGTGCCGTCGCTGGAAACCATGACTCCATAGTGCGCCTCGGCCCCCTGAGGCGTGGTCACTGCGACGGTGACTGACGTGTTGGGCGTCAACCCGGTGGCTTTAAAAACTCCTGCTGACGCGACAGTTAGGATTGATGGCCCCGAAAGCGACGGATTGCCAGCCATTGCCTGAGGGACGAGCATTGCCGATGCAACCAGCGCCAAGAGACGTGACGCGATGCCAATGGCGGTTTTTGAGTAGAAGTTGAACATGCCGTCTCTCCTAGGTCAGGGGGTAGGTCTGCGCCAGCGACGTTGCCGACACGTTTGGAACAAGGTGGGCCACGATGCCCGTAAGGCTGCGTTGGTCTACTTCGCTGCGGTGGCGATTGACTACGACTTCGCGCACTCGACAAACTGATTCAATGGAACAAAATGTAGATTCGTTCGCAGGTCTTGACTTGTGTTGTTCTAGGGGTTCCCCCAAAACATAGGGGGGTGATACGGGTTTGCCCCGTGTCCCAAGTGCTGCGCCGTCATCTGGCCGATGATTTATATAATTGATTGTTCGGCCCGTCGTCCGCCACGCCGACCCCTGTTCCCGTCCCCCATGAACCTGCTGCGGACCGCCTCCACCATTTCCTTGTTCACCCTCGCATCGCGCGTGTCGGGGCTGGTGCGCGACACGCTGCTGGCCGCAGCATTCGGTGCGGGCGCCTGGATGGACGCTTACCAGGTGGCGTTTCGCATCCCTAACCTGCTGCGAAGGATGTTCGCCGAGGGCGCGTTTTCGCAGGCCTTCGTGCCCATCCTGTCCGAAACCCGGGCCCGTGAAGGTGAAGAGATCACCCGCCGCCTGATCGATGCGGTGGCCACGGTGCTGACCTGGGCGCTGTGCCTGACCTGCGTGGTGGGCATCGTGGCGGCACCTCTGATCGTCTGGTTGATGGCCTCGGGCCTGGAGCGATTCGACGCGGCAGTGTTGATGACGCGCTGGATGCTGCCCTACATCGGCTTCATGTCCCTGGTGTCCCTGTCGTCGGCCATTCTGAACACCTGGAAGCGGTTTGCCGTGCCGGCCGCCACACCCGTGTTGCTGAACCTGGCGGTGATCGGCGCCACCGTGTGGCTTGCGCCGACGTTCAAACGGCACGGCATCGAGCCGATCTACGCGCTGGCGGTAGGCGTGCTGATCGGCGGCGTGTTGCAGCTTGCGGTGCAGGTGCCGGCCTTGATGCGCATCGGCGGCCTGCCTCGCATCGGCATCACGCCGGCCAGCGTCGGGCGGGCCTGGAACCACCCCGGCGTGGGTCGCGTGCTGGGCAGGATGGCGCCGGCCTTGCTGGGGGTTTCGGTGGCCTACCTGTCGCAGCTGATCAACACCCAGTTGGCATCGCGCATCGGTGTCGGGGCGGTGTCGTGGCTCACCTATGCCGACCGCTTGATGGAGTTTCCGACCGGCCTGCTCGGTGTGGCGCTTGGCGTGGTCTTGCTGCCGCAATTGGCGGCGGCCAAGGCGCTGGACGATTCCGACGCGTACTCGGGTTTGATCGACTGGGGCCTGCGCCTGGTGCTGCTGCTGGCGCTGCCCTGCGCGGTGGCGCTGGTCGTGTTCCCCACGCCGATGGTGGCCACCCTGTTTCACCACGGCGCATTCACCGACACCGACGTTACGCAGACGGTTCGCGCGCTGATGGGTTACGGCGTCGGCCTGATGGGGCTGATCGGCGTCAAGATTTTGGCGCCCGCGTTTTATGCGCGACACGACATTCGCACCCCGGTCAAGGTGGCCATCGTCGTGCTGGTGCTGACGCAGTTGCTCAACGTGGTGTTCGTGCCGCGCCTGGGCCACGCGGGGCTGGCCTTGTCGATCGGCGTCGGCGCGCTGGTCAACGCGATGTGGTTGTTCATCGGCCTGCGCCGCAGCGGAACTTACCGGCCTGTCGCAGGATGGGGCCGCTTCACTTTGAAGGTGTGCGTGGCCTGCATTGCGTTGGGCGCCGGCCTGGCCTGGGCCGCGCAAGCCGTCGACTGGCTGGCCCTGGGAAATCAAAAGTGGACCCGTGCCGGCCTGCTGGCCGCTGGCCTGGGGTCGGCTGCGTTGCTGTACCTGGGCTTGCTCGCCGCGATGGGACTGCGGCCGCGCCAGTTCATGCGCCGGGGATAAACTTTGGCGATGTCCGGCTCCTTCCCGTTCACCGCCCCCACGCCGCTGGCGTTCTTCGCGTCGCTGGTGGCCGACGACGCCAACCTGCTGCTCATTGAGGCGGCCGCGTCGATTGCCCAGGATGACCAGCCCGCGCTGGACCTGCAGACCGTGCTGGCCGAGTTCGACCTGCTGGCCGATAAACTGAAGCGGCGGGTTCCTGCGGACGCGGTTCCGGTGCAGCGCCTGCGCCTGCTGAACCGATATTTCTTCCAGGAACTGGGCTTTGCCGGCAACGTCAACAACTACTACGACCCGCACAATAGCTACCTGCACAGCGTGCTGAAAACGCGGCGCGGCATCCCGATCACGTTGGCGCTGGTGTACATCGAACTGGCTTGCCAGATCGGCCTGAAGGCCAGCGGGGTCTCGTTCCCCGGGCACTTTTTGATCAAGCTGCGAATGCCCACCGGCGATCGGCTCGGCGATGTGGTGCTGGACCCGTTCACCGGGCAGTCCCTGTCGCGCGAGGCGCTCGACGGCATGCTGCAGCCGTATCGCCGCCAGCGCGGGCTGCTGGGCGATTTCGAAACGCCGCTAGGTCTGTTTTTGCAGACCACCTCGCCACGCGAGGTGCTGGCCCGCATGCTGCGCAACTTGAAAGAGATTCACCGCAGCGCGCAAGACTGGCCGCGCGCGCTGAAGGTCATGGAGCGGCTCGTGGTGTTGCTGCAGGCCTGGGAAGAGCAGCGTGACCGCGGCCTGGCGCACGCCCGGCTCGGGGCGCTCGATGCCGCCGCGCGCGACTTCTCGGCCTACCTGCAGCATGCCGGCGACGCCGCCGACCGCGGAGACGTGGCTGCGCGGCTCGCCCATCTTTCGCGGCCGCCCCGGCTGCACTGACCCATCACCGTGGCGACACCTCCCGCATGACCATGACCACCGCGCAACGTCAGGCCGGCAGCTGGCTTGCCATCAGCCTGATCGCCGGCCTGCTGATCTGGCTGCTGGCGCCGGTGCTCACGCCGTTTCTCATCGCCGGTGTGCTCGGCTACGTGCTGCACCCGTTGGTCGAAAGGCTCGCGTCGAAGCGGGTGCCGCGGGTCGTTGCGGTGTCGCTGGTCGAAGTGACGGCCATCGTGCTGGTGCTGGCGGTGATGTTGCTGATCGTGCCCATCCTGTCGAAGCAGTTGCCGCTGCTGCGCGAACAGATCCCGCTCTTCGCCGAGCGCCTGAACGCAGGCCTGTCGCCGCTGCTGGCGCGCTTCGGCTTAGACGTGACGCTCGACACCGCGAGCATCAAGGCCTTCGTGCTCAAGTACCTCGACGCCAACCTCGAAGAGTGGATCGCCACCGCGCTCAGCTCGGCGCGCATCGGCGGCAGCATTCTGCTGGCGGTGGTGGGCAACGCGCTGCTCGTGCCGGTGGTGCTGTTCTACCTGCTGATGGACTGGCCGAACCTGGTGCGCCGCGCTGCGGCGATGGTGCCGCCGCGCATGCGCACGAAGGCGCACAGCTTCACCGTGGATTGCGACGCCGTCCTCGGCCAGTACCTGCGCGGGCAGTTGATGCTGATGCTGACGCTGGCGGTGTTCTACAGCGTCGGCCTGTTCCTGTTCGGCTTCGACCTGGCGGTGCCGGTGGGCGTGTTCACCGGGCTGGCCGTGTTCATCCCGTACCTCGGTTTCGGCCTGGGCCTGGTGCTGGCGCTGATCTCCGGCGTGTTGCAGTTCGCCGGCTGGCACGGCGTGGTCGGCGTCGCGGTGGTGTACGGCATCGGGCAGGTGCTGGAGAGCATGGTTCTCACCCCGCGCCTGGTCGGTGACCGCATCGGCATGAGTTCGCTCACGGTGATCTTTGCGCTGCTGGCGTTCGGGCACTTGCTGGGCTTTGTCGGCGTGCTGATCGCGCTGCCGGTGAGTGCAGTGATGGTGGTGGCGGTGCGGCGGCTGCGCGGCGTTTACCTGGCGAGCGACCTGTTTCGCGGATGAAGCAGATCCCGCTGCCCATCACCGAGGAAGCTGCACGAACGTTCGACACCTTCCTGCCCGGCGCGAACGCGTTGGCGGTGGCCCACCTGCAGGCCTTGTCGGCACCGGCCGCGCCGGTGTACCTGTGGGGCGCCAGCGGCAGCGGAAAGACGCACCTGCTGCAAGCCACGGTGGGGCGCTTCCAGGCGCAGGGCTTGCAGGCCAGCTGGTTCAGTGCAGCCGAGCCGGCGCCCTGGCCCTTCGACGAGTCGCGCGCACTGATCGTGATCGACGACTGCCACGCGCTCGATGCCGAGCAGCAGCACGCCGCGTTCGCGCTGTTCGTCGAGAGCGCCACCCACGGTGTGCCGGTGCTCGCCGCAGGCCGCCTGCCGCCGGTCGACCTGGGTGTACGCGAAGACCTGCGCACGCGCCTGGGCTGGGGCCATGTGTTTGCGCTTCAGCCGCTGGGCGAGGCCGAGGTGCGTGCCCGCCTGCGCCGCGCCGCCGACCAGAGCGGGCTGTTCCTGTCCGACGAGGTGATGGACTACGTGCTGGTGCGCTTCGAGCGCGACCTGAAGCACCTGATGGGCTTGCTCGCGCGGCTCGACCGTTTTGCAATGACCACACAGCGGCCGATCACCGTACCCATGCTCAAGCAGATGCTGGCCGAGGAGGGCGCTGAGTGAGCCACCCCGCCCGCCCGCCAACCAACCTGTGCCTGTTCGACCTCGACGACACCTTGCTGCCGTTCGACTCCGACCACGCCTGGGGCGAGTTCCTCATTGCGCAGGGCTGGGTCGATGTGGCGGCGTTCCGGCTCGGCAACGACGCGTTCTATGCGCAGTACAAGGCGGGGCAACTCGACATTCACGCCTACATCGCGTTCGCCGCCGAGCCGCTGCGCCAACGCAGCGCCGCCGAACTCGACGCCGCCCACGCGCGTTTCATGCGCGATGTCATCCTGCCCGGCATACGGCCAGCGGCGCTGCAGCTCGTGCAACAGCACCAGTCGCAGGGTGACCTGGTGGCGCTCGTGACCGCCACGAACGACTTCATCACTGCGCCCATCGCCCGTGCCTTCGGCATTGGCGACTTGCTGGCGGTGCGGCTGGCCCGAACGCCCGGGGGTACCATCACGGGTGGTATTGACGGTACGCCCAGCTACCGCGCCGGCAAGGTCGTGCGGGTGCATGAATGGCTTGCGGCGCGCGGCGAAGCGCTCGAAGGGTTCGAGCGCATCACCGTCTACAGCGACTCCGTGAACGACCTGCCGCTGCTGGAACTGGCGACCGACCCGGCCGCCACCAACCCGACGCCGGCGCTTGCCGCGATTGCCCGCGAGCGCGGGTGGCGCATCCTCCAATTGTTCGAATGAAGCCGAGCGAATGATCAAGAAATTCATCGAGAAACTGCTCGGCAAGACCGGCGCCACCGACAAGCCGGCCCGCGCCACCAAGGCGAAGGACGCCGACACCGGCGCCGCACCGGCGGGCAAACGCGTCGAGGTGCCAAAGAGCGAGCACCAGATCGACCCGGGTCTCGTCGATGAACGTGCCGTGAAGGTGGTGCGCACGCTGATCGAGGGCGGCTTCGAGGCCTACATCGTCGGCGGTGCGGTGCGCGACCTGCTGGTCGGCCTGCGCCCGAAGGACTTCGACGTGGCCACCAACGCCACGCCCGAGCAGGTCAAGGGTTTGTTCAGGCGCGCCTTCATCATCGGCCGGCGTTTCCGCATCGTTCACGTCGTGTTCGGGCGCGGCCGCCAAGACCGGGGCCTCTCCGAGGTGATCGAGGTGTCGACCTTCCGCGCCATGGTCGACAACGCGGCGGCGGAGCAGGTGACCGGCAGCGAGAAGACCTCGCGCAACGAGCTGGCGGGCAAGAGCCATGTGGTCGATGCCGAGGGCCGCGTGCTGCGCGACAACGTCTGGGGCCCGCAGATCGACGATGCCGCGCGCCGCGACTTCACCATCAACGCCATGTACTACGACCCGGTGCGCGAGATCGTGGTCGACTACCACGGCGGCATCAAGGACGTGCAGCGCAAGCTGCTGCGTATGATCGGCGACCCGGCCACGCGCTACCGCGAGGACCCCGTGCGCATCATCCGCGTGGTGCGCTTCGCGGCCAAGCTGGGCTTCGAAATCGAGCCCAAGACGCGCGCGCCGATCAAGGAGATGGCGGCCCTGCTCGACAACGTGCCGCCATCGCGCACCTTCGACGAGATGATCAAGCTGCTGCAGACCGGCCACGCACTGGCCAGCATTGCCGAACTGCGCAAGCAAGGTCTGCACCGCGGCGTGTTCCCGGTGCTCGACGTCGCACTCGATGAATCTCAGCGCCACGACGGCCGCGAGAAGTTCGTGCAACTGGCCCTGGCCGACACCGACCGCCGCGTCGGCGAAGACAAGCCGGTGGCGCCGAGCTTCATGCTCGGCTGCATGTTGTGGCACGACGTGCTGGACCGCTGGAACAAGCTGAAGGCGGGTGGCGAACCATCGTTCCCGGCATTGCAGCAGGCCATCGATGCGGTGTTCGACGCGCGCATCGGCGACATCTCCGGCCGGGGCAAGCTGGCCGCCGACATGCGCGAGATCTGGATGATGCAGCCGCGCTTCGAACGCCGCACCGGCGCCAGCGTGGCCACACTCGTCGAGCAGCCGCGCTTCCGTGCCGGCTTCGACTTCCTGCGCCTGCGCGGCGACGCCGGCGAGGTCAGCGGTGAGCTGGCCAACTGGTGGGAAGACTTCTCGCTCGCCGACGACACCGAGCGCCGCCGCCTGCTCGACGAGGCGCGTGACCAAGACCAGGTGCGGCGCGCCGCCGGTGGCCCCGCGCCCGGGGCTGACGGCCAGTACGCACCGAGTGCCGACGGCGACCCCGCCCGCAAGCGCCGCCGGCGGCGCCGCAAACCGGCGGGTGCGGGCGACGGTGATGCCAGCAACAGCAGTGAACCCGGTGCGGCGCCTGATGCCTGACGGTGCGCGGGGCGTCGGCCTGAATGCCGCTGCCTTGCATCGCTTGACCACGGCGATGCAGGCGCTGGTCGATGCCGGCCGCCTGCCCGGCGCCGTGATGCACGTTGAACGGCACGGCCAGTTGGCCTTCGCGCAGGCGCTGGGCCGGCAAGACCCGGCCCAGGCCGAGCCGATGCGCGGTGATGCGATCTTCCGCATCTACTCGATGACGAAGCCGCTGGTGTCGGTGGCCGTGATGATGCTCGTCGAGCAAGGCCGCTTGCAGTTGACCGATGCGGTCGCGAAGTACTTGCCGGCATTCGCCGATGTGCGCGTGGGTGTCGAGCGCGACGGCGTGTTGCAACGCGTGCCGCCGGCGCGCGCGATGACCGTGCAAGACCTGCTGCGCCACACCGCTGGCCTGACCTACGAGTTCCATGAACCGTCGATCGTGCGCGGGCTGTACACGCAGGCCGACCTGTTCACCCGCAAGCGCACCAACGCCGAGTTCTGCGCCACGCTCGCGGCCTTGCCGTTGATGGTCTCGCCCGGCACTCGCTGGGAATACAGCCGCGCCACCGATGTGCTGGGCCGCTTGCTCGAAGTCCTGAGCGGGGAGCCGCTGGGTGCCCACTTGCACCGCGTGATCTTCACGCCGCTGGGCATGGCCGACACCGGTTTCCACGTGCCGGCAGCGCAGCAGCACCGTCTCGCCGAAGGGTTCGCAATCGATCCCGACACCGGCGCTGCGGTCGAGATGCACGAAGTGCGCATGCCGCCCAGGTTCGAATCGGGCGGCGGCGGCCTGGTGTCGACTGCAGCCGACTACATGCGCTTCTGTCGGCTGCTGCTGCAGGGCGGCGAGCTCGATGGCGTGCGCCTGCTCGGCCGCCACACGCTGGCGTGGATGACGGCCGACCACATCGACACGCAAGGCGCCGACAGCACCCAGCGCGACCAGC
This sequence comes from Burkholderiales bacterium, assembly GCA_031386065.1. Classification (GTDB taxonomy): domain Bacteria; phylum Pseudomonadota; class Gammaproteobacteria; order Burkholderiales; family Burkholderiaceae_C; genus JANYJJ01. The sequence continues at coordinate 33,906 of JANNBZ010000184.1, forward strand.
TGCCGCCCGGCTACGGCTTCGGTCTGGGCTTTGCCGTGCGCACGCATGCCGGCATGTCGGCGCTGCCCGGCTCGGTGGGCTCGTTCGGCTGGAGCGGCGCGGCCGGCACGCTGTTCATCGTCGACCCGGCCGAGCAGCTGACAGGCGTGCTGATGGTGCAGGCGCTGGGGCAGGCGGCCGAGGTGCGTGCGTTGTTTCAGAGCCTCGTGTATGCCGCTCTCGCCGACTGAGGCGCAGCCGGCTTATGTGGGTGTCGGCGCGAACCTCGGCGATGCACGTTCGCACCTGCTGCAGGCGCACGATGCGCTGGGTCAATTGCCGCACACCGCGCTTGTCGGCCAGTCCGGCATCTACCGCAGCGCGCCGATCGAGTCGAGCGGCCCCGACTACCTGAATACGGTCGTGCTGCTGCACACCCGGCTCGGCGCCCACGAACTGCTGGCCCACATGCTGCGCATCGAGCAGGCGCACGGCCGCGAGCGCCCGTACCGGAACGCGCCACGCACCCTCGACCTCGACCTGCTGGTGTACGGCGAAGAGCGCATCCACACCGATGCGCTCACCGTGCCGCACCCGCGCATGCACCTGCGGGCGTTCGTGTTGCTGCCACTCGCCGAGTTGGCGCCGGGGCTGGTCATCCCCGGCCTCGGAAAGGTGACTGCGCTGCTCGGAACGGTGGCCGGCCAGCGCATCGATAGACTTGGCTCATGAATGCGTTGCCTACCCCTGTGCAGACGGTTCTGCTGCTGATCGCCTCGAACGTGTTCATGACATTCGCCTGGTACGGCCACCTGAAGAACCTGGCCGACAAGCGGCGTGTTCGTGCCGTTCGCGATGCTCTACATGGACCAGCCCTTCAAGCTCGACTTCCTCTGGGCCGGCCTGTGCATGGTGGGCGCGGTGTACTTCATTTTCCGCGCCTGAGGCACGACTTGTGAACAACGTGCAAGCCGGCCTGCAGCGCTTCAGGACCATCGCCATCGAAGGCCCCATCGGTGTGGGCAAGAGCACGCTGGCACGCAAGCTCGCCGCGCGCCTGGGTGCAGACCTGCTGCTCGAGCAGGCCGAGGAGAACCCGTTCCTCGAACGCTTCTATGCCGACATGCCCGGCTATGCCTTCCAGACCCAGCTGTTCTTCCTGTTCCAGCGCGTCAAGCAGATGCAGGCGGTGGCGCAGCCGGGCATGTTCGCGAGCCACCTGGTCAGCGACTTCCTGTTCGCGAAAGACAGCCTGTTCGCGCGCCTGAACCTGAGCGACGACGAGTTCCGGCTCTATTCGCAGATGTACGCGCAGGTGGCACCGCAAGTCACCGAGCCTGACCTCGTGATCTGGCTGCAGGCCTCGCCCGCGACGCTGCTGCAACGCGTGCACAAGCGCTCGATTCCGATGGAGCAGAGCGTGTCGTCCGCCTACCTGCAGCGCCTGTGCGACGCGTACGTCGAGTACTTCCACGGCTACGACGGGGCGCCGGTGTTCGCGCTCGGCACCGACCACTTCAACCCGGTCGACGTGGACGCCGACTTCGAGCAACTGCTGCACCGCCTGGTGGCGTTTCGCGGCCGCCGCGAGTTCTTCAACTCGCATGTCGAGATCCCGTTCGCCTGATGGCTTGATTGCCTGACATCCCGAGGGCGGCGCTTACACTCCCGGCCTGCCACATTTGATGACAGTTGCGTGACACGCGGCTGTCGTGCGGCTTCAACCGACGGGAACGATCCATGCTCTTTGGCAAGCTGCTGCCGCGTGAAGGCAACTTTTTCGAGCTGTTCAACCAGCATGGTGACTACATCGTGGCCGGGGCACGTTCGTTCATCTTGTTGATCCAGAACTACGCCGACCTGGAGTTGCGCGAGAAGTACGCGAACGAGGTCGGCCATGCCGAGCGGCAAGCCGACCGCATCACGGCCGAGGTGAACCGGCTGCTGCACAAGACCTTCATCACGCCGATCGACCGCGAGCAGATCCACGGGCTGATCAACGCGATGGACGACATCCTCGACCTGCTGCAGGACGCGACCGAGACCATGTCGCTCTACGACGTGCGCACGATGACCGAGGACGTGCTGCGCCTGGGCGACCTCTCCGCCAAGTGCTGCGAGCGCGTGCAGCACGCGGTGTCGCTGCTGCCCAAGATCAGCCAGGCCGATGCGGCCGAGGCCGCGATCAAGACCTGTGAAGAGATCGACAAGCTCGAAAGCGATGCCGACCGCGTGATGCGCTCGGCGATGTCGAAGCTGTTCCGCGAAGAGAACGACGTGCGCGAACTGATCAAGTTGAAGGCGATCTACGAGCTGCTGGAGTCGATCTCGGACCGCTGCGAAGATGTGGCCAATCTCATCGAGGGCGTGGTCCTCGAGAACTCATGACTGCCCCCGGTGCTCGCGGCTGCGCAGCGATCCCACCCCCCGAGGGGGTCGGGCCTTCCTTGGGGCGGCCCGGCGGTGCGGCCCGGACTCTGGTGAGCTGATCCTCGATGGGTTCCGTACAGACCGCCTTCTGGGTCGTCGCGATGCTGGTCGTGCTGGCCGTCGCGTTCGACTTCATGAACGGCTTTCACGACGCCGCGAATTCGATCGCGACGGTCGTGTCCACCGGTGTGCTCAAGCCGCAGCAGGCCATCGTGTTCGCGGCGTTCTTCAACGTCGTGGCCATCGCGGTCTTCCATTTGAACGTGGCGGCGACGGTGGGCAAGGGCATCGCGGTGCCGGGCGTGGTGGACCACCACGTGGTGTTCGGCGCGCTGATCGGCGCGATGTTCTGGAACGTGCTGACCTGGTGGTACGGCATCCCGTCGAGCTCGTCGCATGCGCTGATCGGCGGGATCGTCGGCGCGGTGATCGCGAAAGCCGGCACCGGCTCGTTGATCGCTGCAGGCGTGGGCAAGACGGTGCTGTTCATCTTCCTGTCGCCGGCGCTCGGCTTCTTGTTGGGCTCGCTGTTGATGGTGCTGGTGGCGCAGCTCTGCCGGCACACGTCGCCACTGCGCGTCGACAACCTGTTCCGGCGGCTGCAGCTCGTGTCGGCCGGCCTTTACAGCCTTGGCCACGGCGGCAACGATGCGCAAAAGACCATCGGCATCATCTGGATGCTGCTCATCGCCACCGGCTACACCGCAGCGGGCGACAAGATGCCGCCGAGCTGGGTGATCTGGTGCTGCTACATCGCCATCGGCCTGGGCACGATGTTCGGTGGCTGGCGCATCGTCAAGACCATGGGCCAGAAGATCACGAAGCTGAAACCAGTGGGCGGCTTCTGTGCCGAGACGGGCGGCGCCATCACGCTGTTCCTGGCCACCGCGCTGGGCGTGCCGGTTTCCACCACGCACACCATCACCGGCGCCATCGTCGGCGTGGGCTCGGTGCGCCGTGCCTCGGCAGTGCGCTGGGGCGTGGCGGGCAATATCGTCTGGGCGTGGATCTTCACGATCCCTGCCACGGCCTTCGTGGCGGGCGTCTTCTACTGGATCAGCCTGGCGCTGTTCGTCTGACCCGCGTCGGCTGAACCAGACCCTCTGGGCTACTTAGCGCTGTGGCCCAGCTCGGCTTCGGCCTGGTACTCGAAGTAACGCTGACCGCTGAACGCGAGCGTGGCCATCAGCACGCCGGCGCCCAGCACCAATGCCGCGACCACGCCGAAGATCGTTGCCCAACTGGTCTGGTGGGCCGGGCCGCCAGGGTTGTAGCGCGCGTTCCAGGTGTCGTCGGGTGTCAGGCCATGGACGATGGCCGAGATCATCGCCACCGACAGCGTCAGCCCCAGCAGCGGGATGCATGCCCACGCGACGTGGTCGTCGGCGCCAAGGGCGCGCATGCGCTGCACGCCGTAGAGGCCAATGAGCGTGGGCAGCGGGAAGAGCCAGCCCCAGCGGTCGCCGAAGCCATGCAGATAGAAGCGGTGCAGCCCGAGGCTGCCGCCGACGAGCGCGATCCAGGTCGCGAGCGTCTTCGACTTGTAGGTGTCGCTGGTGGCGATCATTCGGCGGCGTCCACGGGTGAGGCGCTGGCGCCGAGGCCGAGGCTTTTCTGCATCACGACCACATCGAGCCAGCGCTCGAACTTCCAGCCAGCCGCTTTCATCGTGCCCACGGGCTCGAAGCCGAGCGTGCGGTGCACGCCGATGGAGCCGAGGTTGGCCGAGTCGCCGATGATGGCGATCATCTGCCGCGTGCCGGCCGCCTCGCAGCGCGCCATCAACTCGGCCAGCAGCCAGCGCCCCAGGCCCTGGCCTTGCGCGCTGGGGGCGATGTAGATCGAGTCTTCCAGGCAGAAGCGGTAGGCGCGGCGAGGCTTGAAGTGGTTGGCGTAGGCATAACCCAGCACCTCGCCGCCGCGCTCGGCCACGAGCCACGGCAGGCCCTTGGCGAGCACGTCGTCATGGCGCTTTGCCATCTCGGCTTCGTCCGGCGCTTCGAGCTCGAACGTGCCCGTGCCGTGCAGCACGTGGTGGGTGTAGATCGCGGTGAGGGCAGGCACATCGGCAGCGGTACTCGGCCGTAACAGCAGGGCGGTCGAACTCATCACACTCCTTGGGCGGTGTCGCTGAGTTTATAATGCGTGGTTTTGTTGCTGGCCGGTCGGGTGATTGGCGTATCTACGGCGACGTTTCACGCGACCACTGCATCTGCGTGTGCCGGCCAGATGCCGGGCACGGTGTCCGGGCAAGGTGGCGCCCGCTAGGCCTCTTTAAGCAACCTCAAGGAATCATCATGGTCGTCATTCGACTTGCACGCGGCGGCGCCAAGAAGCGCCCCTTCTTCAACATCGTGGTCGCCGATTCGCGCACCCGCCGCGACGGCCGCTTCATCGAGCGCGTCGGCTTCTACAACCCGGTCGCATCGGGCGCCGAGCAGCCGCTGCGCGTGGCGTTCGACCGCGTCGAGCACTGGGCCAGCAACGGCGCGCAGCTGTCGCCCACGGTGCAACGCCTGGTCGCTCAAGCCAAGGCTGCGGTCTGAGCTTTTGCCCAGCCCGCTGTGACGCATGCCCGTCGTGAGCGCAGCCACTGCAACGCAGGCCGCGCCATCGGGTGATTGGCCTGCTGATGCGATCGAAGTTGGCTGCATCGTCGATGCGTGGGGATTGAAAGGCTGGATCAAGGTCAAGCCCTTCGCAGCCGACCCGCAGGCGCTGTTCTCGACGCGCCGCTGGTACCTCAAACCGTCCGAGAAGGCTGGCGTTGCGCGGCCGGCCACAGTGACCAGCGCCTTCCCGACGCACCTGAAGATCACGCAGGCTAAGGAGCACGGCGACGTGGTCGTGGCCCTCGCCCAGGAAGTGCCGGACCGAACGGCCGCCGAAGCGCTGCGCGGCGCGCGCGTGTTCGTCGGCCGGTCCAGTTTCCCGACCGCCGGGCCGGACGAGTTCTACTGGGTTGACCTGATCGGCCTGGCCGTGGTGAACCGGGAAGGCGTGGCGTTGGGCGCCGTCGTTGGCTTGCTCGACACCGGTCCGCACAGCGTGCTGCGCGTCGCGCTCACGCCCGATGCCCCGGCCGAGGCGGAACGCCTGATCCCGTTCGTTGCCGCCTACGTGGACGACGTGAGCCTGGCGCAGCGCCGCATCACGGTCGATTGGGGTCTCGACTACTGATCTCGGCAGCGATGCGCTTCGATGTCATCACGCTGTTCCCCGACCTTTTTGCGCCGCACCTGACGCAGGGCATCACGCGGCGGGCATTCGAGTCGGGCAGTGTCGATGTGAAGCTCTGGCAGCTGCGCGACTTTGCCGACAACACCTACCGCCGCGTCGACGACAGGCCGTTCGGCGGCGGGCCGGGCATGGTGATGCTGTTCGAGCCGCTGGCGCGCGCGCTGAAGGCGGTGCGCGCCGCTCGAGCCGAGGCTCAAGCCGCGCCGCTGGTGCACTTCACACCGACCGGCCACCGCATCGACCAGGCGCTGCTGCGTGAGTTCGCGGTCGGCGCTGGCGCCGTGCTGCTGTGCGGCCGCTACGAAGGCATCGACCAGCGCTTCATCGATGCCCATGTCGACGTCGAACTGAGCCTCGGCGACTTCGTGCTCTCGGGCGGCGAACTGCCTGCGCTGGCCTTGCTGGATGGCGTGGCGCGCTTGCAGGACGGCGTGCTGGGCGATGCGCAGTCGCACCAGCAGGACAGCTTCTCCGACGGCGCCCTCGACGGCCTGCTCGACTGCCCGCACTACAGCCGCCCCGAGGTGCTGGCGGGCAGTACCGGTCACGCTGATAACTTGGCGGTTCCGGCCGAGTTGATGTCGGGCCACCACGCGCAAATTGCCCGTTGGCGCCGCGAGCGCTCGTTGGAACTGACCGCCCGGCGGCGCCCCGACTTGCTGGCGGCCGCGCGGGCAGCAGGCCGCCTGAGCGCGCTCGACGAACGGTGGCTCGCCCACCTCGGGCTATAATCAAAGGCTGTTCGATCCTCTGCTGCGCGAGAGCACCGGTGCTCACCCCACTGCTCAACACACTACAACCAGCCTTTCAAACCAGCGCGCTGGCACGATCATTTGGAGAACTCATGGACTTGATCCAGACCCTCGAGCGGGAAGAAATCACCCGTCTCAACAAGACCATTCCGGTGTTCGCACCGGGTGACACCGTGATCGTCAGCGTCAACGTGGTCGAAGGCACGCGCAAGCGCGTCCAGGCTTTCGAAGGCGTGGTGATTGCCAAGCGCAACCGCAGCCTGAACTCCAGCTTCATCGTGCGCAAGGTCTCGAGCGGCGAAGGCGTGGAACGCACATTCCAGCTGTACAGCCCGCTGATCGCGTCGATCGAAGTCAAGCGCCGCGGCGACGTGCGCCGCGCCAAGCTGTACTACTTGCGTGACCGCTCGGGCAAGTCGGCTCGCATCAAGGAAAAGCTGGCCTGACCCCCGGCCGGCAAGCGCCTTGCGGTTGCGAGGCGACCGCAGCCAAGGCCGCCCATCGGGCGGCCTTGTTCGTTGCGAGGCCACCAGCAAGGCTGCCCATGGCGATGAGCTTCGACCCACAGAAACTGCCGGTGCTCGGGGTGGACCACCACCTCGCTGCGGTCGCGCCCGATGCGCTGTCGGCTGTGTCACTGCGCCAGCGCTTCACGGCGCCACCGATCTGGGTGCCCGAGATCGCCGCCGAGGCGCGCTTCACGGAGCGCGCTGCAACCCATGCTTCGGTGCTGGTGGCGCTGGTGCCGGCAGCGGCCGGTGGCGCGTTGACAGTGCTGCTGACACAGCGCACCGACCACCTGACCGACCACCCCGGCCAGGTCAGCTTCCCCGGTGGCCGCCGTGAGCCGACCGATGCCGACGCAGCCGCCACGGCGCTGCGCGAAGCGTTTGAGGAGATCGGTCTCGCGCCCGCCTTCGTCGACGTGATCGGCGCCATGCCCACCTACACCACCGGCAGCGGCTTCATCGTCACGCCGGTGGTCGCGCTGGTGCAGCCGGGTTTCGTGCTGAAGGCTGACCCGTTCGAGGTGGCCGAGGTGTTCGAGGTACCACTCGCGTTCCTGATGAACCCGGCGCATCACCGCTGGCACGCGGTCGACATCGCCGGCACACAGCGGCGCTTCCTGTCGATGCCCTTCGACAGCATCGACGAGACCGGCGCGCCACGCCGCTACTTCATCTGGGGCGCGACAGCGGCGATGCTGCGCAACCTGTACCGCTTCCTCGCGGCATAGCCCGCAATTTGCGTCGGTATCATCGGCCCGCATGAGTTTCTTCGCCGTCCTGTTCGCGCTGCTCATCGAACAATTGAAGCCATTGCCGCAGGGCAATGTGGTGCACGATTCGTTGACTGCGTGGATGCGCTGGACCGGCCGCAACTTCGACGCCGGGCGTGACCGGCACGCGTGGATCGTCTGGTCCATCACGGCGGTGCTGCCGGCGTTGGCGGCGTGGGGCCTGCATGCGCTCATCAGCCATTTCAGCTTGTTGCTCGCCCTGGTGTGGGACGTGGTCGTGCTGTACCTGACGCTCGGCTTCCGGCAGTTCAGCCACTACTTCACCGACATCCGCGAGGCGCTCGACCGGGGCGATGAATCACGCGCGCGGCAGCTGCTGTCGGAGTGGCGCCACCTCGATGCGAGCGAGCTGCCGCGAACCGAACTGCTGCGCCACGTGATCGAGCATTCGTTGCTGGCCGCCCACCGGCATGTGTTCGGCGTGTTCTTCTGGTTCGTTCTGTTGTCGTCGTTCGGGTTCGGCCCGGCGGGCGCCATCCTGTACCGCATGGCCGAGTACGCGAGCCGTTACTGGGCCTTCAAGAGCCGCACCATCGACGCGCCAGTCAACGCCAAGCTGATGGCCTTGTCGCAGCGCATGTTCAACCTGCTCGACTTCGTCCCCGCGCGGCTCACTGCATTCGGCTTCGCGGTGGTCGGCAACTTCGAAGAAGCGGTGACATGCTGGCGCCGCGACGCGGGCCTGTGGAAGCACCCGAACGAAGGCATCATCCTGGCCGCCGCATCGGGCGCGGTGGGCGTTCAATTGGGTGGCGGTGCCGCGCCTGGCGTCACGCCCGACCGGTCCAAGACCTTCGAGGCCGGCGCCGAGCCCGATGCGGTGGTCGCCGAAGGCTCCACCACCGGGATGCCGCCGGAGCTGGGCCACCTGCGCAGCGTCGTCGGGCTGGTTTGGCGCTCGGTGGTGCTGTGGATGCTGCTGCTGGCGCTGCTGTCGCTGGCCAACCTCGTCGGTTGACGGCAGGCGCTTGCAGGCCGAGCACGCCGAGTCAGCGGCGCTGGCTCAGCTCGCTCAAGATCTCGCCGTAGATGCGGTAGCGCGACTCGCTGATCTCGCCGCGCGCCAGCGCATCGCGCACGCCGCAGCCGGGTTCGTGCTGGTGCGCGCAGTTGTAGAACTTGCAGTTGTCGGCATGCTTGCGCAGGTCGGGCATCAGCATCGCGAGTTGCTGCGCGTCGATCTGGCGCAGGCCGAATTCCTGGAATCCGGGGGAGTCGATCAGGCCGCAACGGCGCTCGGCATCGAGCCAGTACCACTGCGTCGACGTCGTCGTGTGGCGGCCGGAATTCAGCGCCGTCGAGATGTCGCCGATCTGCGCTTTTGCATCGGGTGCGAGCAGGTTGATGAGCGTGCTCTTGCCCGTGCCGCTCGGGCCGAGCACCAGCGTGGCCTTGTCTTGCAGCAGCGGCAGGATGGCATTCGTCGCGTCATCGGGCCGCGCCTTCATCGCGACCTCGATCACATCGACGCCCATCGCGGCATAAGGCAACAGCCGCGCGCGTGCCACATCGATGGAGGGCAGGTCGGCCTTGTTGAGCACGATGCGCGCGGGGATGCCGGCGCTCTCGGCCGCCACCAGGGCGCGCGCCAGCTGCGATTCGCTGAACACGGGCTGGGCAGCCACCAGCACCAGCAGTTGGTCGAGGTTGGCGGCGAACGACTTGGTCTTCCACTCGTCCTGGCGGAACAGCAGGTTGCGGCGCGGCTCGACGTGTTCGATCACGCCTTCGTCGCCGGTCACCTGCCAGCGCACCCGGTCGCCGACCACGCAATCACTCTTCTTGCCGCGCGGGTGGCAGGTGGTCCGTACGCCTTCGAGTGACTCGACGATGTAGTGCCGGCCATGCCCGGCCACCACCAAGCCGGTGTCGAGCTCTGCGTGCTTGCTCAACGAGCGGCCAGGTCAGACATCGAATGCAACCAGCGCATCGACCTTGGCGGCGCAGATGAAGTCATTGATGGAGATGCCCCCGACCGAATGGGTGTTCAAGCGCACCACGCAGCGGCTGTAGCTGACACTCAGCTCGGGGTGGTGGTCTTCGGTGTGGGCGATCCACGCGACCGCATTCACGAACGCGATGGTCTCGTGGTAGTTCTTGAACGCATAGGTCTTCTCGATGGCGCCGTTGTTCAGGTGCCAGCCGCTCACTTGCGCGAGGTGGTCTCGCACGCCAGCGTCGCCCATCGCAGCGCCGCCTTCGAGGGCCACACAATGTTGACTCAGCAGGTTGCTCATGGTGTGTCAGGCAGGTTGGGGAACGGGCGCTCCGGCGAGCGCAGCGAGCCGCTCCGATGCAGGTGGGTGCGAGTAATAAAAGCGCACGTACAACGGGTCGGGCGTCAGCGTCGACGCATTGTCTTCGTGCAGCTTGAGCAACGCGGCCGCGAGGTCATTGCCGCTGGCTTGCTGGCACGCGTAGGCATCGGCCTGGAACTCGTGCTTGCGTGAAAGCTGCGCGAAGAGCGGCGACACGAAGAATGCGAACACCGGTATCGCCAGCAGGAACAGCAGCAGCGCCAACGCATCGTTCGGCGCCGAGAGCGAGGGCCGGACACCCAGCCCGGCATAGAACCACGGCTGCACCGACAGCCAGCCCAGCAACGCAAAGCCGGCCAGGCTGAGCGCGAACATCGAGCCCATGCGTTTGAGCACGTGCTTGTGCTTGAAGTGCCCGAGCTCGTGCGCCAGCACCGCCTCGACTTCGCCTGGCGTCAACTTGCTCAGCAGCGTGTCGAAGAAGACCACTCGCTTGGCGGCGCCGAAGCCGGTGAAGTAGGCGTTGGCATGGGCAGAGCGCTTGCTTCCGTCCATCACGAACAGACCCTTCGCCGCGAAGCCGCAGCGCTGCATCAGTGCTTGCACACGGACCTTCAGCGATTCATCGGCGAGCGGCTCGAAGGTGTTGAACAGCGGCGCGATCACGGTGGGGTACAGCACGAGGATCAGCAGGTTGAATGCCATCCAAGCGCCCCACGCCCACAACCACCACAGGCTGCCCGCGGCCCCCATGATCCACAGCATCAGTGCGGCCACCGGCAGGCCGATCAGCACCGTGACGAGCGCGCCCTTGGCCGCGTCGGCGAGGTAGAGCTTCCAGGTCATCCGGTTGAAGCCGAAGCGCTGCTCGATGCGGAAGGTGCTGTACAGCTCGAACGGCAGGTCGAGCACCGCGCCGATGAGCGCGAAACACGCCAGCAACGCGAGCTGGTACGCCATGTTGCCGAAGCGCGGTTGCACGCTGGTAAGCAAGCCTTGGTTGAGCTGTTCGATGCCGCCGAGCAGCGTCCAGCCGAGCAGTACCGCAGCGCTGAACGCCATGCTGAGCAAGCCGAAGCGGCCCTTCGCCAGCGTGTAGTCGGCCGCGCGCTGGTGGGCGGGCAAGGTGATCGTGGAGGTAAAGGCCGGCGGCACCACGCTGCGGTGGGCCGCCACGTGGCGCATCTGCCGGGTCGCGAGCCAGAACTTCACCAGCAACGAAGCCAGCAGCGCGGCCGCAAACAAGAGAGTCAGGAAGAGTGCTTGCATGGGCGCGCAGTGTAGACCTGCGAAAATGACCTGATGGAGCACCTTGCATGAATCAAACCACCCCCACCGCATTGACCCGCAGCGACGACAACCTGGTCTGGATCGACCTGGAAATGACCGGCCTGTACCCCGACACCGACCGCATCATCGAGATCGCCGTGGTCGTGACCGATGCGAACCTGGGCAACCGCACTGCCGGCCCGGTGTTCGCCGTGCACCAGAGCGACGCGTCACTCGACGCGATGGACGCCTGGAACAAGGGCACGCACGGCCGCAGCGGCCTGATCGACCGGGTCAAGGCGTCGACCGTCGACGATGCGCAAGCCGAGGCGCAGGTCATCGAATTCCTGAAGCAGTACGTGGGCAACAACAAGTCGCCGATGTGCGGCAACAGCATCTGCCAGGACCGGCGCTTTCTTGCCAACTACATGCCCAAGCTCGAAGCGTTCTTTCACTATCGCAATCTCGATGTGAGCACGCTGAAGGAACTGGCCAAGCGCTGGAAGCCCGAGGTGGCCGCGAGTTTCAAGAAGGCGCAGGCGCACACGGCGCTGGCCGACATCCAGGAGTCCATCGACGAACTCGCACACTACCGCGAGCACTTCTTGGTGAAGTGATGCCCGGTCAAGTGATGCCCGGTCCATTGCGGCGTTAACCTCGCAAAGAGCGGGTGATCTTGCGGGAAAACCCCATCCGGCATAGAATCGCAGGCTTGCAGCAGTTCAGACCGCTGCATTTCGTTCATCCCCTCTGACCTCTTCGAGTCTTCCGGCATTTGGTGCAGGCAAAAAGCCCAGCGCACGCTGCACAGCCGGTACGTTCGAACCCCAGTGGCCCCATGTGCAAAGTGCACGGGCCCTGCAAGGAATGGTTGGCGGCGATGCCGTCGCTTTGACTGTTCCCGAGGTTCAGCCCCACGCCGTTCTGGCAAGGGCTGGTTCGGACCTTCTCCCCAGCGACTGATTGGCTTGCTCCCTCACCGGAGCGGCTGGTGCGTTGATGCACGCCTTTCACAAGGTGGCGTGCAGCCGTGCCGTGTATGAAGATGAAAGAAGACGACCATGAGTTTCGATTCCCTGGGCCTGCATGAAGCCCTGACCAAAGCCGTTGCCGGCTCCGGCTACGACACCGCCACCGAAGTTCAGCTGCAGGCGATCCCGCCCGCGCTGGCTGGCGCCGACCTGATGGTCTCGGCCAGCACCGGCAGCGGCAAGACTGCAGCGTTCATCTTGCCCGCGCTGCAACGCGTGCTCGCGTCGCGTGCCGACACCACCACGAAGCGCGAGCGCGGCGTGATCTACGGCCCGCGCGTTCTCGTGCTGGCCCCGACCCGTGAACTCGCGATGCAAGTCGCCAAGGCCGCAGCAACCTACGGCCGCTTCGTGCCGGGCTTGCGTGTGGCAACCGTCGTGGGCGGCGTGCCGTACCCGGCGCAGATCGCTGCGCTGCGCGGCCCGCTCGACATCCTGATCTCGACCCCGGGCCGCCTGCTCGACCACATCCAGACCGGCAAGTGCATTCTCGAGAACGTCGAGATGCTGGTGCTCGACGAGGCCGACCGCATGCTCGACATGGGCTTCATCGACGACATCAACACGATCAGCGAGCAGATCCCCGCCGCGCGCCAGACCGTGATGTTCAGCGCCACCTTCCTCGGCCACGTCGGCCGCCTCGCACAGAACCTGCTGCGCGACCCGAAGCGCATCGACGTGGCTTCGCACACCGATACCCATGCGAACATCGAGCAGCGCCTGCACTGGGCTGACAACGTCAACCACAAGAATGCCATCCTCGACCACATCCTGACCCAGAAGGACATGGAACAGGCCGTGGTCTTCACGAGCACCCAGCGCGACGCCGACTGGCTTGCCGACCGCCTGGCCGACATGGGCCACCACGTGGCGTCGCTGCACGGCGGCCACCCGCAGGGCCGGCGCAACCGCGTGTTGCAAGGCCTGCGTAACAAGCAGCTGAAGATCCTCGTCGCGACCGACGTGGCCGCGCGCGGCATCGACGTGCCGACCATCAGCCACGTCATCAACTACGGCCTGCCGATGAAGGCGGAAGACTACGTGCACCGGATCGGCCGCACCGGTCGCGCCGGGCGCAATGGTCTGGCCGTGACGCTCGCCGAGCGCATGGACACCGGCATGATCCGCCGCATCCAGCAGTTCACGACGCAGAACATCCCGGTCGGCGTGATCACCGGCCTGGAGCCGAAGACGCCCGAGCCGAAGATGTTCGCGCAGCGCCCGGACGGCGGTGCCGGCAGCCGCTTCGGTGGCAAGCCCAGCTTCGGCAAGAAGCCGTTCGCGCCGCGCGGCGGGTCGGGCTTTGCGCCGCGTCACAACGAAGGCTTCGCACCGCGTAACGAGGGCTTCGCACCCCGCGGTGGCGAGGGCTTTGCCCCGCGCGGTGGCGCCGCGTTCGAGCGCAAGCCTTTCGACAAGGACGCGCGTTTCGAGCCGCGTGCACCCCACCACGTGGCCGATGCGCACCGTGGCAGCCCGTTCGACCGCAGCGCGAGCGCTGGCCGTGTCGACCACAAGGCACCTGGCACGTTCGCACCGCGCGCGCCGGGTGCCGCACCGGCTGGCAAAGGCGGCTTCAAGCCGCAACGCGCCCGCCCGGGTGGCTTCACGCGCTGAGCCTGTGAACAACGCGCCGACGGCGCCTTGATGTGAACAACGCGCGAAGTGCGCGTTAAATGAACAAGGCCCGCTGATGCGGGCCTTGTTGTTGGTGCTTGCCGGTTCGGTGCGGCTCACAGCCGGTGCACCACCACCTTCACCGTCATGCCCAGATAGTCGCCCGGCTCGCCGTACCAGCTGCCGGATATCGGCGCCGCCTGGGCCGGGTCACGAGCCACGCCGACGCGGATCAGCTGGTTGCCGCCGGTGAAGTTGTTGGTCGGGTCGAACGGCACCCAGCCCGCACCCGGCAGGTAGGCCTGCAGCCATGCATGCGTGGCGCCAGCGCCGACGGTGGCGCTGCTGTCGTCTCCTGTGGCACCCACGCTGTCGAGCGCCGGGTCGTACAAGTAGCCCGACACGAAGCGCGTGGCAACACCCAGGCGGCGCACGGCTTCCATCATCAGCAAGGCGAAGTCGCGGCACGAACCGGTGCTGAGCTTGAGCGTTTCCTGCGGCGTCTGCGTGCCTTCTTCGTCGCGCTCGGCGTAGCGGAAGTTGTCGCGGATGGCCTGGTTCATCGTGACCAGCAACTCGCGCGTGCCGGTCAGTCCGTCGGTGCGCAGGAACTGGCGCGCCCAGGCCGTCAGGTGGCCGCCCGGGTCGTCATGGTGGGGCCGCAGGTACTGCTCCAGGTCGAAGCGCTCGTCCAGGCTGTAGGCGAACGGGAACACCTCGGCGGTGGGCGACAGCGGCAGCTCCAGGTTGTTGGTGTGCGCATGCTCGATGGTGAAGCTGCAGACGATCTTCAGCTCGGCCGCCGAGGCAAGCGGCTGCACCAGCGCGACCGAGTTCGAGTGCGGGTCCTGGATCATGCGCACCAGCGAATCGGGGCTGACCTGCAGATCGGTGGCGAGCACGCGCAGGTCGTGGCTGTCACGCGGGCGGAACATCACGCGGTGCTCGCCGAAGCTCACCGGCTGCCGGTAGTGGTAGATCGTGGTGTGGACGATCTCGTACTGGACCGGCAAGGCCCACTCGACTGCTGCGTCAGACGAATCAGACACCGAGCAGGTCGACTTCGAACATCAGCGTGGCGTTCGGCGGGATCGCGCCGCCCGCGCCACGGGCGCCGTAGCCCAGTGCGGCCGGGATCACCAGCACGCGCGTGCCGCCGACCTTCATGCCTTGCACGCCTTCGTCCCAGCCCTTGATGACCTGGCCTGCGCCCAGACCGAAGCGGAACGGGTCGCCACGGTCCTTGCTGGAGTCGAACTTCGCGCCCTTGACGCCGTCGTTGTAGAGCCAGCCGGTGTAGTGCACCGAGACGTGCTGGCCTGCGGTGGCGGTGGCGCCGGTGCCGGCCACGGTGTCTTCGTATTGCAGGCCGGAAGGGGTGGTGTTCATGGGGTGCCTTTCTGTGGGTTTGGAGAGGGAGTCAACCCGCGATGATGCCAGCCTTGCCAACGGCGCCTGCACCCCGTCATCGGCCATACCAGCGATCGCGCCAAGCGGCCACCGCATCGTGCAGCCACGCGGCCTGCGTGTCGGCTGGCGAGTGGACCGCAAGATGCGCGCCCGCCGCCCGCAGTGCCGCCGGCGGGTCGCGCAGGTCGAGCGGCAGCGCGCCGTTCTGCTTCGACAGCTTCTCGCCGTTGAGTCCGAGCACCAGCGGCGTGTGCATGTACAGCGGGCAGGGCAAGCCCAGCGCGCGTTGCAGGTGGATCTGGCGCGGCGTGTTGTCGGCCAGGTCTTCGCCGCGCACCACGTGGGTGATGCCCTGTGCCGCGTCGTCGATCACGACCGCCAGTTGATACGCCCACAAGCCGTCGGCACGGTGCAGCACGAAGTCACCGACCTGGGCGTTCAGGTCTTGCCGGGCAGCGCCCAGGCGGCGGTCGTGCCACTCGACGACGGCGCCCGAGGCACCGGCCGCCGGCGACACCGTGGTCAGCAGGCGTTGCGCACGCGCCGGCTTGCCGGCCAGGCCGCATCGGCACGTGCCTGGATACGGGGTCTCGGCATGACGTGGCCAGTGCACGCCGCGCGCGAGCCAGGTGGCCTCGATCTCCTTGCGCGTGCAGCCGCAGGCGTAGGCCCAGCCGCTGCGCTGCAGCTGCGCGAGCGCCTGCTCGTACAGCGCGCTGCGCTTTGATTGCCACACCGGCGCTTCGTCCGGCAGCAGCCCGCAGGCGGCGAGCTGATCGACGATCAGCGTGTCTGCGCCTGGCACACAGCGCGGTGCATCCACGTCTTCGATGCGCACCAGCCAGCGGCCACCGTGCGCGCGGGCGTCGAGCCACGAGGCGAGTGCCGCCACCAGCGAGCCCGCATGCAACGGCCCGGTGGGCGACGGCGCGAACCGCCCGACATAGCCCCGTGCAGGCGCCGTCATGGGCGCCGTCACATGCGCCGTCACATGCCCGCCAGCGGCACCGCGCAGTGGCGCTCCAGCAGGGCCAGGCGCGTGGTCGGGCTGCGCAACTGCTCCAGCCACCAGCGCAGCGCCAGGCCCAGCGCGGGCTTGCGCGCCGCGCCATGCTGCGCCGCCGGCAGGGTGCGCCACGCGTAGCCCAGGCGCGCCGCCGGCAGCACGCGCTGTACCGGTTTCACCACCAGCCGGCCGGCGGCAATGTGTTCGCGGGCCAGCGGCTCGGGCACGAAGCCGCAACCCATGCAGCGCAGCTGCGCCTCGATCTTCAGCTGCATGCTGGCCACGGTGAGCACGTCCTGCCCCGGCAGCAGGTTGACGGTGATGCGCGTGTTGCGCAGGGCCGAATCGGCCACCGCCACCGCGCGGTGGCGCTGCAGCTCGGCGTCGCTGATCGGCGCCGTGCTGGCGGCGAGCGGGTGGTGCGGTGCGACAGCGAAAACGAAGGGCAGCACACCGAGTTCCTGCGTCTGCACATCGGCCGGCGCACCGCGCTCCAGGCCCACGCCGATGGCCAGGTCGGCGATGCCGCTGGTGAGTGCCTCCCAGGTGCCGGCCAGCACTTCGGTGCGCAGGCGCAGCCGCGTTCCAGGCCCGAGCGCGCGGGCGGAGAAAGATACGAGCGTGGCCGTGGGCGCGGGTGCGCGCGCGCCCTGAGCCGGGGCGCCGCCGATCATGCCGAACGCGTCGGCCTGCGGGTCCAGCGCGTAGAACGCCTCGCACAGTTCGAACACCGTGAGGCGCGAGATCACGCCGTCCACCGCCACGGTGAGCTGGGTTTCCCAGCCCGTCGCTACGCGCTTCACGCGGTGCGCAACGGCGTCCATCTGTTCCAGCAGGCGCCGGCCTTCGTTGAGCAGTTCTTCACCGGCGGCGGTCAGCCGTGCCTGGCGCGAATGGCGGTCGAACAGCAGCACGTCGAGCGCGTCTTCGAGCTGCCGCACGCTGTAGGTCAGCGACGACGGCACCTTGCCCAGTTCTCGCGCGGCGGCCGCGAAGCTGCCGGTGCGGGCGATCACGTCCATCATCGCCAGCGCGTCGGGAGTCAGTACGTTTCGGGGTGTGATCATCAACGTGGGGATTGGGCAAGGGGCTCGTGAAACAGGGGTCGGCACCGAAGCTTCATCTTATTTGAACGAACGCTTCAATGCGTTCCGCTGGCATCACCGATGCGCGCGCCTACATTCGTGGTCAAGGAGAAACCGATCATGCTGACCCTGCGCAAATCATCCGACCGCGGCCATGCCGACCACGGCTGGCTCAAGAGCCACCACAGCTTCTCGTTCGCCGATTACCACGACCCGAAGCACATGGGCTTCGGCAACCTGCGTGTCATCAACGAAGACCGCATCGCTCCCGGCACCGGCTTCGGCACGCATGGCCACCGCGACATGGAGATCGTGAGCTACGTGCTCTCCGGCGAACTCGCTCACAAGGACAACATGGGCAACGGCCAGGCCGGTGCCGCCGTGAGTGGCGTGATTCGCCCCGGCGACGTGCAGCGCATGAGCGCCGGGCGCGGCGTGATGCACAGCGAGTTCAACCACGCGCCGGCCGCTATCACCCATTTCCTGCAGATCTGGATCGAGCCCAGCGCGCGCGGCATCGACCCCGGCTACGAGCAGAAGCACTTCGACGCCGCATCGAAGCGGGGCGCGCTGCGCCTGGTCGCGTCACCCGATGGCCGCGACGGCTCGGTGACCATCCACGCCGACGCCGCCATCTACAGCGGCCTGTTCGACGGCGACCAGCAGCTCACGAAGCCACTCGATGCCGCCCGCAAGACGTATGTGCACCTCGTTCGCGGCCAGCTCGACGTGAACGGCCAGCACCTGACCGCCGGTGACGCGCTCAAGCTCGAAGCCGAGCCGGCATTGAGCCTCAGCCACGGCGTCGATGCCGAGGTGCTGGTGTTCGATCTTCACTGACTCCCCGACCACCCCAACCCAACCCGAAGGAACCCCATGCTCAAAATTGCCATCGTCTTTCACAGCGGCTACGGCCACACCCAACGCATGGCGCAGGCCGTGGCCGAGGGCGCCGCTGGTGAGCTGATCACCATCGACGCCGAGGGCAACATCACCGAAGCGCAGTGGGCCACGTTGGCCGCTGCCGACGCCATCATCTTCGGCTCGCCGACCTACATGGGCAGCGTGTCGTGGCAGTTCAAGAAGTTCGCCGATGCGTCCAGCAAGCCGTGGTTCACGCAGGTCTGGAAAGACAAGATCGCCGCCGGCTTCACCAACTCGGCCACGATGAACGGCGACAAGCTCTCGACGCTGCACTACATGTTCACGCTGTCGCAGCAGCACAGCATGCTCTGGGTCGGCACCGGGTTGATGCCCAGCAACGCCAAGGCCGCGAACCGCAACGACGTGAACTACGTCGGCTCGTTCGCAGGCGCCATGGCGCAGAGCCCGTCTGACGCCAGCCCTGCCGAGATGCTGCCGGGTGACCTGGAGACCGCCAAGCTGTTCGGCGCGCGCGTGGCTGCGGTGGCGGACCGCTTCAACAAGTAAGCCTGGTGAGCAGGCCTGATAAGCAGGCTTGGTAAGCAGGCTTGTTCGTGGCGCTTGCCGCACGCAAGCCGGATGCGCCACGGCGACTGCCCGGCTTGCTACAGTCCCGCGCATGGACGCCACGATCAAGCTCGTCAGCCTGCTGCCCTGGATCGACTGGCTCGCGCTCGCGCTGTTTTTCTTCACTTGGGTCGGCTATGCACGCTTCTCGCGCCAGCGCGACGGTGCGCGCCAGTCGGTGCTGGGCGCCACCAACGCCGTACGCCGGCAATGGATGCTACAGACCACCTACCGCGAGGTGCGCGTGATCGACGGCGTGGTGGTTCAGAACCTGTCGACGAGCCCGTCTTTCTTCGCTTCCACCACCATCCTGATCATCGGCGGCCTGCTCGCCGTGCTCGGCACCGACAAAGCGAGCGAACTGGTGCGTGAACTGCCCTTCGCGGCACGCACCAGCACGCTGATCTTCGACATGAAGGTGATGCTGCTGCTGGCGATCTTCGTGCATGCGTTCTTCCGCTTCACCTGGTCAATGCGGCAATACACGTTCGGCGCGCTGCTCGTGGCAGCGGCGCCCGAAGCCGAGGTGTTCCGCACCGAGGGCCTGTCACGCGAGGCCTTCGCCAACAAGGCCGGCCGGGTGGTCGGCATGGCGGCCGAGACCTTCAACGACGGCTTGCGCGCGTACTACTACTCGTTCGCGGCCATCGGCTGGTTCTTCTCGCCTTACGTGTTCATGCTGGGCACAGCGGGCGTGGTCTACGTGCTCTACGAGCGTGAGTTCCGCTCGGATGTTCTGGCGGTGCTGACCTCGTAGCGCGCCGAGCGCGTGTCAGCGTTTCACGCGTCACGCGCCAGGCGAACGCCGCTGAACTGCCACTGCGCATCGGTCGGGAAGAAGTTGCGGTAGCTCGCGCGCACATGGCCGGCGGGCGTGGCACACGAGCCGCCGCGCAGCACGTACTGGTTGCACATGAACTTGCCGTTGTATTCGCCCACTGCGCCGGGCAGTGCGCGGTAGCCGGGGTAGGCGGCGTAGCTCGACTGCGTCCACTCCCACACGTCGCCGAACAGCTGCATCGGCCCGGTCGCATGGCCTTCTGCTGGCAACGGGTGGAAGGCGCGGCGGTCGGCGAAGTTGGTGTGTGCGGTGGCCGGCGGGCTTGCTGCCGAGGCACGCGCCGCGAGCTCCCATTCCACTTCGGTCGGCAGGCGCGCGCCTGCCCAGCGGGCATACGC
Source organism: Burkholderiales bacterium (assembly GCA_031386065.1). GTDB lineage: Bacteria > Pseudomonadota > Gammaproteobacteria > Burkholderiales > Burkholderiaceae_C > JANYJJ01. The sequence continues at coordinate 53,953 of JANNBZ010000184.1, forward strand.
GTCGGCTTCGAAATAGCTCAGGTGGCACACGGGCGTGCGCGGGTCGATGTCGATCAAGCCTTGCAGCGTGTGGGCCGACCAGCGGCCATCGACCTGCTGCCAGTAAAGCGGTGCGCCGCGCCTGCCTGCCTGCACCCAGTCCCAACCGGCAGACAGCCACAGCTCGGGGCGCTGGTAGCCGGCATCGGCGATGAAAGCCAGGTACTCGCCACAGGTGGCGGGCCGCGAGGCCAGTTCGAACGGCGCGGTGTACGCGCGGTGGCGCGGGGTCTCGTTGTCGAAGCAGAACGGGCCGTCGAGCGCGGCGTCGAAGCCATGCTCGATCAAGCCGCCCTCGAAGCCGCACCAGCGCAGCGGGTTCGAGCGCACAGCCGTCAGCGGCCAGCGCGACGCATAAGGCGTGTGCCCGGGCTGCAGGCTCAGGGCATGTTTGATGTCGGTCAACAACAGCTCCTGATGCTGCTGCTCGTGGTGCAGGCCGAGCGTTACGAGCGTGCGCAACGCGGCGTCGTGCGGGTGCTGGTCGATCAGGTCGAGCATGCGGTCGTCCACCTGCGTGCGGTAGTGCAGCACCTCGGCCAGCGTGGGCTTCGTGATCGACCCGCGCTGCCCCCGCGGGTGCTGCTCGCCCACGCCTTGGTAGTAGCTGTTGAACAGCACGCGGAACGCGGCGTCGAACGGCGCGAAGCGCGCCTCGTAGCGTTCGAGAATGAAGGTCTCGAAGAACCAGGTGATATGGGCCAGGTGCCACTTTGCCGGGCTCGTGTCGGGCATCGACTGCACCTGGCAGATGGCCTCGTCGAGCGGCGCGGCCAGGGCCACCGTGGCGTGCCGCACTTCGGCGTAGCGCGCTTGCAGCGGGCGCGGCTGATGGGGCGCGGCGGGCTTGGTATTGAAACGTTCCATGGTGGCCTCTAGACGGCGCCAACACCTGGCGGCGTTGCAGCGTGCCGCAACCTTACGGGCCCGACGCGGCCGACGCTGTAGGACAAAGCCCAGCGTCGAGCGTGGTGCGCGCATCGAAGACGAAACAATCGCCGTCGAAGTGTTCGCCACCGGTCTGCTCGAAGTACGTCAGGATGCCACCTTCGAGTTGCAGCACGTTCGCGACACCCGCGCTCGCCATGAACAGGGCCGCCTTCTCGCAGCGTATGCCGCCGGTGCAATAACTCACGACGGTCTTGCCGGCAAGCTCGGTGCGGTGCGCGAGCAGCGCCTCGGGGAACTCGCTGAAGCGCTCGATGCGCCAGTCGATGGCGCCGCGAAAGCGCCCGGCATCGGCCTCGAACGCGTTGCGCGTGTCGAGCATCGCCAGCGGCCGGCCGGCATCGTCGGTGCCTTGCGCCAGCCAGCGCGCCAGCGTGGTCGCGTCGACCGACGGTGCACGCCCGGCTTGCGGCTGAACGGCCGCGTGGTTCATGCGGATGATCTCGGGCTTGACCTTGACCAGCAGCTTGCCGAAGGGCACATCGGCCGAGTGGCTCTCCTTGACTTCGAGTGCCGTGAAGGGCTCTTGCGCCTGCAGCCAGCCCAGCCAGCGGCGCACGTTGGCCTCGGTGCCGGCCAGGCACAGGTTGATGCCTTCGCCGGCCAGCAGCACCGTTCCCTTGAGCGCACACGCCTCGGCCTGCGCCCGGATGCGGGCTCGCCAATCCTGCAAGTCGGTCAATGCGACGAAGCGGTACGCGGCGATGTTCAGTGTCGATGTCACGGGCGTAATTTTACGAGGCCGTCTTTCTTCAAAGGCCCACTCCCTAAAATGCCCGGATGGCCTTCGTTCACCTGCGTACCCACACCGAATTTTCCGTCGTCGACGGCACCTTGCGCATCGACGATGCCGTCGCCGCGGCGGCGGCCGATTCCCAGGGCGCCCTCGCCATCACCGACCTGGCCAACCTGTTCGGCGCCGTCAAGTTCTACAGCGCGGCGCGCAAGCGCGGCATCAAGCCGATCATCGGCGCCGACCTCTGGTTGGAGCCGCAAGGCGGCGAGAAGGCCGCCAGCCGCCTCGTGGTGCTGGTACAGAACAGCGAGGGCTATCACCACCTGTGCGAGCTGCTGTCGCGCGCCTGGCTGCGCAATGTGCAGCGCGGGCTGGCTTGCGTCACGTGGGAGGGGCTGGCCGAGCTCGGCGAGGGCTTGATCGTGCTCTCGGGCGCGGAGTTGGGCCCGGTCGGGCAGGCCCTGGTGGCGGGTGATGCGGAGCGTGCGGCGCTGCTTGCCACGCGGCTGGCCCAACTGTTCAAGGGCCGCTTCTACATCGAGCTGCAACGCGCCGGCCTGCCCGGCAACGAGGCCCACGTGCGCGCCGCAGTGCAACTGGCGGCGGAACTGAAGCTGCCGGTGGTGGCCACGCACCCGGTGCAGTTTGCGCAGGCCGACGACTTCGAGGCGCATGAAGCCCGCGTGTGCGTGTCGGAGGGTGAGTTGCTCAGCAACCCGAAGCGCGCCAAGCGCTTTTGCGAAGAGCAGTACTTCAAGACCCAGGCGCAGATGGAAGCGCTGTTTGCCGACCTGCCCAGCGCCGTTCGCAACACGGTCGAGATCGCGCGCCGCTGCAACCTGAGCCTCGTGCTCGGCCAGGCCCAGCTGCCGGACTTCCCGACGCCCGTGGTCGACGGCGTGCCGCTCGCGATGGACGCGTATTTCCGCATCGCCTCGCACGAGGGCCTGGAGAAGCGGCTCGCGCAGCTCTACCCCGACGCCGCCGTGCGTGAGGGCCAACGCGCCCGCTATGTCGAGCGGCTGGACTTCGAGATCGCGACGATCCTGAAGATGGGCTTCCCGGGCTACTTCCTGATCGTGGCCGACTTCATCAACTGGGCCCAGAACAATGGCTGCCCGGTGGGGCCGGGGCGCGGCTCGGGCGCGGGCTCGCTGGTCGCGTATTCGATGGGTATCACCGGCCTCGACCCGCTTCAATACAACCTGCTGTTCGAGCGCTTCCTGAACCCCGAGCGGGTCTCGATGCCCGACTTCGACATCGACTTCTGCCAAGGCAACCGCGAGCGCGTGATCGACTACGTGAAGCAGAAGTACGGCCGTGATGCAGTCAGCCAGATCGCCACTTTCGGCACCATGGCCGCGAAGGCCGCGCTGCGCGACGTGGGCCGCGTGCTGGGCATGGGCTATGGTCATGTCGACTCGATCGCCAAGCTGATCCCGGCGCCACCGGGCAAGCAGGTCACGCTGGCGCGCGTGCCGGCCGAGCCCGAGGCCGGGCTCATCTACGCCCGCAAGGAAGCGCCCGAACTCGAACAACGCGAAGCCGCCGAAGAAGAGGTGGCCGAACTGCTGGCGCTGGCGATGCGCGTCGAGGGCCTGACCCGCAACGTCGGCATGCACGCCGGCGGGGTGTTGATAGCACCCGGCAAGATCACCGACTTCTGCCCGCTCTACATGCAACCCGGCAGCGACAGCGCGGTGAGCCAGTTCGACAAGGACGACGTGGAGGCCATCGGCCTCGTCAAGTTCGACTTCCTGGGCCTGGCCACGCTGACGATTCTCGAGCTCGCGAAAGAGTTCATCAAGGCGCGCCGGCCGCAACACGCAGCCTTCGACTACGACCGGCTGCCGCTCGACGACGCACGGGTCTACAAGCTCTTCTCGGACGGCCGCACCGAGTCGGTGTTCCAGTTCGAAAGCGCGGGCATGCAGCGCATGCTGAAAGACGCAAAGCCCACCCGCATCGAAGACCTGATCGCGCTGAACGCCATGTTTCGCCCCGGGCCGATGGAGAACATCCCGACCTTCTGCGCCCGCAAGCACGGCAAGGAAGAGGTGAGCTACCCGCACCCGCTGCTCGAAACCGTGCTCGGCGAAACCTACGGCGTGATGGTCTATCAAGAGCAGGTGATGCAGGCCGCGCAGGTGTTGGGCGGCTACTCGCTCGGTGGCGCCGACCTGCTGCGCCGCGCGATGGGCAAGAAGAAGGCCGAAGAGATGGCCACGCACCGCACAATCTTCCGCGACGGGGCGGCCGCGAAGCACATCAGCCCCGCTGTGGCCGACGAAGTGTTCGACCTGATGGAGAAGTTCGCGGGCTACGGCTTCAACAAGTCGCACGCGGCCGCTTACTCGCTGCTGGCGTATCACACGGCCTGGATCAAGGTGTATTGCACGGCCGAGTTCTTCGCGGCGAACATGACGGTCGAGGCCGACGACACCGACAAGCTGCGCGTGCTGCTGATCGACGCGAAGAGCTTCGGCGTCACCGTGCTCGCGCCCGATGTGAACCAGGGCGTGCACCGCTTCGTGCCCGCGTCCGACACCGTGGTGCAGTACGGCCTGGGCGCCATCAAGGGCACGGGGCAGGGCGCGATCGAAGCCATCGTTGCGGCGCGCACCGAAGGGGGCCCGTTCACGAGCCTGTTCGACTTCTGCGCGCGCGTGGACCGCAGCCGCATCAACAAGCGTGTGATCGAGGCGCTGATCAAGTCGGGCGCGTTCGATGCGCTGCACCCCGAGCGCTCGCGCATGCTCGCAAGCGCGAGCCTCGCGATGGACTGGGCCGATGCGCAGGCCGCACACGCCGACCAAGGCGGCCTGTTCGACTTTGCCGATGACGATGCCAGCGTGCACGGTGCAAGCACGCAGGAGCCCGAGCTGGAGGCGGCCGAGCCGTGGAGCATCAAGCAGCGTTTGCTGCTGGAGAAGGCGGCGCTCGGCTTCTACCTCTCGGGCCACTTGTTCGACCAGAGCGCCGACGAAGTGCGGCGCTTCGCCAAGCGCCGCATCGCCGACCTGATGGACAGCCGCGATGTGCAGTTGCTCGCCGGCATCGTGAGCGACCTGCGAATCGTCAACGGCCAGCGCGGGCGCGTGGCGATCTTCAAGCTCGACGACAAGACCGAGCCCATCGAGGCGGTTGCCAACGAAGACCTGCTGAACGCGAACCGCGACCTGCTCAAAGACGACGAGCTCATCATCGTGCAAGGCAAGGTGCAGCTCGACCGCTTCTCCGGCGGCCTGCGCCTGAACGTGAGCGCGGTGTGGGACCTGGCGGCCGCGCGCTGCCGCTTCGGCAAGTACCTGCGCGTGAACGTGAACGGCAGTGTTCCGCCAGTGGCCGAGGTGCTGCGCGACTTCCCGCAGCGGCGCATTGCCACCGAGCAGGGCGACCTGCCGCAAGGCCTGACCGTGCGGCTGCAACTGCTGCGTGCCAGCGCCAGTGGCGAGCTCGACCTGGGCGATGCGGCCCGCTTCTACCCGACCGACGACGCACTCGACCGCTGGCGTGCGGCGGCGCATGGCGGGCAGGCGGTGGTCGTGTACGAGTGAGCCTCGTGCAGCGGCGTGTCCGGCTGCCCATGATGCGACGCGCGAAGCCGCGCGTGTCAGGTTTGGCGCCGCCGAACCGATAAGGTGACATGGCCGTATCCGCACCCACCTCTGCCGCGCCCGGCCCGGTCACTGGCCTCGTGCTCTCGGGCGGCGGCGCGCGCGCGGCCTACCAGGTCGGCGTGCTGCAGGCGATTGCGCAGATTCGGCGTGACGCGCAATCCACCGGTGCGGCGCCCGCCGGCAACCCGTTCCCGGTGATCGCCGGCACCTCGGCCGGTGCCATCAACGCGGCGGCTCTCGCGTGCCGCGCCGACGACTTCGACGGCGCGGTCAACATGCTGTGCGAGGTGTGGCGGAACTTCCATGCCGAGCAGGTGTACCGGGCCGATTCGATGGGGGTGATCCGCACCGGCGCGCGCTGGCTCACGATGCTGTCGATCGGCTGGGTGATCGCCCGCTGGCGCCGCGCGCGGCCGCGCTCGCTGCTCGACAACACGCCGCTGCAAGGGCTGCTGACACGGCTCGTCAGCACCGAACGGCTGCAGCAGATGATGGCGCAGGGGCACCTGCACGGCCTGGCCGTGACCGCGTCGAGCTATGGCACGGGGCTGCACGTGACCTTCTACGACGCGGTCGAGCACATCCTGCCGTGGACGCGCTCGCAGCGCATCGCCGTGCGCGACGCCATCGGCGTGCCGCACCTGATGGCGTCGTCGGCAATTCCGTTCGTGTTCCCTGCCGTGGCGCTCGACATCGACGGCCATGCCGAGTACTGCGGTGACGGCTCGATGCGCCAGGCCGCGCCCATATCGCCGGCGGTGCATCTGGGCGCCGAGCGCATCCTCGTGGTCGGTGCCGGGCGCATGCACGAGCCACCGGGCCAGCGCGCGGGCAGCAGCGAGTACCCGAACCTGGCGCAGGTGGCTGGGCATGCGCTTTCGAGCATCTTCCTGGATGCGTTGGCGGTTGATGTGGAGCGCCTGCAGCGCATCAACACGACGCTCGCGCTGCTCACGCCCGAACAGCGCGCGGCGACCCGGCTCAAGCCGATCGACGTGCTCGTGATCTCGCCGAGCCAGCGGCTCGACGACATTGCGGCGCGCCACCTGGGCGAGTTGCCGCTGCCCATACGGGCCATGCTGCGCGGCCTGGGTGTGCAAGGGCAAGGCAGCGATGCGCGGGGCGCGGCGCTGGCGAGCTACCTGCTGTTCGAAGCGCCGTACACGCGCGAGCTGATGGCGCTGGGCGTGCGTGACACGCTGGCCAAGCGCGAAGAGGTGCTGCGCTTTTTCGGCTGGGTGGGCAGCGCGCCGAGCGTGCCGAGCGCGCCGCGCGAGGAGCTTGCGGCGGCCCCATGAAAACGCCCCGCACGGGGCGGGGCGCTGATCGCATCACAGGCCGGGCCGGCCTGCGTTGCCACAGGCCTGGTCGGGCCAGCCGCGGGCTTACTTCTTCGCGGCGCTGGCCGGTGCGGCAGCAGCGGCAGGCTTGTCTTCCTTCGCAGCCTTCTTGGTGTCGGCCTTGGCGTCGGCCTTCGCTGCAGCCTTGTCGGCCTTGGCCTTCTTGGCTTCGTCGGCAGCAGCGGCCTTGGCGGCCTTCTTGTCTTCCTTCTCCTTCTTGGCAGCAGCCTTCTTGTCGTCAGCGCTCGGGGCAGATGCAGCGGCGGCGGGCTTGGCTGCATCGGCCTTGGCCATCGGCGCGGCGTCGGCCTTGGCCATCGGGGCGGCGGTTGCCGGTGCGGTGGTCACGGGCGCAGCAGCCGGTGCTGCCGCCTTCTTGTCTTCCTTCTTTTCTTCCTTCTTGGCGGCCGCCGGAGCAGCTGCCTTGGCCGGTGCGCCGCTGAAGGCAGCGCCGTTCACGGTCAGGCCTTCGGTCGAGAACTTGGCGGCATTGCCTTCGCCCACGCCCTTGACGCGCTCGACCATGTCTTGCCAGTCCTTGAACGAACCCTTCTTGCGCTCGTCGAGGATCTTGCCCGCGATCGACGGGCCGATGCCCTTGACGGCTTCGAGTTCGGCTTGCGTCGCCTTGTTGACATCGACCGCGGCGAATGCGACGGCGGCGAACAGGGCCAGCATGGCGGCGAGAATTTTCTTGATCATGGCGTTCCTCGGATCGTGGTGGAAAGGTTGCGCGCCGGGCACGGTGCCGTCGGCGCTGGAGTCATAACGAAGGGTCTGTCGACAGGGTTGACCCTGCGGCAAAAGAATCAGCCCGCCGCTGCCAGCCAGGCGGCGTAGGCGGCCACGCCGGTGGCTACATCGGCGAACCGGTGGTGGCAACCAGTGGCGCGCAGGCGCGCCAGGTCGGCCTCGGTGAAGCACTGGTACTTACCGACCAGCGCCTCGGGGAATGGGGTGTACTCGATCAACCCTGTACTCACCATCTCGGCCAGCGCCAGCGGCGCATCGCCAGCGGCCGCTCGCTGGGCGTTCACGGTGGCCACGGCCACGTCGTTGAACGGCTGGGCGCGGCCAGTGCCGAGGTTGAAGATGCCGCTTTGATCAGGGTGCTGCAGGAACCACAGGTTCACAGCCACCACGTCGTCCACGAACACGAAGTCGCGGCTCTGCTGGCCGGGGCCATAGCCGCCGTACTCGCCGAACAGCTTGACCTTGCCGTTCTCGCGGAACTGGTTGAAGTGGTGGAACGCGACCGACGCCATGCGGCCCTTGTGCTGCTCGCGCGGGCCGTAGACGTTGAAGTAGCGGAAGCCCGCGACCTGCGTGAATGGACCCGAGCTCGAGCTAGGCAACATGCGCCGCACCACGTTGTCGAACAGCAGCTTCGAGTAGCCGTACACGTTCAGCGGGCGCTCGAACGCCGGCTCTTCGCGGAACGCGGCACTGCCGCCGTAGGTGGCGGCCGACGAGGCATAGAGCAGCCGCGTGCCCTGCGCCTGGCAGGCGTCGAGCAGGTCTTTCGAGCAGCGGTAGTTGGTGTCGAGCATGAAGCGGCCGTTGTGCTCCATCGTGTCGGAGCAGGCGCCTTCGTGGAACACGGCGTCGACGTGGCCGAACTCGCGCCGCGCGAAGCGGGCGTAGAACTCGCTCCGGTCGAAGTAGTCGCTCAGTTGCGCGCCCAGAAGGTTGCGGTATTTGGGGCCGTCGGTCAGGTCGTCGACACCGATCACGTCGTCGATGCCGATGGCGTTCAGGCCCTGCACGATGTTGCTGCCGATCATGCCGGCCGCGCCTGTGACCACGACTCTCATGCGGATGCTTTCATGTGGGGGAACAACTCGTCGAACGCGACGCTGGCGGTGCCGAACTTGCCGACCACGATGCCGCCGGCGCGGTTGGCGACCGGCATCGCTTCGCGCAGGCTCGCGCCGCACGCGAGCATGGCGGCGAGCGTGGCGATCACGGTATCGCCGGCGCCGGTCACGTCGAACACCTCGCGCGCCTGCGCGGGGACGTGCGCATGCGCCGGCGCGCCGTCGACCGTGTCGAACAGCGACATGCCGTCTTCGGACCGTGTGAGCAGCAGGGCGCCGAGCTTGTGCTCGGCGCGCAGGCGCTCGACGCGCTCGTGCAGTTGCGCTTCGCTGCTCCACGCGCCGATCACCTGCGCCAACTCGGCCCGGTTCGGCGTGATGACGGTCGCACCCGCGTAGCGGCTGTAGTCGGCCCCCTTGGGGTCGATCAGCACCGGCTTGCCATGCTGGCGCGCGAGTTCGATCATGTGCGGCAGGTGCGTCAGGCCGCCCTTGCCGTAGTCGGAGAACAGCACGGCGTCATGCTCGGGCAGCACGCGCTCGAAGTCACTCAGCATGCTGGCCAGCACCTCATGGTCGGGCTGGTTCTCGAAGTCCACGCGGAGCAGTTGCTGCGCCCGGCCGATGACGCGCAGTTTGACGATGGTGTAGAGCTGCGGGTCGCTGCCGAGCAACGCAGTGACGCCTTGTTCTTCGAGCAGCCGGCGCAGCGTGCGGGCGGGCTCGTCGACGCCGACCACGGTGAGCAAGGTGGCCTGCGCGCCCAGCGTCTTGACGTTCAGCGCCACGTTGGCGGCGCCGCCCAGGCGTTCTTCCTCGCGCGTGACACGCACGACCGGCACCGGCGCTTCCGGCGAGATGCGGTCGACGGCGCCGAACCAGTAGCGGTCGAGCATGGCGTCGCCGACGACGAGCACCCGGGCGCGTGCCATCTGCTCGCGCGTGACCGCGGTGGCTGGGGTCGACTTCATCACAGGTCCTCAAGCCGCTGCGGCGGGTAACTGTCCCAGCTCAGGCAGCCGGGGCATTGCCAGAAGTAGTGCTGTGCCTCGAAGCCGCAGGCGGCGCAACGGTAGCGTTGCAACGGTTGTGCGGCACGGCCGACCGCGTCACGCAGCGCCTTGGTTTCGGTGGCGGTGAACGGCGCATCTCCTTGCTGACCGAGCAGGGCTTGCGCGGCCGACAAGGTGGGGTGCTCGCGCAACTGCGCGAGCAGGCGCTCGCGCTGCGCTTCAAGGCGCGCGTCGAGCAGGGCGAGCGCGTCGAGCAGGTCCATCGCCGGCGCGCGTGCGTACAGCGCCTGCAGCCGCTGCAGCGCCGCCGGGCCTTGGCCGGTGGCCAGCGCGCTGCGGGCGTAGTCCCGCGCGACGAGGTTGAACATGACGGGGTGCGTGACCATCAACTCGCCCCACAGCGCCAGCACCTGCGCGTGGTCACCGCTGCGCAGCGCGCGCTGGCCGGCCAGCACGAGCGGGCGGGCGGCTTGCGGGGCGGCTTCGCGGGCGCGTTGCAGGGCGGCGTCGGCATCGGCGGTCTGGGCTTGCGCATCGGCCTCCAGCGCGATCTCGCACCAGTGGTGCGCGATGCGTGATGCGAACGAGCCGGTGCCCCGTTGCTCCAGCTTGCTGGCCACGTCTGCGGCGGCGCGCCATTCGCGTGAGCGTTCATGCAGCGTCAGCAGCGCGAGCCGCGCCTCGGTGTCGAACGCGGTGCCGTCGAGCGCAAGGTAGGCGGCCTCGGCGCGGTCGAGCAGGCCGGCCTTCATGAAGTCTTGTGCCAGCGCATGCTGGGCGCGGTCACGTTCACTCGCGGGCAGGTCGGCGCGGTTCAGCAGGTGCTCGTGCACGCGCACTGCGCGCTCGTATTCGCCGCGCCGGCGGAACAGGTTGCCAAGCGCAAAGTGCAGGTCGGATGTGTCGGGGTCGTGCTGAACGGCCTCGATGAAGGCGTCGATGGCCTTGTCGTGCTGTTCGTTGAGCAGCAGGTTCAGTCCCTTGTAGTAGGCCTTCGGTGAGTCTTTCTGTTCACGCTTCCATTGGCGCACATCGAACCGTGACGCGACCCAGCCGAGCGCGAAGGTGAGGGGCAGCCCGAGCAGCAGCCACTGCAGGTCAAAGTCCATCGCGGGGCGGGTGCGGCAGGGTGATCTCAGCTGCGGCTCTCGGTGGTGCGGGCTCGTCCACCGCAGCAATCACCGGCGCGTGCTTGCGTGCCACGCGGCGGTGCCGCCACCAGCTTGGCACCATCGCGAACACGCCGAAGGCGCAGCCCAGCGCAAATGCAGCCAACACGATGAACACCATCGGCGCACGCCACTCCTGGCCGAAGAACCAGCGGATCGCAGCGTCGTGCTGGTTGTTCAGCGCGAACGCGAACAGCGTGAAGACGATGGCGGCTCGAACGAGCCAGACGATGAGGCGCATGAACGGTGAAAACGGCCGTCAGACAACGGGCGCCTTGGTCGCGCGCGCCACGGGCTCGGCCGCCAGCGGCACCTGCGCATCGACCGCTTCACGCAGCGCCTTGCCAGGTTTGAAATGGGGGACGAGCTTCTCGGGGATCACCACCTGCTCGCCGCTGCGCGGGTTGCGGCCCACACGGGGCGGGCGGCGGTTGATCGAGAAGCTGCCGAAACCACGGATCTCGATGCGGTGCCCCTTGGCGAGCGCCGCAGACATTGCATCGAGGATGGTCTTGACCGCGAACTCCGCGTCGCGGTGGGTCAGCTGGCTGAAACGCTCAGCCAGCTGGGCCACGAGGTCGGAGCGGGTCATGTCACAACAGCCTTAGCCGTTGTCCTTCTGGTTGTCGAGCTTGGCGCGCAGCAGTGCGCCCAGGCTCGTGGTGCCAGCGTTCTCGCGCTCGCTGGTCTGGGCCAGGCGCTGCATGGCTTCCTGGTTGTCGACGTTGTCCTTGGCCTTGATCGACAGCTGGATCGAACGCGTCTTGCGGTCAACCATCAGGATCACGGCGTTGACTTCATCGCCTTCCTTCAGCACGTTGCGCGCATCTTCCACGCGGTCACGGCTGATCTCGGAAGCGCGCAGGTAGCCCGTCACGTCGGCGTTGAGTTCGATCTCGGCGCCACGCGCATCAACCGTCTTGACCTTGCCGGTCACGGCCATGCCACGGTCGTTGACCGTGGTGTAGGTCGTGAACGGGTCGGAGTCGAGCTGCTTGATGCCGAGCGAGATGCGCTCGCGGTCCACGTCGACGGCCAACACGATGGCTTCGACTTCCTGGCCCTTCTTGTAGTTGCGCACGGCCGCTTCGCCCGGCTCGTGCCAGGACAGGTCGGACAGGTGCACCAGGCCGTCGATGCCGGCTGCCAGGCCCACGAACACGCCGAAGTCGGTGATCGACTTGACGGGGCCCTTGACGCGGTCACCGCGCTGCACGGTGGTCGAGAACTCTTCCCACGGGTTGGCCTTGCATTGCTTCATGCCCAGGCTGATGCGGCGCTTGTCTTCGTCGATCTCGAGGACCATGACTTCGACTTCGTCGCCGAGCGAGACCATCTTGCTCGGGGCGACGTTCTTGTTGGTCCAGTCCATTTCGGAGACGTGCACCAGGCCCTCGATGCCCGGCTCGATCTCGACGAACGCGCCGTAGTCGGCGATGTTCGTGATCTTGCCGAACAGGCGGGTGGCGTTCGGGTAGCGGCGCGACACGCCGTGCCACGGGTCATCACCCAACTGCTTGATACCGAGAGAGACGCGGTTTTTCTCGGCGTCGAACTTGAGCACTTTGGCTTGCAGTTCCTGGCCGACCTGAACCACTTCGCTCGGGTGGCGCACACGGCGCCAGGCCATGTCGGTGATGTGCAGCAGGCCGTCGATGCCGCCGAGGTCGACGAACGCGCCGTACTCGGTGATGTTCTTGACGACGCCGTTGACGATCGCGCCTTCATGCAGCGTGCTGAGCAGCTTGCCG
>JANNBZ010000228.1:0-8456 GCA_031386065.1 Burkholderiales bacterium
CCTGACATGGACCTCGCCACCTTCCTCGTCCAGTGCCTGAACGCGGTTCAGTACGGCCTGCTGCTGTTCCTGGTGGCCAGCGGGCTGACGCTGATCTTCGGGATCATGGGCGTCATCAATCTGGCGCACGGCAGCTTCTACATGATGGGCGCCTACATGGCGTTCGCGCTGGTGCCGTACTTTGCCGACCAGTTCGTGCTGATGCTGCTGGTGGGCACGCTGCTGGCGGCGGTGTTCGGCTTCGTGCTGGAGTGGGTGTTCTTCAGCTACCTGTACCAGCGCGAGCACTTGCAGCAGGTGTTGATGACCTACGCGCTGATCCTGGTGTTCGAGGAAGTGCGTGCGCTGCTGATGGGCAACGACGTGCACGGCGTGCAGGCACCGGCCTGGTTGTCGGGCAGCTTCGCGCTGGGCAGCTTGATGAGCTACCCGTGGTATCGGCTGTTCGCGTCGGCCGCCTGCATCGTGCTGGCGCTGGCGCTGTACCTGGTGGTGAACAAGACGCGGCTGGGCATGATGATTCGCGCCGGCGCCAGCAACCGCGACATGGTGCGCGGCCTGGGCATCAACATCAAGCTGCTCTACCGCGTGGTGTTCGCCGGCGGCGTGGCGCTGGCCGCACTGGCCGGCATGATTGCCGCGCCGATGTCGTCGGTGTATCCCGGCATGGGCGGCAGCGTGCTGATCATCTGCTTCGTGGTGGTGGTGATCGGCGGCATCGGCTCGATCACCGGGGCGCTGATCGCGTCGTTGCTGGTCGGCTTCGTCGACACCTTCGGCAAGGTGTTCTTCGCCGAACTGAGCGGCATCGGCGTGTATTTGCTGATGGCCGTCATCCTGGTCTGGCGCCCCGAGGGTTTGATGAAGCGCGGCTACTGATGGGCACCACCCGAGGCTGGCAGGTGCCGCTGATCGCCCTGATGCTGCTGGCGCTGCTGCCGCTGGTGCTCACGCCCTACACCCACGACCTGGTGGTGAAAATCGCCATCTACGCGATCTTCGCGCTCAGCCTCGAACTGCTGGTGGGCGTGACAGGCCTCGTCAGCCTGGGCCACGCGGCCTTCCTCGGCATCGGCGCCTACGTGGCGGTGCTGGCGGCGGGCCAGGGGCCGGCCGCGTCGCTGGGCTGGCTGCTGGCGTGCGCAGTGGCGGCGGCGGCGCTGTATGCGCTGTTCGTCGGTGCGCTGAGCCTTCGCACCAAGGGCGTCTACTTCATCATGGTGACGCTGGCCTTCGCGCAGATGGCGTACTTCGTGTTCCACGACACCAAACTGGCCGGCGGCAGCGACGGCCTGTTCCTGTACACCAAACCGGTGTTCGAAGCGGCCGGCCGCACCTGGCTCAACCTCGACGACAAGGGCCACATGTTCTACGTCGTGCTGGCCGCGCTGGCCGGCACTTACGCGTTGCTGGCGCTGATTCAACGCTCGCGTTTCGGCCACGCGCTGGCCGGCATCCGCGTCAACGAACAGCGCATGCGCGCGGCCGGTTTTTCCACCTACGGCTACAAGCTGGCGGCCTTCGTGATGGCCGGTGCGCTGGCCGGCCTGGCGGGCGCGCTGCTGGCCATCAAGGACGGTGCGGTGAACCCCGAACTGCTGAGCTGGCACGAGTCGGGCGCGGTGCTGTTGATGATCATCCTGGGCGGCATCGGCCACCTTCGCGGCGCCGTGATCGGTGCAGTGGCGTTCACGCTGCTAAAGGAATTGTTCCAGTCCGAAGCCCTGCTCGGCTCGCTGGCCGCGCACTGGCAACTGACGCTGGGCCTGAGCATCATCGCCTTCGTTGCGCTGCTGCCGAAAGGCTTGATCGGCCTGGGGCAACGCTGGGGCGCGCGGCGCTCGCCGGCGGCGGTGTTCGCGCAATCGAAAGCAGCCCGTGAATAACCCCGACGACGCGCCCATCGCAGCGCACATCGCAACCCAAGCGCGCCCCTTGCTGCAGGCGGCGCAGCTGACGCGCCGCTTCGGCGGGCTGACCGCCGTCAACGCGGTGTCGGTGGACCTGCACGTGGGCGAGGTGCACGCCGTCATCGGCACCAACGGCGCCGGCAAATCGACACTGATCAATATGCTGTCGGGCGAGTTGCCGGCCTCTGCGGGCACGGTTCATTTCAACGGCCTGGACATCACCGCGTGGTCGCAGCCGCGGCGCGCGCGCGCCGGCATCGGCCGCAGCTACCAGCGCACCACCATCTTCCCGGCCTTCAGCGTGTTCGAGAACTGCCGCCTCGCGGCCCAGGCTGCGCAGCCGCGCCCGTGGGCGCTGTGGGAATCGGCGGCGCGCTGCGGCGCCAGCGTGCGCGCGGCGCACCAGGCGCTCGACGCCGCCGGCCTGCACGACGATGCGCAGCGCAGCGCCGGCTCGCTCAGCCACGGCGGCCAGCGTCAGCTTGAAATCGCGATGTGCGTTGCCACGCGGCCCCGTGTGCTGCTGCTCGACGAGCCGCTGGCCGGCATGGGCTCGGAAGAGACCGACCGCATGATCAAGCTGCTGAACACGCTGAAGCACGGCCACGCGGTGCTGCTGGTCGAGCACGACATGGACGCGGTGTTTCGCGTGGCCGACCGCATCACCGTGATGGTCAACGGCGAGGTCATCGCCAGCGATCTGCCGCAGCGCATTCGCAGCAACCGCGAGGTGCAGATCGCCTACCTGGGCGAGGACGCCGACGTGTCTGCAGCAGGCCCTCCCACCGTCAGCACCGGCCGGGGCAATTGATGCTGGCCGTTCAGTCGCTCAACACTTTCTACGGCGACAGCCACATCCTGCGCGGCGTGGACCTGAGCCTGTCCGAGGGCACGGCGATGGGCCTGCTGGGGCGCAACGGCATGGGCAAGACCACGCTGATCCGCAGCCTGATGGGCTACGTGCGGCCGGCCTCGGGCCAGGTGCGCTGGGGCGAAGGCAGCCGCGCGCAAGACGTGACCGGCCGCGCGCCCGAGCGCATGGCGCGCCTGGGCATCGGCTACGTGCCCGAAGGTCGCGGCATCTTCCCCAACCTGTCGGTGCGCGAGAACCTGCTGATGTCGGCCCGCGCCGGCATCGACGGCCGCAAACACTGGACCTTCGAACGCGTGCTGGCCACCTTTCCGCGCCTGGGCGAGCGGCTGGCCCACGGCGGGCAGCAGTTGTCGGGCGGTGAGCAGCAGATGCTGTCCATCGGCCGCGCACTGATGACCAACCCGCGCCTGTTGATCCTCGACGAAGCCACCGAAGGCCTGGCCCCGCTGATCGTGGCCGAGATCTGGCGCGTGGTCAGCGCCATCCGCAGCAGCGGCATCAGCACCCTGATCGTCGACCGCAACTACCGCGCCGTGCTGGCCCACACCGACCGCGCGGTGGTGCTGGAAAAAGGCCGCGTGGTGCTGGCTGGTGAGTCGGCCACGTTGAGCGCCAACCATGGGCCGCTGGCGAAGTTGCTGGGGGTCTGAGGGGCAGTTTCCCTGGTTGGGGAAGCGAGCCAGGCGTTTGCGCCTCGCAACTGGCCGGTGTTTCACTGACGCTTTCGAGCGCGCCCTCATTGGATCATCCGGCCAGTCTTGTAGTTCGTTTCATGATGTGCAGCCTTCATCGAGTGGTGCGTGTTGCCATTCAAACTCCAGTCCGACAACCGGATAGCGTGCGGGCTGCTGGACGATTTACAGGACCGATGAGAAGATCACCGGCGCATTGGTCCCTTCAAAGCCGCAATGGCAGCCCGCATCGCCGCTGACTGCAACAAGCGCAGCGAGCCCTGCACTTTGGGCTGCTGCAACGCTGCGGTGTTCACCGCGAAGAAGCAGCGTTCGCGCAGCAGCGGGATGAACTGCAGGCCGAAGCGGTGTGCCGCCGTCTGGACGCCGATGCCGGCGCTGGCGGCGCGCTGCCGTTGAGCGGAGGTCACGCGCACGGGCGGCGTGACAGCATCGAGAACAGCCCGGGAAAACGATGCCTTTCGGCGCTTTCGTGTGCGCTCAAAGCCGCTATAACTGGTGCTCGCGCGGCGTGTGGCCAGTCTGACGGCGCACCCGATCCCTGCCGCCCACCGGACCCCGCGCCGCCAAAACCTTGGCTCCCGACCCCACCGCATTTGCTCCGTCCGAGTCGCGTCAGGTGATGAACCTGGCGATGACGCGGCGCTTCTTCGTCGTCGGCGCGCTGGCCTGCATGGCGGGGGCGCTGTCGATCGGCCTGCAGCCGATGCAGCTGCCGCCGCTGGTCAAGCTCATCCTGGTGGCCGCCTGCATGGCGATGGCCTTCGCCTTCGCAGTGGCCCGTTTGAACGCCCATCGCATGAACACCCGCCGCGCCGTGCTGGCCATGAGCTGGGCAGCCAGTGCGCTGGTCGGCGTGCTGGCCTGGAGCACCCAGCTCGGAGTGCACGCCATCACGCTGGGTTTCTTTTCGCTGATCGTCTGCGGGCTGACGGTGCTGGCCGGTCGCCGTCACGGTGCCGGCTTGGCGGTGGCCTGCGCGGTGGCGACCGCCGGCCTGGCCTGGGCCGAGGCGAGCGGCCGCCTGCCGGGGGCGCTGACCGTGACCGTAATGCCGCTGTCGCAGCCGCTGACGATCCAGCTGATCCTGTTGTGCGCCGGCTGGGGCCTGGGCATCGTGATGACGCAGCTGGCCAACGAATCGCACCGCCAGGTCGACGAGCGCGAGCGCCGCATCAGCACGCTGCTGCGCATCGGCGTCGACTGGTATTGGGAGCAGGACCGGGACTTCCGCTTCACCCACATTTCGGACAACCCGAACAGTGGCTCCTACATCGACAGCAACAAGCGGCTCGGCCACACGCCCTGGGACTTGCCCGGACTGGGCATGAGCAACGCGCAGCTCGCGACGCACCGGGCCGACCTGGAGGCACACCGGCCGTTCAGCGGCACGTTGGCGCGGCGCCGCGATGCACAGGGCAGTTTGCGCTTCGTCAGCATCAGCGGCGAGCCGCGCTTCGGCGCCAACCACGAGTTTCTGGGCTACATCGGCGTCGGCCACGACATCACCAACCAGGTGATGGCGCAGCAGGCCACGGCGGCCACCGAAACCCGCTACCGCGAGCTGTTCGAGCGTTCCCCGTCGCCGTTCATCCTGCACCGCGACAGCATCGTGCGCGACGCCAACGCGGCGGCCGCCCGCATGCTGGGGTTCGACAGCGCCGAGGCGATGCTCGGCTTCGACATCTCGAAGGTCTACGTCGAGCCCGAGTCCCGGTCGCGCTTCATGGCACGCGTCGCCGAACTGGCGCGGCTGCCGATGGGCGAGGGGCTGCCGGTGGTGGATCACAACCTGTTGTCGCTGAGCGGCCGCAAGCTGAGTGTTCAGGCCACCGGCGTTCGCGTCGACACCGAGGACGGCCCGGCGGTGATGTCGATCTACCACGACGTGACCGCGCGGGTGGTGGCCGAAGGCGCACTGCGCCGGTCGGAGACGATGCTCTCGCACCTGTTTGCCACCAGCCCCGACAGCATCACGCTGACCGAAATGGCGACCGGCCGCTACACGATGGTGAACGACAGCTTCCTTCGCCTCACAGGCTACGCGGCCGACGAGCTGATCGGCAAGACGTCGATCGAGATCGGCATCTGGAACGACCTGCGCGACCGCAGCGCGATGGTCGACGAAGTGGCGCAGAGCGGCCGCATGACCGGGCGACCGGTGCTGCTGCGAACCAAGTCCGGGCGCAGCGTGCCGACGCTGTTGGCCGGCGCTCGCTTCGAGATGGACGGCCGCGACTACCTGGTGACCAACCTGCGCGACATCTCGCAAACCGAGCGCGTGCGGCTGGAGCACACGGCCATTTTCCAGAACGCCGCCATCGGCATCGCGCTGACCCGCGACCGTCTGTTCGTGCAGGCGAACCCGCTGTTCGAACGCATGTTCGGCTGGCCCGTGGGCGAACTGGTGGGTCAGCCCGGCCGCGTGGTCTGGAAAGACGCCGACGACTATGCGCAGATGAGCCGCACCATCGGGCCGGTGCTGTCGGCCGGCCAGCCGCTCGAACTGGAACACGAGTTCCGGCGCCGCGACGGCAGCCTGTTCTGGTGCCGCGTGCATGTGCAGGTGGTGAACCCGGGCGACCCGAGCCAGGGCGGCGCGATCTGGATCTTCGAAAACATCACCGAGCGGCGCGAAATCGAGCTCGCGCTGTCGGCCGCACGCGACGCGGCCGAGTCGGCCAGCCACGCCAAGAGCGCCTTCCTGGCCAACACCAGCCACGAGATCCGCACGCCGCTGAACGGGCTGCTGGGCCTCGCGCGCCTGGCCATGCGCAGCGACCTGGACGAGCCGCGGCGCCAGCAGTACCTGCGCCAGATCCTGGACAGCGCGCAAAGCCTGTCCGGCATCATTTCGGACATCCTCGACCTGTCGAAGATCGAGGCCGGCAAGATCACGCTGGAGGCGGTGCGCTTCGAGCTGCGCGCCATGCTGGACGCAGTCCACCTGGCCTACCTGCCACTGGCACAGGCGAAGGGCCTGAGCCTGAACCTGCAGGTGCATGCCGACGTGCCGCACAGCGTGTACGGCGACCCGGTTCGGGTGCGCCAGATCCTGAGCAACTTCGTCACCAACGCACTCAAGTTCACCGAACACGGTGGCGTGGGCATTCACGCCAGCGTGACCGAATCGGGCCAGCTGCGAATCCGCGTGACCGACACCGGCGTGGGCATTTCGCCCGAGACGCAGGCGCGCCTGTTCACACCGTTCATGCAGGCCGACACTTCGACCACGCGGCGCTACGGCGGCACCGGACTGGGGCTGTCGATCTGCCGCGAGCTGGTGTTGTTGATGGGCGGCAGGCTGGGCGTGGACAGCCGCGTCGGCGAGGGCAGCAGCTTCTGGGCCGAATTGCCGTTGGCCGTGGCCGAGGCCGCCGAGCCCCGGCCCGACACCGCCTGGGGTGCTGTCGAACAACTCGCCGGTGCCCGGGTGCTGGTGGTCGAAGACAACCCGGTCAACATGATGATCGTGGTGGCGATGCTGGAACAGTGGGGGGTCGAGGTGGTGCAGGCCGTCGACGGGCGCAGTGCGCTGGCCGAGGTGGACCGCGCGCTGGACCAGGCGCATCCGTTCGACCTGGTGCTGATGGACGTTCAGATGCCCGAGATGAGCGGGCACGAGGCAGCCCGGCAATTGCGCCTGCGCCACGACGCGCAGGCATTGCCCATCGTCGCGCTGACCGCGGCGGCGCTGGTGTCGGAGCGCGAGCAGGCGCTGAGCGCCGGCATGAACGACTTCCTGACCAAACCGATCGACGCCAAGTTGCTGCGCTCCACCGTGCTGCACTATGCGGCGCAGCTGCCGTGAATCGTTCGGCGGCGCAGTCGCCGTGGGGCGTGCGGCGTTTCGGCCCGCTGCGCTGATCAGACCGGCGTGGCACGCTTGCCACACACACGGAAGTTGCCGGCTCGTTCGGCGTCGCTCGCGCATGGTGGGCGCGATCCTTGCGTAGACTCGTGCGCAAAGCATTCCCCGTCGAAGAATCACAGGAGGTCGTTCATGTCCCGTTCGCTCAGAATCGCCGCTGCTGCCGGTGCCGCTGCTGTATCGCTCGGCCTGGGTTTGTCGACACCCGCCATCGCCCAGTCGACCCTCAATGTATACGGGCTGCTCGACATGTCGGCAGGCCAGTTTCAGGCGGCCGGCGCGCAAAAGGTCTGGAAGGCCGACAGCGGCAACATGAGCACCAGCTACCTCGGCTTCAAGGGCTCGGAAGACCTGGGCGGCGGCCTGCGCGCCAAGTTCGCGATCGAACACTTCCTGCGGCTCGACCAGGGCGCGGCTGGCCGCTTCAACGGTGACGCTTTCTGGGCGCGCAGCGCGTATGTCGGCCTGCAAGGCGCGTTCGGTGCCACCGTGATCGGGCGCAACACCACGCCGCTGTTCGTCTCCACCGTGATCTTCAACGCCTTCGGGGACTCGTTCGGATTTTCGCCGGCGATCCGCCAGCTCTTCACGCCGTCGTTGCTGCCGTTTTTCGGCGACACCGCCTGGAACAACTCGCTGGCTTACGGCACGCCGAACCTGAACGGCTTCAGCTCCAACCTGATCGCCAACGTGGGCGAAGGCGCGCCGGGCGCCGTCGGCCGCAACATCGGCGGCAACCTGCTGTACTTCAACGGGCCGCTGTCGGCCACGGCGGCCTACCAGCAGGTCAAGAACAGCGCGTTCGGCCCACCGCCGGGCTTCGCTGGCCAGGACACGTTTCAACTTGGCGCGTCGTACGACCTGAAGCTGGCCAAGCTGTTCGGCCAGTACACGCAGGTGAAGACCAAGGCCACAGCCAACAGCAAGACCACCATCTACGGTTTCGGCGCGTCGGTGCCCGTGACCGAACTCGGCCGCGTGATCGTGCAGTACAACCGCGCCAAAGCCTCGGCCCTCACCGACCTGACCGAGACGACGGTCTCGGCCGCCTACAACTACCAGCTGTCGAGGAACACAGACGCGTACGCCGTGGTCAAAATCGGTGCCCG
>JANNBZ010000281.1:0-14039 GCA_031386065.1 Burkholderiales bacterium
CGGGCAATCTGCTCGCGCAGGGTTTGCTGCTGATCGGCGCTCAAGTCCAGGGCGCTGCGCTGTGACCGCAGCGTCTGGCGCTTCTGCTCCAGCGCGCGGCCTTCGTTGACGAGTTCCTGCATCAGGATGGTCTTCTGATCGCGGTTGCGCTCGGCTTGCAGGTCGGGGTCGATCTTGCGCACCATCACGATCGGGCTGGCCGCTGCGCTGCGTGTTTCCGCAGGCTGCTGTTTCGCCATCACGGGCGCGGCGACGACAGGCGCGGCAGCGACGGGCGTCTTACGGCTGGTCAGCACCTCGATGCCGTCTGCGTTCTTGTAGCGGCTGGCTTCCAGCGGCTCCACCGCAACGCAGGTGACGAACCACGCGCCGAACACGGACACGGCAAACACCGCCGTGGCTGACATCACAGATTGCTCCGTCTGTAGCCTGGTTACCTCGACTTTCGAGCGCACCGAGTGCGTTGCCGGCCGCAGCGGTGACCGCACGGTGACCCAGAAGTCCTCGCTCGACGGGGTTCCGCCGCAGTCGCAAACCTGCAAGGGCAGCGGTCCGAACGGCTGGCGCATCAAGCCCTGCGTCAGCCGTTTCAGGCGCTGCGCCGGTCTGGCGCCGCGCCTGTGCGAGCGCTGGACGCGCGTCGCCGACACTTGCGCTGCGCAGCCATGATGACCGCGCGTGTGACGCAGCGGCGCTGAGCCGTGCGATTTCCAAGCCCTGCGTTCTCGGTGCTTTCTCAACACTTTCTCAACCACGAGGCTGTTCCATGTCACGCATTCTTCTCGCCGCGCTGCTTCTGATCGGCTGCGGCTTCGGCCCCGTCGCGGTGGCCCAGACCAAGGCCAGTGAAATGGCAGGCGCCAAAGACCCTCTGATGGTCAGCCGCTACGCCGGTTCGGTGCTGCAAAACGCGGCGCAGGAAAACTTCGTCGCGCTGCGCGTGCCGGCGGGGCCGGGGCGCGCAGGGCCCAACGGCAGCCTGGTGTTCGACAAGTCCACGGCGGTCGAGGGTCGTCTCGGCAGCTACTTCTACGTGCAGCCCAAGGAGCGCTCGGCACTCGAGGTGTTTCGCAACTACCAGGCCGCGCTGCAGCAGTCGGGCTTCACGACGCTCTATGCCTGCGAGATGCAGGCCTGTGACCAGGCGCTCATCAAGGAGGCATTTGCGAAAGAAGTGGTGCAGCCGCGCAAGTGGGCCGACGGCATTTCTCCGGCATCTTCGATTGATCGCGACGTGCGCTTCGTCAGCGCAAAGGCCAGCCGCAACGGGGCCGATGTGTTCGTGATGGTCTTCGTGGCCGAACCGAATTCGATCTGGCAAGCGCCGGTGGCGGTGGTGCTGGTGGCCGAGCCGGCCGCACTGGAAACCGGCAAAGTCGTGATCGGCACCGACAAGCTGCAGCGCGGTCTGGCCGACGAAGGAAAGATTGCGCTCTACGGCCTGTACTTCGACACCGCGAAGGCCGAGGTCAAGCCCGAATCGAAACCGCAGCTCGCCGAGATGGCCAAGCTGCTGCAAGCCAACAAGGCGCTGACGGTGTTGATCGTCGGCCACACCGACAACCATGGCACGGTCGACGCGAACCTGGCGCTGTCGCAGAAGCGCGCCGAGGCGGTGGTCGCCGCGCTGGTCGCCGATCACAAGATCGATGCGGCACGGCTGCGCGCGCGCGGCGTCGCGAACTTTTCGCCGGTCACCAGCAACGGCTCGGAAGCCGGGCGTGCCAAGAACCGGCGCGTGGAGCTGGTAGAGCAGTAGCGGGTCGGCCGCCGCGCTCGATCGGCGCACAGCGTGTTCGCGAATGGGCGGAAATTCGCGACTGGCGGCACTCATCACAACCGGGGGTGAAAAGCAGTGGTGCAAGTAGCGGGCAGGTGCTCAATTCGCTGACGAAGGTAGGCCATGACAGATCAATCAGTCCCCACCCTGCCCGCCCTCACCGGCGGCTGCCTGTGCGGCGCCATCCGCTACACCGCGCGGCCCGACCACCGCGAGGGCTACTACTGCCATTGCCGCATGTGCCAGTTGGCCTTCGGCAACACCCGCGCGGCGTTCCTGAACCTGCGCAAGAGCGAGGTCGCATGGGCCAGCCCGCCGACGTTCTACGCATCGTCGAAGTTCGCGCTGCGTGGCTTCTGCCCTCACTGCGGCACGCCGCTGAGCTTCGAGTACCTGGGCTCCGAGCGCATGGACCTGTCGGTGGGCAGCTTGGACGAACCGTCGGCGATTTCCCCGGTGTCGCACTTCGCTGTCGAGTCGCGCATTGCCAACTGGCATGCCGACGACGGCCTGCCCGGCGAACGGCTGGACGCCAGCCAGACGCTGACGAAACGCTGGCAAGACAACTACCGCAGCGATGTGCTGCCGGGCGTGGCAGCCACCCGCGCCGACCCGGCCGATTGAGGCTCAGGCCGCAGCGCCGCGCGGCGCCAGCGTCGCCTCGCGAATCGGCAAGTGAATGAGCGCAGCGCCTACTGCCAACACGATGTCGGCGTACCACATCCACTCGTAGCCACCGGTCCATTCGAAGGACTTGCCGCCCAGGTAGGCCCCGAGGAAGCCGCCGATCTGGTGGGTCACCATCACCACGCCGGCCAGTGTGGCCATGTGCGCGGTGCCGAAGAACTTGGCCACCAGGCCGAAGGTCGGCGGCACGGTGGACAGGAAGGTCAGGCCCATCGCAGCAGCGAAGCTGAGCATCACGAACTCGGTCTTCGGCGCCAGCACGAACAGCAGCACCGCCAGCGCGCGCACCGCGTAGATCAACGACAGCAGCGACTTCATGCGCCAGCGGCCGACGGCCCAGCGGATGCCCAGGCTGCCGATGATGTTGAACAGCCCGATCAGTGCCAGCGCCCACGCGCCCACCGCCAACGGCAACTGGCACGAGGCCACCACACCCGGCAGGTGGGTGGCGATGAAGGCAACGTGGAAACCGCAGACGAAGAAGCCGACGCTCAGCAGCCGGAAGTTGCGGTCGGCGATGGCCGTGCGCACGGCTTGCCCGGTGCTTTGCGCCGGGGTCGGAGCGGCTGCCGCACCGACCGCACCGCTCGCCCGGCCCGGCCTGCCACGCAGCACCCACGCCGCAGGCAGCGCCAGCAAGGTCAGCAGCGCCAGCGATTGCAGCGCCACCACCCAGCCCGCAGCCGCAGTGATGGCGCCCGCGAGCGGCGCGAAGATGAACTGCCCGAACGAGCCGCCGGCATTGACGATGCCGGTGGCGATGCCGCGCCTTTCGGGCGGGATCATGCGGGCGGTCGCCGCCATCAACACCGACGGTCCGGCCATGCCGGCGCCGCCGGCAGCCAGCACGCCGATGGCGAAGATCAAGCCGATCGTCGTGGTCATGAAGGGCACCAGCGCCGTGCCCAGCGCCACCAGAACGACACCGGTGAACAGCACCCGCCCGGCGCCCACCCGGTCGGCCACCATGCCGGCGAACGGCTGCGTCAGGCCCCACCACAACTGGCCGAAGGCGAAGGCCAGGCTGATGTTCGCCAGGCCCAGGCCGGTGCCGGTGTTCAGGTTGTTCAGGAACAGGCCCATCGACTGGCGCGCACCCATGGTCAGCGCAAAGGTGCCGCCTGCGGCCAGTAACACCCAGCCCCAGGCGGGCATTGCGTTGGCCGGCTGCGGGCGCGCGGCGGTGCTGTCATTCATCGATGTCTCCGGCATGGGTTTGTGCCAGCCGATGCAGGCAATCGTCGAGCAATGCATGCAGCTCGGCCACCGTGGCCACACCCAGCCGCTGGTTCAATGCAAGCTGCGCCCGCTTCCACGCACGCTGCGCCTCGATTCGCTTGGCGTGCCCCGCCTCGGTGACGCTGACCGCGCGGCTGCGGCCATCGTCGCCAGCGCCCACCAGCACCCAGCCGGCAGTCACCAGCGGCTGCAGGTTGCGCGTCAAGGTGGACGCGTCCATCTGCATGTGGCCGGCCAGCGCGCCGGGCCGGATCGGGCCCAACCGGTCGACATGCGCCAGCAGCGAATACTGCGTGGTCTTCAGGCCGGCCGCGCTGACGAATCCATCGAAGTGCTGGCTGACGCGGCGCGTGAGCTGCCGCAGCTTCAGGTTGCTGCAGCCCTGCGGAAGGGCCGCTTTGTCGACGGGTGTGCGCATACCGAAGATTGTAGCTACAATTTTTGTAATTGCACTGTTCCGGAACTATCATGAGCCACGTCGTCAATAGCGCCAACACCACCACCGAGCCCGCTGCAGACAGCGCCGATGTGCTCGCCCGCTGGCAAGCCGACGAGGCCCGCGTGCGCGGGCGCCTGGCCGGCGTCGGCGTTGCGCGGCCCGACCAGGTGGCCGGCAAGACCGGCCTGCAGATGCTTCAGGCCATGCTGGTCGGCGAACTGCCGGCACCGGCATTCGCCCAGACGCTGGACTACCTGTTGATCGACGTTGGCTTCGGCCATTCGGTGTTCCAGGGCCGGCCGCTGACGCGCCACTACAACCCCTTGGGCACCGTGCACGGTGGCTGGTTCGCCACCCTGCTCGACTCATCGCTGGGCTGCGCGGTGCACTCGGCGTTGCCAGCCGGCAAGAGCTACACCACCGCCGAACTGAAGATCAACATCGTGCGGCCGCTGACCGACAAGGTGCCGCTGGTGCGCGCCGACGGCAAGGTGATTCACCTGGGCAGCCGCATGGCCACCGCCGATGGCCGCCTGCTGGGCACCGACGGCAAGCTGTACGCTCACGCTTCCACCACCTGCTTCATCTTCGACACACCATGAGACTGCTTCACACCATGCTGCGCGTTGGCGACCTGCAACGCTCGATCGACTTCTACACCCAGGTGATGGGCATGACGCTGCTGCGCCAGTCCGAAAACCCGTCGCAGAAATACAGCCTGGCCTTCCTGGGCTACGGACCCAACCCCGAGCATGCCGAGCTGGAGCTGACCTACAACCACGGCGTCAGTTCGTACGAGCTGGGCACGGCCTACGGCCACATCGCGGTGGCAGTGCCCGATGCCTACGCGGCCTGCGAGCGCATCCGCGCCAGCGGCGGCGCCGTCACCCGCGAGGCCGGCCCGGTCAAGGGCGGCAGCACGGTGATCGCTTTCGTGACCGACCCGGACGGCTACAAGGTCGAGTTGATCCAGCGCAGCTGATCAACGGGTCAGTAGCGCCGCCTCGCGCGCCAGCGCGGTGATGCGCGGCCAGTCGCCACCCGCCACCGCGTCGGCCGGCGTCAGCCACGAGCCGCCGCAAACCTTCACGTTCGGCAGCGCCAGGAACTGCGGCGCGGTGGCCAGGGTGATGCCGCCGGTGGGGCAGAACACCACGTCGGGGAACGGGCCGTGCAGCGCCTTCAGCAGCGGAATGCCGCCGGCCGCCGTGGCCGGAAAGAACTTCAGGAAATGCAGGCCGTCGGCGTTCGCGGCCATCACTTCGCTGGCGGTCGCCACGCCGGGCAGCAGCGGCAGCCCGAGGTCGAGACAGGCGCGGCCCACCGCTTCGGTGTAGCCCGGGCTCACGGCAAATTGGCAGCCGGCGTCGAACGCCGCCTTGGCATCGGCCGCGCTGCGCACGGTGCCGGCACCGACGATGGCCTGCGGCACCGCCTTCGCGATGGCGGCCATGCACTGCAGCGCGATGGGGGTGCGCAGCGTGATCTCCAGCACTCGCACGCCGCCGTCGACCAGGGCCTGCGCCATCGGCACGGCGTCTTCGAGGCGATGGATGACGATGACCGGAATGACGGGGCCGTGCTGGACGAGATCGAGCGTGTTCATGAGCATCCTTGTGCGGTTCAGAGCCAGGTGATGGCGCCTTCTTCGGCGCTCAAGACATTGCGGCGCATGCCGCCGAACAGTTCGCGGCCCAGGCCGTGCGCGTTGGTGGCCAGTTGCTCGGGCGTCATCGGCACCTGGCTGCGCAGCGCCCACTCCGCCACGTCGACCAGCGCGTTCAGCGTGCCCGCCTCGGCGTCGAGGCGAATCACGTCACCGTCGCGCACCTTGCCCAGCGGGCCGTCGGCCAGCACCTCGGGGCTCACGTGAATAGCCGCCGGCACCTTGCCCGAGGCACCGCTCATGCGGCCGTCGGTGACCAGCGCCACCTTGAAGCCCTTGCCTTGCAGCACCGCCAGCGGCGGCGTCAGCTTGTGCAGTTCGGGCATGCCGCAGGCACGTGGTCCCTGGTGCGTGACGACGGCCACGAAGTCACGTTCCAGCAGGCCCGCGTTGAAGGCGGCCAGCAAGGCCTCCTGCGTGTGGAAGACGATGGCCGGCGCTTCGATGACATGGCGGTCGTCGGGCACCGAAGACGTTTTGATCACCGAGCGGCCGAGGTTGCCGGTCAGCAGCGTCAGGCCGCCGTGGTCGCTGAACGGATTGGCAGCGGTGCGCACGATGCTGTCGTCGCCGCTTTTTGCAGGAACGGGCTGCCACGTCAGGTGGTCGCCGGCGCGCTGCGGAACGCTGCCGTAGGCGGCCAGGCCGCCCGCCGCGACGGTGGCCACGTCGGCGTGCATGAAGCCGTTGTCCAGCAGCTCGCGAATGATGAAGCCCGGACCGCCGGCGTCCTGGAACTGGTTCACGTCGGCGCTGCCGTTCGGGTACACGCGGGCCAACAGTGGCGTGGCGTGCGACAGGTCGGAAAAGTCGTTCCAGTCGATGCTGATGCCGGCCGCGCGCGCCACCGCCACCCAGTGGATCAGGTGGTTGGTCGAGCCGCCGGTGGCCAGCAACGCGAGCATCGCGTTGACGATCACGCGTTCGTCGACCAGCTGCCCGATCGGCGTGAAACGCTGCTGCCGGGTGATCGCCAGCGCGGCCCGGACCGCCTCGCGCGTCAGCGCCTCGCGCAGTTCGGCGTGCGGGTGCACGAAGGCGGCACCCGGCACGTGCAGGCCCATCGCTTCGAGCAGCATCTGGTTGCTGTTGGCGGTGCCGTAAAAGGTGCAGGTGCCGGCCCCGTGGTAGGCCGCCGACTCGGCCTGCAGCAGCGCCTCGCGGCCGACCAGGCCCTGCGCGAACTGTTCGCGCACCTTGGCCTTGGCGTTGTTCGACAGGCCGGTGCTCATCGGCCCGGCGGGCACGAACACGCAGGGCAGGTGGCCGAAGTGCAGCGCACCGATCAGCAGGCCGGGCACGATCTTGTCGCACACGCCGAGCAGCAAGGCGGCATCGAACACATCGTGGGTCAGCGCGACCGCCGTGCTCATCGCGATGGTGTCGCGCGAGAACAGGCTCAGTTCCATGCCGGGCAGGCCCTGCGTCACGCCGTCGCACATCGCCGGCACCCCGCCGGCGACCTGCACCGTGGCGCCTTGCTTGCGCGCTTCGTCGCGTATCAGCTCGGGGAACGACTCGTAAGGCTGGTGCGCCGACAGCATGTCGTTGTAGGCGGTGACCACACCGAGGTGCGGCGCCCGCTCAGCCACCACGCGGAATTTGTCGCTGGCCGGCAGCGCAGCGAAGGCGTGGGCCACGTTGGCGCAGCCCATGCGGTCGGAGCTGCGGCCGCGCTGGCTGGCAGCGGCGACCCGCGCCAGGTAGGCCGCACGCGCAGGCGCACTGCGCTCGCGGATGCGCTGGGTGACTTCAAGAACGATGGATTTCATGGCATCCCTTTCCGAATGGCCCTCGGACCGGCGTCGTAACCGACCCCTGGATTCTGAAGTAACTAAGTTACACCGTCAATCGGCGCGTCAGACGGGGTTCGGGCTGAACACGCAGCCCCGGCCCCGCTATTGCACGCGCAATTCGACCCGCTGGCTTTCCCTGGCCGGCGTGCCCACGGCCGTCGGCAGGGCCTTGGCCACCGACAGGCGTTCCTTCGGCACGCCATTGGCTTCCAGCGCGTGGCGCACCGCATCTGCGCGCTGGGCCGACAGCTCGGCATTCGCCGCCGCGTCGCCCGCGCCGCTTGCTGCGGCGTGAAATGCCGAAATCAACACCGCCGCGCCGCCGTTCGCGCGCGCCGACTCGGCCACCCGCGCCAGCAGCTCGGTGCTGTCGGCCGGCAGCCGCTTCGATCCGGCCTCGAAAAACAGCTTCTCGGTAGGCCCGAACAGCGAGGCGTCGGGGTCGGCCGGTGCGGCAACCGCAGCAGGCGCGGCCGGCGGCGCGGGCGCCGGCTTGTCCGAGCATGCGGTCAGCAGGCACAGCGCCAGCGGCAGGCCATATCGGCGCAATTGGGCGTGATCTAGTTCGCTCATCTCGGCACCAGAAGACAGGGGTTTCATCATAAAGTGACGCCATGACGCTCCCCGGTCAAGCCGCACCCGCAAGAAACCCTGCTGCCATGCTGCAGCAGGTGCTGGACGACTGGGGCGGCCACGACGACCTGTGGGTGTTTGGCTACGCCTCGCTGATCTGGCGCCCCGAGTTCAGCGCCGCCGAACAGCGCGCCGCCAGCGTGCACGGCTGGCACCGCGGGTTGAAGATGCGCTCGCGCGTGAACCGGGGCACGCCGGAATCGCCGGGCCTGGTGTTCGCACTGGTGCCCGGAGGCTGCTGCCGCGGCATGGTGTACCGGCTGGAGAAAGAACGCGTGGCCGCCGAGCTGGCGCGCCTGTGGCTGCGTGAAATGCCCACCGGCGTGTACGACCCCAAATGGCTGCCCTGCCAGACGGCAGACGGCAAGGTGCAGGCGCTGGGCTTCACGCTGAGCCGGCAAAGCCCCAACTTTGTCGACCGCCTGCCCGACGACACCGTGGTCGACATTCTTCGCTCGGCCTGCGGACGCTATGGCAGCACGCTGGACTACCTGTTAGAGACCGCGTCGTCGCTGCGCAACTGCGGCATTCGCGACCGCGAGATCGAGCGGCTGGTCGCGTTGGCGCAGCGCCACGCGCTGGTGACCTGACCCCCCTACGCGCCCGCTTCGAGGCTGGGCTGTCAGCGCTGCGGCATCGCGGCGTGGCTTTGTCGGACCTGTTCCAGATCGAGTTCGGTGTCGACATCCAGCAGCACGCCGGGGTCGTCGACCTCGACGCCGTGCGCCGGGTAACGCGAGACCAGCCGGCGCGCCCCTTCGTCGCCCTGCAAGGCGACCAGTTCGGAATACAGCTCGGCCGCAAAGCCCACCGGGTGGCCGCGCCGGCCCAGGTGCTGGGCATAGGCCACCGCATGCTGTTCCAGTTGCGCCGCCACCGCCAGCAGCGTGGCCGGCTGGACCAGCGGCATGTCGCCTGGCAACACCAGCCAGCCCGAGGCCTGGGGGCGCGCTGCCACGCCATTGGCAATCGAATAGCCCATGCCCAGGCGCCGATCGTCGTTGCCGCCGACCTCGGGCAGCACCACCACGTCGCGCGCTGCCACGCTGTGCTGGGCCAGGCTGGCGGTGGCGTGGGTGGTGACCACCACCAGTGGCATCTGACTGGCCAGCGCATGACGCAAGGTGGTGCCCAGCACCGTGGAATGGCCCAGCGGCTGTCCCAGCTTGTGACCTGCCGAGCCGAAGCGAGAGCCCCGGCCGGCAGCCAGGACGATCAACACCACCCGCGATTTCGTGTTCATTCGTGTCGCGTCTTCCGGACGCAAAGCCATTCGACCGAGCATGTGAGCCCGCGCGCCGGCCACCTAGAGGGGCATTACTTAAGGCCTTCCCCGTAATGGACAACCACCTATTTTTCTATACTGCCGGCATGGAAAAAATCGCCGACCTGCGAAAGAGCTACGAACGCGCCGAGCTGGATGAATCGGCGTCGGCAGCCGACCCGCTGAAGCAGTTCGAGCTGTGGCTGCAGCAGGCGCTCGACGGCCAGTTGCCCGAGCCGAACGCGATGACGCTGGCCACCGTCGACGCCGACCACCGACCGTCCACGCGGGTGGTTTTGATCAAGGACTTCGACGCGCGCGGCATCGTCTGGTACACCAACTACGACAGCCGCAAGGGCCACGAACTGGCCGCCAACCCGTGGGCCGCGCTGCAGTTCCACTGGGTCGAGCTGGAGCGCGTGGTGCGCATCGAAGGGCGGGTCGAAAAAGTGTCGGCCGAAGAAAGCGATGCCTACTTCAGCACGCGCCCGCTCGACTCGCGCATCGGCGCCTGGGCGTCGCCGCAAAGCCAGGTCATCGCCTCGCGCAGCGTGCTGGTGGCCAACGCCGCGAAGTTCGCTGCCAGGCACCTGCTGAACCCGCCGCGTCCGCCGCATTGGGGCGGCTACCGGCTGCTGCCCGATGCGTGGCAGTTCTGGCAGGGGCGACCTTCGCGCCTGCACGACCGGCTGCGCTACCGGCGCGACGGTGCGGCTACCGGCTGGCTGCGCGAGCGTCTGGCGCCCTGATGCCGGCCGGCTTCGGCCGACCTTCGGGCGCTCAAAACGCCACGCGGATGCCGGTTTTCAGCGAACGTCCCGGCAGCGGCGCGAGCTCCCGCACGGTCTGGATCGCGCTGGCGCTGTAGGCCAGCGTGTTGCCCAGGTTGCCGAGCTTCAGGAACCACAGCGCATCGGTGCCGGCGAACTCCAGGCGCCGGCTCAGCGACAGGTTGACCAGGCTGTAGCCGGCGGTGGGCACGTCGGTCGTGGGCACACGGTTCTGGCGTGCCGCGTGATCCAGTTCGATGCGGCCGGCCCACGGACCGCTGGCGGCGTCGAGCCCGATGTTCAGGCGCAGTGGCGCCACCCTCGGCAGCGCCTCGCCGGTGTCGGCGTTGCGGGCGCGCGTGAAGTCGAGCTTGCTCGAGACATCCATCGTCCAGGGGCCGTCGACCAGCCGCTGACTGCCTTCGATCTCCACCCCGTGCAGGCGTGCACGCACGACTTTGAAGACGTACTCGGGGAAGCTGTTGAAGCCGCCCTGGCCGTCCGGCTCCTGGAGGGTGTTGCCCGACGCTTCCAGCGAAATGAAGCGCGAGAAGCTGGACGCGAAGGCGCCGACGCGCAGGTGGCTGGCGCCGCGCTTCCACTGCAGCGCCACGTCGACGTTGCTGCCCCGCTCGGTGGGCAGGCCGGTGTCGCCGCGTTCGAAGGTGCCGGTGGCCGCATGAACGCCGTTCGCATACAGCTCGAACGAGGTCGGTGCCCGCTCGGACACGCTGACGGCGCCGGTCAGCGACCACTGCGGATCGAGCTTGTAAACATTCGCCAGCGAGGCGCTGCGCAGCGAGAAGCGGCGTTGCTGCGCCGCACCGAAGCGCGGCAGCTTGGGGTCAGCATCGCCCTCGGAGTCGACGCGGGCACGCTCCAGCCGCAGCCCGCCGGTCAGGCTGCCACCGAACCAGGCCATTTCTTCCAGCGCGAACACGCCCTCGCGGCGGGTGCGGGTGCTGGGCACGAAGGCCTCGTCACCCAAGGCAGAGAAGTCGAAGTCTTCCAGTTGCACGCCCAGCACGCCGCGCAGCGGGCCCAGCGGCGCGTGTTCGGCTTCCACCCGAAGCTCGTTGCCCGAGGTCTTGAACACGGTGCCGACGGCGCCGCTGCTGTCGACCTCCTTGTGTTCGTAGCGGGTGTTGTTGAACTGCGCGCGCAGGCTGCTGAACGGGCCGCCCAGGTCCTTCAGTTCGCCCGACACGCCGAGGTGGTCGCGCTTCATCTTGATGCTCACGTCGGGCTCGGCGACCGGGCCGTAGGTGCTGTCGTAGCTGTCGACCGACAGGCCCAGGCGGTTCTTGCCGAAGAACAGCGAGCCGCCCAAGGCACCGCCGCGCGTGTCGGCGGCGGAATTGCGAACGCGGGTGGTGGCGGGCAGCGGCGCGCCGTCTTGCACCGGCACGTAGCGGGGCACTTGCAGGTCGGACGTCTGGCGGCCGAACACATCGGCATGCAGGGCGTACGCGGAGTTGCCGGTCTCTACCAGCGCCGCACCGCCACGCTCGCGCTCTGCACCGCCCAATCGCAGTTCGACCGCGCCCGAGGTGCCGTTCAGCGGCTGTTTCGGAATGCGGTTGTCGAGCGCATTGACGACCCCGCCCATCGCGCTGCCGCCGTACATCAACGCGCCCGGTCCGCGCAGCACTTCGAGTCGTTCGACGATCAGCGGGTCGATGGGCACCGCGTGGTCGAAGCTGAGGCTGGACGCATCCAGCGACGCACCGGCGTTGCTGAGGATGCGCACCCGGTCGCCGTCCAGGCCGCGGATGATGGGGCGGCTGGCGTTGGGGCCGAACGAGGTGGTCGACACACCCGGCAAGCCGTTCAGCGTGTCGCCCAGCGTGCTGCCACGGCGCAGCACCAGCGCGTCGCCCGTCAGCACCGAGACCGGCGCGGCGATGTCGGCGCTGCCCAGTGGGTTGCCGGTGACGACGACTTTCTCCAGCGTGGTGGGGGCCGCAGCTGCAGCAACAGCCTGGGCGCCGGCATGGCCGGCAACAAGAGAACTCAGCGCGCACGACACGGCGAGCGCCAGCGGCCGATGCGGCCACGGGTTGAAACGATTCATGATGGCTTCCTGCAAGAGGCCGCACGCATGCGGTGGGCCTTCGGGGTGACGGTGTCGCGTCGGCGCGCGGCGCCGATGCGACAGTTCGAGCGCTGCCGATCGAAGCAGATCGGCGGCGTGCCGAGGCGGGAGCCCCGGTGTCAGCCCTGCGCGGGGGGACCGCGCGCGAGGAAGCCGGCCGCCTGCGCCGCCAGGCACGAGGCGCGATGCGTGGCCTCGGGCGCGGCGTGGGCCGTGAGTGCGACCACCGACAGCGCGGCCGCAGGTGCCGCATCGGCATGCGTGAGCTGGTCGTACAGCTGGCAGCTGCGGTCGCTGTCGTGCTCGGGCAGCAACGCCTGCAGCCAATGACCGCTGCGTTGCGCTGCGGGGGTGTTCAACGTCGCCTGGGTTGCGACAGCAGCCGCGCGCACAGCGCCGGGCGCGTGCGCCACGCGGTGCAGCAGCCCCAAGGCCTGCACCCACAGCAGCAGCGCCACCATCGCGAAGATGAGTGGCGTGCGGACGCGGCGCAGGAGGTGGTTCATGCAGCGAGATTCATTCGGCGCCAGCATAGCCGACGCCGGTGACAGCGCGCGGCCTTGCCGCTTTCGGCGCGTGTCAGGCTGCCCGCACTCGGCTGGTGAATGTTTTGCGAAATTTCTCGACCTTCGGCGCCACCACCATCGCGCAATAGCCCTGGTTCGGGTGGTTGGCGAAGTAGTGCTGGTGGTAGGCCTCGGCGCGCGAGTAGTTGGCCTCGGCGGCCACCTCGGTCACGGCGCGGCCGCCGTGGTGCGCGTTCACCTCGGCCAGCACCTCGCGCGCCACGCGCTCCTGCTCGGGGTTGTGAAAGTAGATGCCGGATCGGTACTGCGTGCCCACGTCGTTGCCCTGGCGGTTCAGCGTGGTCGGGTCGTGCACCACGAAGAAGATCTCCAGCACCTCGCGCAGAGAAATCAGCGCCGGGTCGAAGCTGACGCGCACCACTTCGTTGTGCCCGGTGTCACCGCCGCAGACCTGTTCGTAACTCGGGTTGTTGGCATGGCCGTTCGAGTAACCCGACTCAACGGCGGTGACACCCGACACGCGTTCGTAGACTGCTTCAGTGCACCAGAAGCAGCCGCCGCCGAGGGTGATGGTTTCGACAGAATTTGCCACGCAAAGCTCCGGTTGGTTGGTGTCGCGGGCGGATTGTCGGGCAGGCCGCAGCGTCGTGCAGCGGACAGCCCGCGCAACCCCTCGCGCTTATCATCTGTCGCACCAATGAACCAGGACTTACCGCCATGAAAACCGCATTCCAGTGGGACGACGCATTCCGGCTCGACGACCAGCTCAGCGACGACGAGCGCGCGGTGCGCGACGCCGCGCACCAGTACTGCCAGGAGCGGCTGCAAACGCGGGTGTTGATGGCTGCGCGGCATGAAAAATTCGACCGCGAAATCATGAACGAGCTGGGTGAACTGGGCATGCTGGGCTCCACCATCGACGGCTACGGCTGCCCTGGCGTCAACCACGTGAGCTACGGCCTGGTGGCGCGCGAGGTCGAGCGCGTCGACAGCGGCTACCGCAGCGCGATGAGCGTGCAAAGCTCGCTGGTGATGCACCCGATCCACGCCTACGGCAACGAGGCGCAGCGGCAGAAATACCTGCCCAAATTGGCCACCGGCGAATGGGTCGGCTGCTTCGGCCTGACCGAGGCGAACCACGGC
>JANNBZ010000311.1:0-5716 GCA_031386065.1 Burkholderiales bacterium
TTCGCCATGCCCACCATCGACTACGTGGTGGCGCACGAGCTGGCACACCTGCGCGAAATGAACCATAGCCCGCGCTTCTGGGACGTGGTGCGCTCGGTGGTGCCCGACTACGAGCAGGCCCGAGGCACGTTGAAAGACAAGGTGCTGCCGGTGTTTGATTGAGCCGACGCAGCGAAGGACCTGCGAAGCTGTCCAGCGCAGTCGGCTCGTGAAGGCCCAGGAAGAAGTTTCGTTCAACCACGGACGTGCGGGCCTGAGCCCCGACGCAGCGAAGGACCTGCGAAGCTGTCCAGCGCAGTCGGCTCGCGAAGGCCGGTGCAGAACGTTTGATCGACCGCAGACGTGCGGGCCTGAGCCCCGACGCAGCGAGGGACCTGCGAAGCTGTCCGGCGCAGTCGGCTCGCGAAGACCACGGAAGAAGCTTCAATCAACCGCCGACGTGCAGGCCTGAGCCTCGACGCGTCAACCGACGCGGTGTCAGCCGACCGGCGTCAATCGAGCCCGACGAAGGCCGACCATTCGCTCTCGGTCAGTTCGGCCGCATCGCTGCCCAGGTCCACGTCGACGTGAACGCTGGGCGTCGGCGGCGTCACCACAGCGGCGTTCTCGTCCGGCAAGAGTGCTGGTTTCGGCTCAGCGGGCAATTGACGAAAACGGGTGCGCTTCATGTGAAGTCCTTTCCGTGCAAAGACGCCGTTGGGGCGGGCGCGTCCCGGGCCAGACCGACTGATCGAACGACGGCGTTGCATCATGACTCCGAGCGCCGGGGTTTCACGCACGACGCAGCCTGTTTGGCAGTCACCCGCGCCGCCTCCACATCTGCGTCGAACGCCAGCGCGACACCCATGCGGCGCTTCTTGAAACTCTCGGGCTTGCCGAACAAGCGAATGTCGGTGCGCGGCAGGCGCAGCGCGTCTTCCACACCGTCGAAGACGATGCCCACCGCGTCCACGCCACCGTAGATCACGGCACTGGCACCGGGGCCCTTCAACGTGGTGTCGACGGGCAGGCCGAGGATGGCGCGGGCGTGCAGTTCGAACTCGTTTTGCCACTGCGTGATCATCGTCACCATGCCGGTGTCGTGCGGGCGTGGGCTGACTTCGCTGAACCACACCTCGTCGCCCTTCACGAACAGCTCGACGCCGAACAGCCCCTGCCCGCCGAGGTTGTCGGTCACCGCCTTGGCGATCTCCTGCGCGCGCTGCAGCGCAGCGGGGCGCATGGCGTGCGGCTGCCAGCTTTCCACATAGTCGCCGCTGACCTGGACGTGGCCGATCGGCTCGCAGAAATGGGTTCGCACCGCGCCATCGGCACCGAGCGCGCGCACTGTCAGCAACGTGATCTCGTAGTCGAAAGCAATGAAGCCCTCGACGATCACGCGGCCGTGGCTGACGCGGCCACCGGCCATCGCGAAATCCCACGCGGGTTGCACGTCGGCCGGGCTGTCGAGCTTGCTCTGGCCCTTGCCCGAACTGCTCATCACCGGCTTGACGATGCAGGGGTAGCCGATGCCTGCGCTGGCGTGGTCACCGATGGCCGCTTGCAGTTCGGAGAGTGAATCGCAAAAGCGATACGGGCTGGTCGGCAGGCTCAGCGTTTCGGCGGCCAGACGGCGGATGCCTTCGCGGTCCATCGTCAGGCGCGCAGCGCGCGCGGTGGGGATAACGCGGACGACACCGGCGGCCTCCAGCTCTTCCAGCATGCCGGTGGCAATGGCTTCGATCTCGGGCACCACCAGCAGCGGGCGCTCGGCCTCGATCAGCGCCTTCAGCTGGGCCGGATCGCTCATGGTGATGGTGCGCGCGTGGTGCGCCACCTGCTGGCCGGGCGCGTTGTCGTAACGGTCGACCGCGATGGTTTCGACGCCCAGGCGCTGCAGCGCGATCAGAACTTCTTTGCCGAGTTCGCCGCTGCCCAGCAGCATGACCTTGGTGGCGTGGGGCGAGAGCGGGGTTCCGAAGCGGGTCATCGTGTGCGGTCGTGGCTGAACAAGACCCCGCATTGTGCCGCCGCGCCGGCCAGGCAAGGTCAACGCCGCTTTATCATCTGGGTCATGACCCCAGGCCCCCGCGACCTTGCCCAGATCCGCCTTGCCAACGCGCTGGCCTTGTTCGACGAATTCGTTCGCGCCACCATCAAACACCCCGACGCAGCCACGCTGCGTGGCCTGGAGGGCCGCTTCGCCGAGCGGCTGCAGATTCAACCCAGCTACTGGAGCCAGATCAAGAGCCGCTCGCGGCAGATCGGCGAGCGGCTGGCGCGTCAGTTCGAGCAGTTGTGCCAAAAGCCGCCGGGCTGGATGGACGAGCCGCATGGCCTGGGTTCCGGCGTTGGCAACAAGACGCTCGCCCCATCACCGCACAGCGCCGAGGCCGAGGCGCCAAGCCACTTGCCGCAGGACGACGACGAGCGCTTCATGCTCGGCCTGGTGTTGACCTACTACCGCCGTCATCCGCAGCGGGCGCGCACACGCCTGCTCGACCTGTTGGGCGAGGTGCTGACACCCACGCCCCCGGCGCCAGATGGCGGCAGCGCCAGCCGGCGCACACCGGTGGACACGCACGACGACGCCGACGAACTGTGGGCGCGCACACAGTCCGGCGTGGCACCGCTCAAGCGCAAGCGCTGAAGTCGCGCCCTGCCAGGCTTGGCCACGCCTAGACGCGCCTTTGGCTCGGCGTGAATCCCTGGTTTCACCACTTGCGCAAGATAATCTTTCGTTTATCATTTGCGCAAGTTGACGGTGGCGTGCTGCACATGCACCGCCCAGTCCAACGACATCCCGCCCGATCCACCGCCTTTCAGGAGCCCCATGTTTCGCATTGCTGACATCGCTTTGTCGAACGCGCGCGGCCGGTCACGGCGCGCAGCACCGACCGTTCATCACCTGGGTGCCCTGCCGGCACCGACCGGGAGTTCGCGCCACTGAACGTTCGTGCACGAACGTTCACGGCCACGGCCCGGGTTGCGTCACCGCTCCGGGCCGTTTTGCTTTTTCGCCCGCCATTTTTTATTTTCGAAGGAGTCGTTTCATGAAGATCACCATCCGCACCCCGAAGTCCCGCAACCCGCTGGTTGCAATCACGCACTTCCGCCGTGCCGGCACACACCGGCCGCGCGGCGGCACGCTGCGCCAGCAGGCCGGCCGCACGCTGAAGCTCGAGCTCGACCAGCTCGACCGAATCCGACACAGCCCATGAACAGAGGGCGGCCCGCGCCGGCACGACCGGCGGCGCTGCCGAAAAGGAAACACCATGACCCGCTTGAAACCCATGTCCTGGCAGCCTGCACACGCAGCGCCCGCCAGCCGCCCCTGGACCCACCCGGCGCGCCGCGTTGCCGCCGTGGCGTTGCGCAGCGCCAGCGCCACGCTGGCGCGGCTGGCACGCCGGCTCGCCGTGCCGTTGCAGGCCGTGCGAGCCCAACCGATGCCGCCGGTGCTCGAGTTCCACGCCGACGCCGGGGCGCCGGAAGGCGCGCTGTATGTCGACGGCAAACTGATCGGCTGGCTGTCGGGCGTCAAGCGGCTGTGATGCCGCCGGCACGCGCCAACCGCTCCGATGAACGGCCTGCTCGGCAACGTGCAGGCCGTTCTTTCGTTGTCACCGTGGTGACTGCATGAAGCCCCTGACGTGCGCAGTCTTGCGCACCGACCCGACAGCGAGCACAGCATGGAAAACAGCAGCAGCTTCAACGTCCAGCGCAACGACTTGCGCAGCATCCACTGGACGCCGGACGACACGGCGATCGCGCCCCTGGCCGCAGGCCAGGTCCGGCTGCGCATTGCCAGCTTCGCGCTGACCTCGAACAACATCACGTATGCCGCCTTCGGCGACGCGATGAAGTACTGGCAGTTCTTCCCTTCCGCCGTCGCGGAGCACGGCCGCATCCCGGTCTGGGGCTTTGCGGACGTGGTCGCAGTGGCGGTCGACGGGGTCGACGGGGTGGCTGTGGGCGAGCGCTTCTACGGCTACTTTCCGATGGCGCAGCAGGTGCTGCTGCAACCGGTGCGCGTCACGGCGGCTGGTTTTTCCGACGGTGCAGCGCACCGCCGTGAGCTGCACCCGGTCTACAACCACTACAGCCGCTGCAGCACCGACCCGGGCTACCGGCCCGACCAGGAAGCGCAGATCGCGATCCTGCGCCCGCTGTTCACCACCTCGTTCCTGATCGACGACTTCCTGGCCGACAACGCCTTCTTCGGCGCGCGCAGCGTGCTGCTGTCCAGCGCGTCCAGCAAGACGGCTTACGGCACGGCGTTGTGCCTGTCGCAGCGGCGCGACTCCACCACGGCGGTGAAAGTCATTGGGCTGACCTCGCCTGCCAACCTGGCCTTCACGCGCGGCCTCGGGTGCTACGACGAGGTGCTGGCCTACGACGCCGTCACCTCGTTGCCGGCCGACGTGCCCACGGTCTACGTCGACTTCAGCGGCAGCGCGGCAGTGCGGCGCAGCGTGCACGCGCACTTTCAGGACGCTCTCGCCTACAGCTGCGCCGTCGGTGGCACGCACTGGGACGCGCTGGGCAGCGGCCAGGGCTTGCCCGGCCCGAAGCCCACGCTGTTCTTCGCGCCGGCGCAAATCAAGAAGCGCAACACCGACTGGGGCGCCGCCGAACTGCAGCGGCGCATCGGCACGGCGTGGGCCGCTTTCATGGCGCGCGCGAGCGACCCGCAATCGCCGTGGTTGACGGTGCAGCACGGGCAGGGTCCGGCCGCAGTCGAAGCGGTCTACCGCAGCTTGCTTGACGGCCGCAGCGACCCGCAGCAGGGGCACATGCTGTCGCTGTAAGGCGGCGAGCTCAAGTCGGCGCACGGCGCACCGATACACACGGCAGCTCACTCCGCAAGGAGCTCACCATGCCGATCCGCGATTGCCTGTTCCCCCTGCACGACCTGCGCGCCTGGACCGACTGCTTTGCCCGCGCCGAATTGCCGGTGATGGCGCAAACGGCCGAGGCGCTGGAGGCGATGCGCGCGAACGAAGACGGTGTCGACGCCAACCTGCTGGGCGAAATGATTTCCGACGACCCGCTGATGACGCTGAAGGTGCAGGCCTACGCGGCCAGTCACCGCTCTCCGCGCCTGCAGACGGACACCGAAACCGTCACCGCCGCCGTGGTGATGATGGGCATCAGCCCGTTCTTTCGCGCCTTCGGTCCGCAGCCCACGGTGGAAGACGAATTGCTCGACGAGCCCGAGGCGCTCGAAGGTCTGCAAGCGGTGTTGCAACGCGCGCACCGGGCGGCCAACTTCGCGCTCGGCTTTGCGGTTCACCGCATGGACCACGACGCCGCAGTCGTCTACCAGGCCGCCTTGCTGCACGACTTTGCCGACATGCTGCTGTGGTGCCATGCGCCCGCGCTGGCGCTGGAGGTGCGACGCGCGCAGCAGGCCGACCCGTTGCTGCGGTCCAGCGCGGTTCAGCAGCGCCTGCTCAACGTCGATCTGCAGGCGCTTCAACATGCGTTGATGCAGACCTGGCGCCTGCCCGAATTGCTGGTGCAGTGCGCGGACGACAGCCACGCCCATCACCCGAGTGTGAAGAGCGTGGCGCTGGCCACGCGGCTGGCGCGCCACACCGCGCAAGGCTGGGACAACGCGGCCCTGCCCGACGACGTGCGCGAGATCGCCGACCTGCTGAACCTGTCGCATCCGGCGACGCTGGAATTCCTGCACGAGATCGACGACTGACGGCGCCGGCCGCTGAGAGCCGGC
>JANNBZ010000377.1:0-2526 GCA_031386065.1 Burkholderiales bacterium
ACCCGCCTTGGTGGGCGACGCAGTGATGCTGCCGAACGCCGACGTGATCGTCAACCCGAACCAGCCCGACTGCAGTTTCGCCAGCAAGAACCTGGCCGGTGTGGGCGTGATGTTCTACGTGCTGCTGGCGCTGCGCAGCGAGCTGCGCGAACGCGGTGTGTTCACGCTGCAAAACCAGCCCCGGCTCGACGCCTTGCTCGACCTGGTGGCGCTGGGCACGGTGGCCGACGTGGTGAAGCTCGACGCCAACAACCGCCGCCTGGTCGCGCAGGGCCTGAAGCGCATTCGCGCCGGCCGCATGCAGCCCGGCGTGGCGGCCCTGTTCACTGCCGCCGGGCGCGACGCGCGGCGCGCCAGCGCCTTCGACTTCGGCTTCGCGCTCGGGCCGCGCATCAACGCGGCGGGCCGGCTGTCGGACATGACGCTGGGCATCGAATGCCTGCTCACCGACGACACCGGCCGCGCGGCCGAGCTCGCGAAGACGCTGGACGGCATCAACCGCGAGCGGCGCGAGGTGGAAGGCAGCATGCGCGAGGCGGCCGAAGCGCAGCTGGCGGCATTGCTGGCGGCGGCCCCGAGTGAAGGCGCGACGCCGCCGGCGCTGGCGATCTACAACGCCGACTTTCACGAAGGCGTGGTCGGCATCATCGCGTCGCGCCTGAAAGACCAACTTCACCGGCCCACGTTCGTGTTCGCGATGGGGCAAGACGGGCTGCTGAAAGGCTCGGGCCGATCAATTGCCGGCTTTCATTTGCGCGACGCGCTCGACCTCGTCAGCAAGCGCCACGCCGGCGTGTTGAAGAAGTTCGGCGGGCATGCGATGGCCGCTGGCTGCACCGTGGCCGAGGCCGATTTCTCCACCTTCGACCAGGCCTTCCAGCGCGTGGCCAGTGAGTGGCTGGACGCCGCCACGCTGCAGCGCAAGCTGCTCAGCGACGGGCCGCTGGTTCCTGAATACTTCAACATCGAAACCGTGCTGTCGCTCGACGCTCAGGTGTGGGGCCAGGCCTTCGAGGCGCCGCTGTTCAGCGACCAGGTGCAGGTGATCTCGCAGCGGCTGGTGGGCGAGAAACACCTGAAGCTGAGCGTAAAGCACGCCGGCACCGTGCGCGACGCGATCTGGTTCGGCCACAGCGAGCCGCTGCCCGCCAGCGTGCTGATGGCGTACCGGCTCAGCGTCGACGAATACAACGGCCGCCAGCGACTGCAGATGATTGTCGAGAGCGCGCAGTGAAGCCTGCAGCGATGGCTTACTGTTGTGCTTGTCCTTGCTCGCAAGAGGCGCAGCGCAGGCCACCTAAAATCGCATCGTGATCTTGACCAACGCCGACCTGCACTGCCACTCCGTCGTCTCTGACGGCACCTTGCAACCCGAAGCCCTTGCGCAACGCGCCAAGGCCAATGGCGTGGAGCTGTGGGCACTGACCGACCATGATGAAATCGGCGGCCAACGGCGCGCCCAAGCGGCCGCCGCAGCGGTCGGCCTGCCCTACCTCACCGGCACCGAAATTTCGGTCACCTTCGCCGGCCTGACGGTGCACATCGTCGGCCTCGGCTTCGACCCCGACAACGCGGCCCTGGCCGCCGGGCTGGCCGGCACGCGCGGCGGACGCGACGAACGCGCGCGTGAAATGGGCGAGGGCCTGGCCAAGGTCGGCATTCGCGGCGCCTACGAAGGCGCGCTGAAATACGCCAGCAATCCGAGCCTGGTGGCCCGCACGCACTTCGCCCGCTTCCTGGTCGAGACCGGCGTCTGCAACGACACGCACGAGGTATTTCGCAAGTACCTGGTCGAAGGCCGCCCCGGCTTCGTGCCGCACCGCTGGGCCGCGCTGGGCGACGCGGTGGGCTGGATCACGCAGGCCGGCGGCATGGCCGTGGTGGCGCACCCGGGACGCTACAAATTCACCGCCACCGAAGAGTACGCACTGTTCACAGAATTCATCGCCCACGGCGGGCGCGGGGTCGAGGTGGTGACCGGCAGCCACAACGCGTCCGACTACGTCAAGTACGCCGACATGGCGATCGAATTCGACCTGCTCGCCTCGCGCGGCAGCGACTTCCACAGCCCCGAAGAAAGCCGCACCGACCTCGGCGCCCTGCCCGACCTGCCGGGCAAACTGACGCCGGTGTGGGAAGCGCTGGCGGACCGGGTGCTGCAGCCGGCGTAAAGCGCCAAGCCTGGTCAGTGCCACGTTCGTCCTGAGGTATCGAAGGACCCTTCTGATTCGGCGCTGTCTGCAGCCTGCCCACCATGTCACTCTCCTTCGACGTCCACCCCGACAACCCGCAGCAGCGCCTGCTGAAGCAGGCCGCGCAGATCCTGCACGACGGCGGCATTGCGGCGGTGCCCACCGATTCGAGCTACGCGCTGGTGTGCCACCTCGACGACAAGGCCGCGGCTGAAAAGCTGCGGCGCATTCGCGGCGTCGACGACAAGCACCACCTCACCCTGCTGTGCCGCGACCTGAGCGAACTGGCCAGCTACGCACGCGTCGACAACAAGCAGTACCGCCTGCTCAAGCT
>JANNBZ010000390.1:0-4150 GCA_031386065.1 Burkholderiales bacterium
TTGACGGCGCTGCGCTGCCCTTCCAGAAGCTGAAGGTACAAGCCCTGCCCCTGGCACAACACGCCGCCGATGCCGTGCTTCGGGTTGCTTTCCTGGGCCGTCATCAGGATGGAGGCGGTGACGGTCGACGTCTGCGGCCCCACCGCGCGGCTGACGTAGAGCAATTGGATGTGCATGGCGGTCCTGCTGAGGGGCTCGAATTCGGGCAAGGCCCGACTGTGAACCAGTTTGCAGCCGAGCGCTGCACGAGCACGCGCAAACAAGCCGTTTTCAGCCCGAACGGATTGCTGTTTCGACGACCTCAAATCCGTATCGAGCGGTGTTGTTCATGTGCGCTCGCCGGCGCGACCCACCCAGCGCGTCAACTCCAGGCTGGCCACGCACACCGCCAGCCACGCGGCACCCGAAGCGAAACCGGCGATCACGTCGCTGGCGAAATGAACGCGCAGGAAGACGCGGCTGGCGCCGACTGAAAACGCCAGCGCCACCGCCGCCAGCCCGACAGGCACGATCCAGCGTTCGGGCAGCAAGCGCATCGCCAGGTAGGCCAGCATGCCGAACACGACCACGCTGCCCGAGGTGTGCCCGCTGGGGAAGCTGAAGCCATGCGCTTGCGCGAGGGCGGTGTCGTGAACCGGCCGGGCGCGCGCGAACACTTGCTTCAGCACCTGGTTGAGCACGCCGTTGCCCGCCACCGCAACCACCCAGCCCACGGCCAATGCAGTGTGGTGCCGCAGCAGCAGGCCGATGCCGACCACGATGCACACGGCCGTCAACGTGACGGGGTCGCCCAGGTGGGTGAGCACGGCGAAGAACTGCAATGCGAGCAGCGGCACGCTGGCCTGCAGGGCATCGGCCAGCGCCTGGTCGGCACGGCCCAGCGTGCGGCCGTCGCCGAGTTTTTCGGCCACCTCGGCGAAGGCCCAGCCACAGACAACAACCACCGCGAAGCCCACCGCCAGCCGGGCCAGCAGCACGCGCACCGATGGCCGCGTGTGAGGCACGCGGCGTAGCGGGCTGCGCTGCACCGCCCAGGCCGCGACTGCGGTGACGATCAGCAACGCGAACAGCAGCGCCAGGAACACGGGCAGCGCGTGGCGGCCAACCATATCGGCCACGACGAGCAGGCGTTCCGCGTCAGACGACATGCGCAGCCCGCGCGGGTGTGAGTTCGGTGACCCGGGCGCGCACGAACGCCTGCTGCTGCGCCGCATGGTCCCACTGCTCGACCACACAGCGGCCGGCCGGTAACCGGCCCGCCCAGCGCACGAGGTTGACCGAATTCGGAACGTCGGCGCGCACGCGGGCCGACACCGCCGTGCCGGCCTGCACCGCCCACATCGGCCGCGCGGCCAGTGCGTGCGGGCCTTCGTGCAGCGCCTTCACGTAGGGCAGGTGGATGTGCCCGCCCATCACGATGTCGGCCCCGGCAGCCGACCAGCGGCGCTGTGCGGCCGCGTGGTGGCGCAGCCGGTCTGGCACGTCGTCCGGCCGCACCACCGCGATCGGCTGGTGCACCACGACCACGCGCAACTGCGCTTCGGTGGCACGCGACAGGCGCTGCGCCACGCGCTCGATCTGCTGCGTGGACACTTGGCCGTTCTTGTGCCGCCACGGCCGCGTGGTGTTGACGCACAGCACCAGCAGGTCGCTGGCCACGTG
This sequence comes from Burkholderiales bacterium, assembly GCA_031386065.1. Lineage (GTDB taxonomy): Bacteria > Pseudomonadota > Gammaproteobacteria > Burkholderiales > Burkholderiaceae_C > JANYJJ01. The sequence goes on from JANNBZ010000390.1 coordinate 1,663, forward strand.
CTCGGGTTCGAGGTTATCGCCGAACGCCGCGCGGTGGTTGGCATAGGGCTGCAGGCAACGCGCGCGCAGGTCGAGCAAGGGGATGTCGTGGTTGCCGGGAATGGCCAGCAGCGGCACGCCGAGCCGGTCGACGAAGGCGCGCGCGGCGGCAAATTCTTCGGGCTGCGCGCGCTGCGTGATGTCGCCCGACAGCAGCAGCAGGTCGGGCCGCTCGCGCTGCACCAGCGCGGCCAGCGCTTCCATCACCGGGGCCTGCTCGGTGCCGAAGTGCGGGTCGGAAATTTGCAGTAGCACGCTCACTGGTGCACCCCGATTGCCGCATACAGCAATCGACCCGCCGGGCGGGTCGTGCCTTGCTTGGGGCGGCCCGGCGCGGCGGCCCGTCGCGAACAGGTTGACACGGGATGTCTCATGAGCTGACGTGCGCCGGCGCGTCAACCGCCGACGGCTTCAGCAGGAACAGCGGCTGCTCGGCCACCTTGAACTCCAGCGGCGACGGCAGCCAGCTCACCTCGCCGTCGAAGGCCACTTTCACCTTGCGGCGGCCGGGTTTCAAGCTGGGCGAGACGCGCATGCGGTTGAACGCGAAGGCCTCCACGTCGCCGGCCTCGCCGAGCCGGCCCAGCGCACCGCGCAACAGCAGCGAGAACATCGCGGCCGTGCCGATGGGCCGCAGCATCACCGCCGCGATGCAGCCGGTGTCCAGCGCGCGACCGGGGTTGCCGCCGAGCTGCAGGCCGACCTGTTCGAGCTGCAGGCGGTTGTTGCCGACGAACAGCGTCGGCGTGCGCACTTCGCGCACCACGCCGCCCTGCTCGATGTGCAGCCGCAGTTGCCGGTGCTGGCGCCACAGCGTCACGCACGCCGCGCCGAAGGCCACCAACCGGCTGCGGCCGAAGCGCGCCTTGTAGGCCTCGCGGTCCTGCAGCAGTTCGGGGTACAGGCCGAGGCTGGCGTTGACCAGGAAGACGCGCTCGTTGATGAGGCCGACCTGCACCGGCACTGGCTGCGCGTGCAGGAGCGCGTGCATCGCTTCGGCGGGATCGTCCGGAATGCCGTGCGTGCGCGCGAAATAGTTGAAGGTGCCCTGCGGCAGCACACCCATCGCGCAGCCGGCGGCGTGCGCGGCCTGCGCCACCGCGTTGATGGTGCCGTCGCCGCCCACCGCCACCACGGCAGCGCGTGTGGCAATGGCCTTCGCGGCGGCGGCGCGGGCCACCTGCGGCAGCTCTTTCGGCTGCGCAAACAGCAGCTCGCCGGCCCGGCCTGCGGCCGTCAGCGCCGCTTCGATGACCGCACGCTTTTCATCGGCGCCGTGATGACCGGAGGCGCCGTTGATGATGAAGAGCAGCGGCGCGCCGCGGTCGAGCTGGGGGACTTGGGGCATCGGTGTCGGCGACGGTGCGGGTTGAATTTTCAGCAGGATGCATCGTAGCGGCTCGGCGTGCGGGCAATGCCGGCAGGCACAGCGCGCTCGCGCCGGTTGCGGTTGCGGTTGCGGTTGCGGTTGCGGTTGCGGTTGCGGTGGAGGTGGAGGTGGGCACAAAGCGACCTCGCGGGCTCATGTCCAATGCCGCATGCCCAACACCTTGCCCTTCCAGCACCTGCGCCGCCTCGGCGTCGACCCGCAGACCCACCCACGTGGTCGGGCCTACATCAGCGCGGCGAGCGGGCTGGTCTGCGAGAACGGCCGCGTGTACGTGATTTCCGATGACGAACACCATCTCGCGGTGTTCGACGACCTGCGCAGTCCGGGCGCTTTGTTTCGTGTGTTCCCCGGCGATCTGCCGCAGCCCAAGAAAGCGCGCAAGCGACTCAAGCCCGACCTGGAAACGCTCTTTTCACTGCCTGCCAGCGGCCCGACGAAGACGGCGCGGCTGGTGGCGCTGGGCTCGGGTTCGCGGCCGAACCGCAACCTCGGCGCGGTGATTCCGTTGCAACCCTGTGGCCGGCCGGCGCCGCCGCATCGAATTCGGCGCTTCGACCTGACGCCGCTGTACCGGCCGCTGGCGGCGCTGCTGGGAGAAATCAACATCGAGGGCGCGATGGTGATCGGCGATGAACTGGTGCTTCTGAACCGGGGCCTGCCCGGCCGGTCGCCGAACGCGGCAGCGCGCTACCGCCTGCGCGATGTGCTGGCGTTGATGGATGGCGATGCGCGCGCGTTGCAGCCCAGGTCGCTTCAGCGCTTTCAGCTCGGTGCGATCGACGGGGTGGCGCTGGGATTCACCGACGCCGCCGCGCTGCCCGACGGCGGCTGGGTGTTCTGCGCGGTCGCCGAAGACACGGCCGACAGCGTGACCGACGGTCGCTGCACCGGCGCGGTGGTCGGCATCGTCACGGCGCGCGGCAAGCGGCTTGCGCTGCATCGGCTTGCGCCCACGGTCAAGGTCGAAGGCATTGCGGTGCGCGCATCCGCTGGCGGCATCACGGTGTGTTTGGTGACCGATGCCGACGACCCGAAGCAAAGCTCGACGCTGCTGCTGGC
>JANNBZ010000412.1:0-17976 GCA_031386065.1 Burkholderiales bacterium
TCGCGGTCCTGGCCGGCGCTGAACACGCGCATCTGCTTTTCGCGCAGGTCCATCACGCCGTGAAACTGCTTGCCCATGCCGACCGGCCAGGTGAACGGCACCACCTCCATGCCCAGCTCGCGCTCGATCTCGTCCATCAGCACCAGCGGGTCTTTCACCTCGCGGTCCATCTTGTTGACGAAGGTCAGGATCGGCGTGTTGCGGGCGCGGCACACCTGCAGCAGCCGGCGCGTCTGCGGCTCCACGCCGTTGGCCGCGTCGATCACCATCAGCGCCGCGTCCACGGCGGTCAGCACGCGGTAGGTGTCTTCTGAGAAGTCCTGGTGGCCGGGGGTGTCGAGCAGGTTGATGACGCAGTCGCGGTACTCCATCTGCATCACGCTCGACGCGACCGAAATGCCGCGCTGCTTCTCGATTTCCATCCAGTCGCTGGTCGCGTGGCGGCTGGCCTTGCGCGCCTTCACCGAGCCCGCAATCTGGATCGCGCCCGAGAACAGCAGCAGCTTTTCGGTCAGCGTGGTCTTGCCGGCATCGGGGTGGGAAATGATGGCGAAGGTGCGGCGGCGTCGCACTTCCTTTTGAAGTGCTGCGGTGGTGGGGTCGGAAGACATCGGGGCAAGGGCCGCCGGCTCGAAGCGAGCGGGGGCCGCAACGTGGTGAGGGCGCGATTATCGCGGGTCACGCTGCGGCAGGGCCTGCCTTGCTGCAGCGCTTGCGCGAGTACATGTCGGCATCGGCGTGCCGCACCAGCGCGTCGGCACTGTGACCGTGCTCGGGATACGCCGCCACGCCGACGGTGCCGCTGATCACGATGCGGTGGCTGTCGGGCCCGCCTTCGTCGTCCAGCGGCTGGCGCAGCAGGGCTTCGATCTTCTCGCGCACCAAAGCTGCTGCAGCGGCGCCGTTGACGTTGTCGACCAGCATCACGAATTCGTCGCCGGCGTAGCGCGCCACCAGGTCGCCGGCGCGCGAGGCGCTTTGCAGGCGCGCCCCGAAGTCGATCAGTGCGCGGTCGCCGGCCGCATGCCCGAGCCGGTCGTTGACCAGTTTGAAGTCGTCGAGGTCGATGAACAACACGGCGAAGCCGCCGTCGTCGCCGGCCCGGCGCTGTTGCTCGATGCGCGCGGTGATGCGGCGCAGCAGCGCGTCGCGGTTGACCAGGCCGGTCAACGGGTCGGTGGACAGCTGTTGCTGCATTTGTCGAAAGCTGTTCGCCAGGTCGCCGATCTCGTCCGACCGGTTCACCGCCAACGGTGTGTCCAGCCGGCCGGCACCGACTTCGCGTGCGGCAGCGGCCAGCCGGCCCAGGTCGCGCGTGATCCAGCCCAGGATGCCCAGGCCGATGGCCAGCGCGGCAGCGGCCGCAGCGCTGGCGACCAGCACCGTGCGCAGCACGTTGCCGGTGACGCCTTGCATGAAGTCGCTGCGCGGCGTGGCCACCACGGTGATCCAGTCCAGCCCGGCGTCGTCGCGCAGGCGGGCGAAAGCGAGCTGCATCACCTCGCCGCTCGGGCCCTCGAAGCGCTGCGTGACGGGCTGGTCGAGCCGGTTGCCAGCCGCCAGCCACTGGCGCACCTGGGCATAGGCCGCCACCTGCGCCGCGTCGCCGCTGTAGGCCACGCCCACACGTTCGGCCGCGCCCTCGGCGCGGCGCTTCACGTTCGGCGTGCGCGACGACGCGATGAGCTGGCCGTCGGGCTCGATGATGAACGCGATGGCGTGCGCGCTGGTGGTCAGGCCGCGCACGAAATCGTTCAGCTTGCGCAGCGAGATGTCGGTGGCCACCACGCCTTGCAGTTCGCCGCTGGCGTCGGTCACGCGGCGGGCCCGCGTGGCGACCAGCTCTGAGGTTCGAAAGTCGATGTAGATCGCGGTCCAGGTGTGCGTGGTCGTGGCCGAGCCGGCCTTGTACCAGGGCCGCTCGCGCGGGTCGTAGAGCCGCGTTTCGCGCACGCTGGGCGTCAGTGCGCCGTCGATGTCGCGGAAGCGATAGAACTGGCGTGGGTCCGCCGTCAGCAGCTTCAGCCGCAGTTCGCCTTCTTGCTGCGAGTGCCGCCACAGCCCGAAGAACTGGCCGGCGCGGTTGCCGTAGTAGACGTAGTTGTTCGGGTCCAGGTGCAGTGAGGTGGCGATCCAGAACCGCGAGCGCAACGCCGCCATCTCGGCTTCGACGCTCTTCGGTGCCGGCATGCCCTGCGGAAACGCCGCCTCCAGCGCGGCCCCCGAGCCCACCACGTGGCGGTCCACGGCCTGCCCGATGCGGGCCACGGTTTCCAGCAGCAGGTGGTCGGCCACGGTGTCCACCGCCTGGCTGCCGGCCTGGTACGACAGCGCCCCGATCAGCAGCGCCACACCGGTCACCAGTGCGACGTAGGGCAGCGTCAGCCATTGGCGCAGGGTGATGCGGGAGGACGGGGTCATGGATGCAGGCGGCGAGCGGGGCCCCGAGTATCGGTGCGGCGGCGCGGCAGCGTGGCGTGCGGCCGTGCGTGTGCGGCTGGAGCGCGAAACACGAACGCGCCGTGTCGCCGCAGGACAACGCTGCAGGACAACGCCGCGGCAGGTTGCATGACCGGTGCAGGGTTGACGTGCAGCCCGCGAGACGAACGTCGGTTTTCTGAAAACTGAAGGACTTTGTTCGGGGCATATTTCACAGTGATGCCCAAGGCGCACTTGTGGCCGCGATACCGATTGACACAATCGCGCACCTTTCAATGCGCCGTCCCATGTCCCACACGCCTGTCAATCCGCCGCCGAGTCCTGCCGCCGAGGTCGAGGCCGCGCGCCTGCGGGCGCTGGCCCGCGCCGACATCCTCGACACCCTGCCCGAGCAGGCGTTCGACGACATCACCGCCCTCGCCTCGCAGATCTGCGGCACGCCGATAGCGCTGATCTCGATGGTCGACGCGCAGCGCCAGTGGTTCAAATCGCGGGTCGGGCTGGCGGTGCCGCAGACCGGTCGCGACGTGGCGTTCTGCGCCCACACCATCCTGCAACCCGACCAGCTGATGGTGGTGCCCGACACCCTGCTCGACGCCCGCTTCGTCGACAACCCGCTGGTCACCGGCGAACCCTCGATCCGCTTCTATGCGGGCGCGCCCATCGTCACCCACGATGGCCACGCGCTGGGCACGCTGTGCGCCATTGACCGCCAGCCCCGGCAGCTCGACGCGGGCCAGCTCGCGTCGCTGCGCCTGCTGGCGCGCCAGGTCAGCCGCCTGATCGACCAACGCGAGCACACGCTGCGGGTGGCTGCCCGCGGCGCGCAGGCCCTGGAGGCCAACCGCGGCCGCATGGAACTGCTGCTGGCGGTCACCATGCAGGGGCTGGACCTGAAGTCGTTCGTCGACCCCGGCTATGTGTACCGCTACGTCAACCAGACCTACCTCGACTACTGGCAGCGCCAGCGCGAAGACATCGAAGGCCGATCGGTGGCGCAACTGATGGGCGAAGAGATGTTCACCCAGCGCATCAAGCCGCTGCTCGACCGTGCGCTGGCAGGCGAGTCGATCACCTACGAGGCCAGCTTCGACTTTCCGCAGCGCGGCCCGCGCTTCACGCAGGTGAACTACCTGCCGGCCCGCTCGCCGACCGGCCAGGTGATTGGTGTGGTGGTGCGGGTGCAGGACATCCAGCCCCTGAAGGACAAGCAAGCAGAGCTGAGCCAGTCGCTCGCCGCGCTGGAGGAAAAAACGCTGGCCCAGCAGCGCTTCATCCACATCCTGTCGCACGACCTGCGCGAGCCGCTGAACACCATCATCAATTTCTCGTCGCTGCTGACCGACGCGCAAGAGCGCGAGCGGCCGGCCGAGACGGCGCAGCGCTACCTGCGTTTCATTCACCAGGGCGGCGAGCGCATGCGCACCCTGCTCGACGACCTGTTGGGCTACGTGCGCCTTGAAAGCACGCCGTTGCAGCGGATGGTGTTCAACCTGGGAAGCGTGATGGACGAGGTGGCCGCCGACCTGGCCGACGCCGCCGCCCGCCGCCGCGCGCAACTGGTCTGGGCCGAACTGCCCGAGGTGTGGGCCGAACGCTCGCTGCTGCGCGTGATGCTGCAGAACCTGGTCAGCAACGCGCTCAAGTTCGCCCGCGCTGGTGTGGCGCCGCGCATCGAGGTGACCGCGCAAGCGCAGCAGGGTCAGTGGCAGATCGCGGTGACAGACAACGGCATCGGCATTCCGCCCGACCAGTGCGACCGCATCTTCGACCTCTTCGGTCGGCTGCATTCGCGCAAGGAATTCGAAGGCACCGGCATGGGCCTGGCGACCTGCCGGCGGATTGCCGAGCTGCACGGCGGCAGCATCAAGGTTCACCCCGCCACGCCCGGGCCCGGCAGCTGTTTTTGCATCGTGCTGCCGCAGGCCCCGGTGGCTGTGAAGGAGTCCGCATGAGTTCCACCCCGCCCGCGGCCAGCGTTCACTGCATCATGCTGGTGGACGACAACGAGGCCGACAACGTCTACCACGAGATCATGCTGCGCCGGGCCGGCTTCGGCGGCGAACTGGTGATCCACGAGTCGGCCCAGCAGGCGCTGGACTATTTGATGCAGGCGACCGCCGTGATGCCGAACCTGATCCTGCTCGACATCAACATGCCCGGCATGAACGGCTTCGAATTTGCGCGCGAGGCCGCGCCGCTGCTGCAGCGCGTGCCCACCGCCACGGTGGTGATGCTGACCTCGTCGTCGTTGCCGAACGACCGCGAGCGCGCACGCGCCATGCCCGAGATTGCCGGCTACGTGACCAAGCCTCTCACCGTCGCTTCAGCCCGTGTGCTGCTGGACGGAGATTTCCAGCGCTAAGTTGCTGGCAGGAACGGCCGCACCACGTCGAGCAGGCGCTTCACGTACGTGTCCTTCTCGCCCACCGGGGCGGCGTAATGCAGGGCCTGCGCCGCGGCGTCGAAGCCCGCGCCGCGCGCCATCATCCACGCCGCCAGGTACTGCGAGGCCAGGCAGCCACCGGCGGTGGCGACCGGGCCGCGCGCATGGAACGGCGCGTCTTCCACCCGCACGCCAGCTTCGACCAGCCAGGGCTTGGTGGTCAGGTCGGTGCAGGCCGGCATGTCGGCCAGCAAGCCCAGCCGCGCCATCAGCAGCGCGCCCGAACACTGGGCCCCGATCATCTGACGCAGCGGGTCGAGTTGCAGGCGGTCGAGCAAGGCGCTGTTCTGCGCCAGCGCCCGGGTGTAGATGCCGCTGCCGAAGATCACCGCATCGGCGTCGTTGGCGAACGCCAGCGGCTGCTGCGCCTGCACCGTGACGCCGTTCATCGACGTGACATGCGTGCTCGGGCTGGTGATCTCGGCCTTCCAGCCGATGGAGCCGAGCCGGTTCAGCAGGCCGAGCGCGATGAACGAGTCGAGCTCGTTGAAGCCGTCGAAGGTGAGGATCGCGATGCGCACCGGTGAACTCCCAGTTCAGTCTTCGAGCAACGACCTCAGCATCCAGGCCGTCTGCTCGTGCACCGTCAGGCGCTGCGTCAGCAGGTCGGCGGTGGGCTCGTCGCCCGCCTTGTCGGCCAGCGGGAACATGCCGCGTGCGGTACGCGCCACGGCTTCGTGGCCCTCGACCAGGATGCGCACCATCTGCAGTGCTTTCGGCGGCGCTGTCGGCGCGTCCTTGATCGACGCCAGCGCGACGAATTGCGCATACGAGCCCGGCGCCGCGTGGCCCAGCGAGCGGATGCGCTCGGCGATCGGGTCGACCGCGTTCCACAACTCGGTGTACTGCGCCATGAACATCAGGTGCAGCGTGTTGAACATCGGCCCGGTCACGTTCCAGTGGAAATTGTGCGTGGTCAGGTACAGCGTGTAAGTGTCGGCCAGCAGGTGGCTCAGGCCGCCGGCAATCGCACCGCGGTCGGCTTCGCTGATGCCGATGTTGATGTGCGAACCACGTGTCGGCGGGATGTCCTTGCTTTTCTTTGCCATCAAAACTCCTGAGAATTGAAAACGACCTCGACACTGTAGCGAAGTGTCGGGGCCGGTTTCGGGTTCAGGGCTGCGACGCCGGTTTGATCGCCTTGCGTCAAGCCGCCAGGTGAGGGCCTGACAGCGCGGGCTCGGAGATTGGCCCGGTGAGGTTGTCAGGCTGCGCTATCGAACCTATTGGAAATATTTCGTTGATCGATCGGTGCCCCAACTCTAGACTCGTCGTGGTTGGAAATCGCACCCATTCAAAGGAGAGAGTCATGTCGACCGAAACAAAATGCCCGTTCCCGAGCACCGCTCGCAAGCACACAGTGGCTGGGGGTCGAACGAATGCAGACTGGTGGCCCAATCAGCTGAACCTGAAGATCTTGCAGCAGCACTCTGAGCGGTCTGATCCCATGGGCAAGGAGTTCAACTACGCCGAGGAGTTCAAGAGCCTCGACTTGCACGCCGTGGTCAAAGACCACCATGCCTTGATGACGGATTCACAGGATTGGTGGCCTGCAGACTACGGTCACTACGGCCCGTTCTTCGTGCGAATGGCCTGGCACAGCGCCGGCACCTACCGCATCGCCGACGGTCGCGGTGGCTCTGGCTTCGGCACTCAGCGATTTGCACCCCTCAACAGCTGGCCGGACAACGGCAACCTCGACAAGGCGCGCCGCCTGCTGTGGCCGATCAAGCAGAAATATGGCCGGAAACTCTCCTGGGCTGACCTGATTGTTCTGACTGGCAATGTCGCGATGGATTCGATGGGGTTCAAGACCTTCGGTTTCGGCGGTGGGCGCGAGGACGTCTGGGAGCCAGGCGAGGACATCTACTGGGGCCCGGAAGACACGTGGCTCGGAGACAAGCGCTACACCGGTGACCGTCAGCTGGCGAACCCTCTCGCCGCGGTACAGATGGGCCTGATCTACGTAAACCCACAAGGCCCCAACGGTAACCCGGACCCCATCGCTGCGGCACGCGACATCCGCGAGACCTTCGCCCGCATGGCGATGAACGACGAGGAAACGGTAGCCCTGTGCGCCGGCGGCCACACTTTCGGTAAGACCCACGGCGCGGCTGACCCTGAGCGGTACGTCGGACCCGAGCCCGAAGGCGCCGACATCGCGGAACAAGGCTTCGGCTGGATAAACACCTTCGGCGGCGGCAAAGGCGCGCACACCATCACCAGCGGCCTGGAAGGCGCATGGACGCCCACCCCGACCACGTGGGACAACAGCTACTTCGAGACGCTGTTCGGCTACGAGTGGGAACTCACGAAGAGCCCTGCCGGCGCGCACCAGTGGAAGCCCAAGGACGACGCTGGCGCGGGCACCGTGCCCGATGCACATGACCCGTCGAAACGGCACGCGCCGTTCATGGCCACCACCGACCTGTCTCTGCGGATGGACCCGGCCTACGAGAAGATTTCCAGGCGCTTTCACCAAAATCCACAGGAATTCGCAGACGTCTATGCCCGAGCCTGGTACAAGCTCACCCACCGTGACATGGGGCCAGTCGCGCGCTACCTTGGCCCGCTCGTCCCCAAGGAAGAGCTGCTGTGGCAAGACCCGGTTCCCGCCGTCGACCATGCCTTGATCGGCGAGCAGGACATTGCGGCTCTGAAGGCCAAGATCCTCGCATCGGGACTGTCTATTTCGCAGCTGGTCTCGACGGCCTGGGCTTCGGCCGCAACATTCCGCGGCAGCGACAAGCGCGGTGGCGCGAACGGGGCGCGCATTCGCCTCGCGCCGCAAAAGTTCTGGGAAGTCAACCAGCCCGCCGAACTGGCGAAGGTGCTCGAGAAGCTGGAAGCGGTGCAGAAAGACTTCAACGGTGCCCAGTCAGGCGGCAAGAAGGTCTCGCTGGCTGACTTGATCGTGCTGGGCGGCTGTGCAGCCGTTGAGGCGGCTGCAAAGAAGGCTGGACAAGACGTGAAGGTTCCCTTCTCGCCGGGGCGCACGGATGCTTCACAAGAGCAGACCGATGTGGACTCTTTCGCCGTCCTGGAGCCGACCTCGGACGGGTTCCGAAACTACCTCCGCAAGGGTCACGAGGAATCGGCGGCTGAGTTGCTGGTGGATCGGGCCAACCTGATGACGCTGACCGCCCCAGAGATGACGGTTCTGGTCGGCGGCATGCGTGCACTGAACGCAAACTTTGGGCGATCCGAACACGGTGTCTTCACCAGGCAGCCTGAAACCCTGACCAACGACTTCTTCGTGAACCTGCTCGACATGTCCACCCAGTGGCAGTCGTCCACCTCGTCGTCCACCCCGCCCAAAGGCGCGTCGCCGGACGGTGGTCGGGAGACGACCGGCCTGATTGACATGAACACCAATCCGGACACCACTCCGCCGCTGCCGATTGCGACCGAAGGTGTGCTGGTCGGACGCGACCGAGCCTCGGGCGGGGTCAAGTGGACAGGCACCGTGGTCGATCTGGTCTTCGGTTCGAACTCCCAGCTCCGGGCCATCGCGGAAGTCTATGCATGCAGCGACTCGAAACAGGCGTTCGTGCGTGACTTCGTGGCGGCCTGGAACAAGGTGATGAACCTGGATCGCTACGACCTGGCGTGATGTCAGCGGAAAGGTCTGGCAGGCCCTGAACCGCGCAGCCGCGCAACCGCTGACCTGGCATCGGGTTGTCCCGGGCCAGCCCTGAACGCATGACTTCGGTCATGCGTTTTTCGTTGGGCACGTCAAATCGTCGACTGCACCAAGCCCGAAAACTGGGCTCACGCGCCTCCGAGAGAACTGCGGCTTGCGGATCGAGGCGTCATAACCGGGTTCGGGAAGCGTCCTATTCGGCCAGCCGCGAGACGCCACGAAGCTCGCAGGCGCAGATCGCATTGCGCAGCGCCGCGATCGCCTCGTAGCGCGTGAACGTGCGTCGCCACGCCAGCACCACGCGCCGCGTCGGCACCGGGGCTGCAAACGGTACGTAGACGACATGCCGGTCGGGTTCTTTCGGCACGCTGAGCTGCGGCACCACCGTCAGCCCCATGCCCGAGGCCACCATGTACTTGATGGTCTCCAGCGACGAGCCCTCGAAGCTCTTTCGAATGCCCTCGGCGTCGCTGGAAAAACGCGCGTACTCCGGGCAGACCTCGAGCACGTGGTCGCGAAAGCAGTGGCCGGTGCCGAGCAGCAGCATGGTCTCTTTCTTCAGCTCTTCCGCGCTGATGCGCTTGCGCTTTGCCAGCGGGTGCGCCCTCGGCATCGCCACCATGAAGGGCTCGTCGTACAGCGCCGCCACGGCCAGGCCGGTGTCGGGAAACGGCTCGGCCATGATGGCCGCGTCGAGCTCGCCGGTGCGCAGCATGTCGAGCAGCTTGGCGGTGAAGTTTTCCTGCAGCATCAGCGGCATCTGCGGCACGCGGTCGATCGCCTGCTTCACCAGGTCGGGCAGCAGGTACGGGCCGATGGTGTAGATCACACCCAGCCGCAGCGGACCCGAGACCGGGTCCTTGCCGCGCTTGGCGATCTCCTTGATGCCGGCCGCCTGCTCGATCACCGTCTTTGCCTGGCGCACGATCTCCGCGCCCAGCGGCGTCACGCTGACTTCGTTGGCGCCGCGCTCGAACAGCCGCACGTCGAGTTCTTCTTCCAGCTTCTTGATCGCCACGCTGAGCGTGGGCTGCGAAACGAAGCAGGCTTCGGCCGCGCGGCCGAAATGCTTCTCGCGGGCGACGGCGACGATGTAGCGGAGTTCGGTCAGGGTCATGCTTCGACAAGGCTCTGGTTGATCGCGTCGCCGTCGCTTCCCGCCTGCTGCGGGCTGCGATCCCCACCTGCGGTGTGGGCCCTCTTTCGCCCTTCACAGGCGACCGCGACGATGTAGCGGAGTTCTGTCAGTGTCATGGCTCGATTGTGCGCATTCGCAGGGCGGCCCTCACGCCTTCAGATAGTCGGCCTTGCTGCCCAGCCAGCGCGCCACATGTCGCTCAGTCGCCGCACGGTGGTCGCGCAGCATCACCTCGGCCGCAGCGCGGGCCTGCTGCACCAGGGCCAGGTCCTGGTTCAGGTCGGCGAAACGCAGCAGGTCGGCGCCCGACTGGCGCGCGCCCAGGAATTCACCGGGGCCTCGAATCTCCAGGTCGCGGCGTGCGATCTCGAAGCCGTCGTTGGTCTGCGCCTTCGCCTGCAGGCGCGCCTTGCCCATGTCGCTGAGCGGCCCGGTGTACAGCAGCACGCAGACGCTGGCCACCGTGCCGCGCCCCACGCGGCCGCGCAACTGGTGCAGTTGCGACAGGCCGAAGCGCTCGGCATGGTCGATCACCATCAGGCTCGCGTTCGGCACGTCCACGCCCACCTCGATCACCGTGGTGCTGACCAGCACCGCCATCTCGCCGCGCGTGAACTGCGCCATCACCGCCGCCTTCTCGGCGCCCTTCATGCGGCCGTGCAACAGCCCCACCGTGTGGCCCGGCAAGGCCAGGCTCAATTGCGCGTGGGCGGCGGTGGCGTTTTGCAGGTCCAGGTGTTCGCTTTCTTCGATCAGCGGACAGACCCAGTACACCTGCCGACCCTGCGCCGCCTCATCGCGAATGCGGGCGATCACCGCGTCGCGCTTCGCATCGGCAAACACCTTGGTGACGATGGGCGTGCGGCCGGGCGGCAGCTCGTCGATGGTGCTGATGTCGAGGTCGGCGAACACCGTCATCGCCAGCGTGCGCGGGATCGGTGTGGCGCTCATCATCAGCAGGTGCGGCTCCAGTGCGGGCGCACTGCCGCTGCCGGTGGATTCGAGCTTGTCGCGCAGCGCCAGCCGCTGGGCCACGCCGAAGCGGTGCTGCTCGTCGATGATGGCCAGGCCCAGCCGCGCGAACTGCACCTCGCCCTGAATCACCGCGTGCGTGCCCACCACCAGCCCGGCCTCGCCCGAGGCCACGCGAGCCAGCATGTCGCGCCGGCCCTTGCCCTTGCGGCTGCCCGTCAGCCACGCCACTTGCAGGCCCAGCGGCTGCAGCCAGCTGACGAGCTTGCGGAAGTGCTGCTCGGCCAAGATCTCGGTCGGTGCCATCAGCGCGCATTGCCAGCCATTCTGGATCGCGATGGCAGCGGCCAGCGCGGCCACCACCGTCTTGCCCGACCCCACGTCGCCCTGCAGCAGCCGGTGCATCGGCACCGGCTGCTGCAGGTCGGCGGCAATCTCGTCGCCGACCCGTCGCTGCGCCTGCGTCAGCGTGAACGGCAGTGCGGCCAGCAAGCGGTCTTGCAGGCCACCACGCTGCAGGCTGAACGGCGGTGCCCGCTGCAGCGCGCGCGCCTGCTTGGCTTGCAGTTGCGACAGTTGCTGGGCCAGCAGCTCCTCGAACTTCAGGCGCTGCCACGCCGGGTGGCTGTGGTCTTCCAGCGCGGCCATCGCCACGTCGGCACGCGGTTGGTGAAGCAGCAGCAGCGACTCGCGCAGCAGCGACATGCCGGCGGGCACCAGCGAGGGAGGAATGATTTCCGACAGATCGGCGCGTTGCAGGCCCGAGGCCACCGCGCGCCGCAAATAGGCCTGCGGCAGCGCCGCGCTGCTGGGGTAGACGGGCGTCAGCACATTGGGCAGCGACGTGTCGTCGGCCACCCCCTTGAAGCTCGGGTGCACCATCTCCAGGCCGAAAAATCCGCCGCGTGCCTCGCCGCGAACGCGCACGCGCTGGCCCTCGGCCAGGGCCTTCTGGTGCGACGGGTAGAAGTGCAAAAAGCGCAGCACCAATTCGTCGCCCGCGTCGTCGGCAATGCGAATCACCAGCTGGCGCCGGCCGCGCAACTGCACTTCGCTGTGGCGCACCGTGCCTTCCACCTGCGCCGTGTCGCCATCGCGCAGCGAGCCGATGGCAGCCAGCGTGGTCTCGTCTTCATAGCGCAGCGGCAGGTGCAGCGCCAGGTCGATGTCGCGCCGCAGGCCCAGCTTCTCCATCGCCTTTTGCGGTGCCGACTTCGGCTTGACGGGCGCTGCGGCCGGCGATGCAGCGGGTGAGTCCTCGGGTGGGTCAACGGCAGCGGCGGGCATGGGACAATTTTGCCCTCCTTGGCACGGGTCTCGTCCGACCCTCAACGGCATGTCTTCCACACCCGTCGAAACCCATCGATCGTTCGTGCTGAGCGATTTCGACTTCGCGCTGCCCCCCGAACTGATCGCGCAACACCCTGCCGCCGAGCGCAGCGGTTCGCGCCTGCTCGACGGCCGCGCCGACGTGCCGGTGGACCGCGGCTTTCGCGAGCTGCCGTCACTGCTGAACGCGGGCGACCTGCTGGTGTTCAACGACACCCGCGTCATCAAGGCGCGGCTGCTCGGCGTGAAGCACAGCGGCGGCCGTGTGGAGGCGCTGGTCGAACGCGTGCTGCCGCACCACGAAGTGCTGCTGCACCTGCGGGCCAGCAAATCGCCCAAGGCCGGCAGCGGCGTTCGCTTCACCAGCGGCGACGGCAACAGTCACTTCGATGCGCTGGTGCTCGGCCGCGCCGGGCCCGACGACTCGCTGTTCCGGCTGCGCTTTCCGAGCGAGCCGTTCGCGCTGATCGAACGCCACGGCCACGTGCCGCTGCCGCCCTACATCACGCACACCGACGACGCAGACGACGAACGCCGTTACCAGACCGTGTTCGCTGCCCAACCTGGCGCGGCGGCGGCGCCGACCGCTGCGCTGCACTTCGATGAAGGCGTGCTGGCGGCGCTGCGCGAGCGCGGTGTGGCCACCGCCAGCGTCACGCTGCACGTCGGTGCCGGCACCTTTCAGCCGGTGCGGACCGAGAACCTGGCCGAGCACCGCATGCACAGCGAGTGGTTCGACATCCCGCAGGCCTCGGTCGATGCCATCGCCGCCACGCGTGCGACCGGCGGCCGCATCGTGGCGGTGGGCACGACCACGCTGCGCGCGCTGGAGTCGGCAGCGCGCGACGGCGAATTGCAGGCCGGCAGCCGCGACACCGACATCTTCATCACGCCCGGCTTCGGCTTCCGCGTGGTCGACGTGCTGGTCACCAACTTCCACCTGCCCAAGAGCACGCTGCTGATGCTGGTCAGCGCCTTCGCCGGCCACGCGCACGTGACGGCGCTCTACCGGCACGCGATCGATGCGCGCTACGGCTTCTTCAGTTATGGCGACGCGATGCTGCTGGCGCGCCGGCCAACGTGAGCGTTCAGCGTGAGTCGCCTGCGACAATTCCGCGCATGCTGAAGTTCGATTTGCTGCGCACCGAAGGCCACGCC
Organism: Burkholderiales bacterium; assembly: GCA_031386065.1. GTDB lineage: Bacteria > Pseudomonadota > Gammaproteobacteria > Burkholderiales > Burkholderiaceae_C > JANYJJ01. The sequence goes on from JANNBZ010000412.1 coordinate 13,126, forward strand.
CGACGCGGCCGACTCACGCTCAACCATGGCGTCGTCGAGACCCCGGTTTTCATGCCGGTGGGCACCTACGGCACGGTGAAAGGCGTGATGCCCGCGTCGCTGGAAGCGATGGGCGCGCAGATCATTCTGGGCAACACCTTCCACCTGTGGCTGCGGCCGGGTGTCGACGTGCTGGCGCAGTTCGGTGGGCTGCACCGCTTCGAGAACTGGCAGCGGCCCATCCTCACCGACAGCGGCGGCTTTCAGGTGTGGTCGCTGGGCGAGACGCGCAAGATCAGCGAAGAAGGCGTGCGCTTCGCGTCGCCGGTGAACGGCGACAAGCTGTTCCTCACGCCCGAGGTCAGCATGCAGGTGCAGCGGGTGCTGAACTCCGACATCGTGATGCAGTTCGACGAGTGCACGCCGTATGAAACCAAAGGGCTGCTGACCACCGAGGCCGATGCGCGCGCGTCGATGGAACTGAGCCTGCGCTGGGCCCGACGTTGCCTTGATGAATTCAATCGCGGCGAGAACCCGAACGCGCTGTTCGGCATCGTGCAAGGCGGCATGTTCGAGCCGCTGCGCGACGAATCGCTGGCCGGCCTGGCGGCGCTCGACCTGCCCGGCTACGCCATCGGCGGCCTCAGCGTGGGCGAGCCGAAAGAAGACATGCTGCGCGTGCTGACGCACATTGCGCCGAAGCTTCCCGCCAGCAAGCCGCGTTACCTGATGGGCGTGGGCACGCCCGAAGACCTGATCGACGGGGTGGCTGCGGGCGTCGACATGTTCGACTGCGTGATGCCCACGCGCAATGCGCGCAACGGCCACCTATTCACCCGCTTCGGCGACCTGCGGCTGCGCAACAGCCGCTACAAGACCGACGAGCGGCCGGTCGACGAGACCTGCAGCTGCCACACCTGCGCCGGCTTCTCGCGCGCCTACCTGCACCACCTGGAACGCTGCGGCGAAATGCTGGGCCCGATGCTGTGCAGCATTCACAACCTGCACTACTACGTGAACCTGATGCGCGAGGCGCGCGAGGCGATCGACGTGGGCACCTTCGCCGCCTTCGCCAAGCGTTTTCGCGAGGACCGCGTGCGCGGAGTTTGAGCGTGCCCGCAACCCGTGCGCGTGGGATTTTTCTCACGTCCGCAGTGCCACTTCGCTGACGCCGGTGCCTGCCGTCGCGCTTGACACTGCTGCATGACGTTCACCCCCGGGCCCCCGCGTTCACGAGATCTGCTCTCGCGCCTGAAGTGGCGGTTGCCGTCGACTGCGCGCCAGGTGCTCACGCATCCGGGCCGCTTCGCCTGGCAGACCTTGAAAGCATTCCGTGCCAACCAGGGCCTGCTGCTGGCCGGTGCGGTGGCCTACTACGCGCTGCTGTCCATCGTGCCGCTGTTGATCCTCAGCGTAATCGCCTTGTCGCACGTGATCGACCCGGCCGCGCTGCTGCAAACCCTGGGCCGCTACCTGGAATGGGTGATGCCCGGCCAGGCGCGCGCCATCGTCGGCGAACTGCGCCACTTTCTGGACCATCGCGAGTTGCTGGGCTGGGTGCTGCTGGTCACGATGCTGTTCTTCAGCTCGCTCGCGTTCACGGTGCTGGAGAACGCGATGTCGGTGATCTTCCTGCACCGCGTGGTCAAGCGGCGCCGGCGCTTTTTGGTATCGGCCGTGCTGCCGTACCTGTACATCCTGTCGCTCGGCGTCGGCCTGCTGCTGGCCACCCTGGTGGCCAGCAGCCTGCAGGCCATCGGGCAAGAAAGCGTCGAGCTGTTCGGCCGCAGCTGGTCGTTGCACGGCGTGTCGGGCGTGTTGCTGTACCTGCTCGGCTTGCTGGGTGAAATTTTCATCCTGACATCGGTGTACCTGGTGATGCCGGTGGGGCGCCTGCGCATCAGCCACGCGCTGATCGGCGGCGTGACCGCGACCCTGCTGTGGGAGCTGACGCGCCACGTGCTGGTGTGGTACTTCGCCACGCTGTCGCAGGTCAGCGTGGTGTACGGGTCACTCACCAGCGCGATCGTGGTGCTGCTCAGCCTGGAGCTCGCCGCGACCTTGCTGCTGCTGGGGGCGCAGGTGATTTCGGAGTACGAGAGGTTGGGGGCGGCAGACCCGTCTTATGCGCACCGAGATCCGATGCCGGCATCACTGGCCAGAGACGATGTTTGAACGCAGCGGAGCGAGGACCGGCTTCAGTTTCGCGTGCTGCTGTCGCGCACCCACTGCGCAAATTGCGCTTCGCTCCATTCGCTTGCCGCGAGCCTCAGCATGGCCATCACGCAGTCCGCGTCGCTTGCGGCGAGCGTCCAGCCGTTGAGCGCCAGGAACAACTCCACGGCGACAAACGCGGTTCGCTTGTTGCCGTCAACGAACGGATGATTCTTGGCCAATCCGTAGCCATACGCTGCCGCCAGCGACGCCGCATCGGCATCGCCATCGCCATACACCGCGAGATGCATCGGCCTTGCCAGCGCTGATTCCAGCAAACCGGCATCGCGCAGGCCCGCAGCGCCGCCGTGTTCGCCAAGCTGCTCGTCGTGAATCGCATGAATGACCGATGGGTCGAGCCAGACCCACAGGTCGTTCGCAGGCCTCACTTCGCCAGCTCATGCAAGACGTTGCGCCGCTTGCGCATGATGGCCCGTGCTGCCTTCATCTGGACTTCGAAATTCGGATCGTGCGGCGTCAGCCGCAACCCGTCGGCACTGTCGGTCAGGTAGATCAGATCGCCCTTTTCCACCTTCAGCCGCGCCAGCACTTCCTTCGGAAGGATCACGCCCACGGAGTTGCCGATCTGGGTCAGTTTGAGTGCGTGCATGGCCAGCCCCTGAGTTATAACGTTCGTAATATTAATCGGTGGCGTGGTTTTGCGCAATGCGGCAGGGATCACACGTCACTTCGAGGCAAGAAATCGGCAACCGACCAACACAGTTCACGGGCATCCGCAAGCTGTCAACGCTGACAGCTATCGCAAACCCATTCCCCCATCAGAGGGCCTGACGCTGTCACGAACGGCGACCTACATTCAGTTGCACTTCGCACCCCGAGCGAAGGCCAAACCTGATCCGGGGGGATCGTGCAAATCCATCAAGATACTGCTGCGTTGCCGCTGCCGAACGGCGCTGCCGCCGACCCTGCACCGACGCCCAGCACCACCGCGCTGAGCGCTCTGTGCCTGATCGCGCGGTTGCACCACATCGCCGCCGATCCGGCGCATCTGGCGCACCAGCTCGGCTGGCCGCCAAGTCACCAGCCCGACAGCGCCGAACTGCTGCTGGCCGCCAAACACATCGGCCTCAAGGCCAGGCTCAGCCGCAGCACCGTCGACCGGCTGAACCTCGCGCCACTGCCCTCGCTGGCCCTGCTGCAAGGTGAAGCCGGCGGCGCGCCGCGCGTGGTCGTGCTGGCCCAGTGCGACGGCCAGCGCGTGCTGTTTCAGGACCCGAGCGGCGCCATTCAAGGTGGCCGCCCGGTGATCGAACCGCTGGCGGTGTTCGCTGCGCAGTGGACCGGTCAGCTCATCCTCGTCACCAGCCGCGCCAGCCTGGCCGGCGAGCTGGCGCGGTTCGACTTCAGCTGGTTCATCCCCAGCCTCGTCAAGTACCGCCGGCTGCTCGGCGAGGTGTTGATCGTCTCGCTGTTCATGCAGCTGTTCGCCCTGGTCAGCCCGCTGTTCTTTCAGGTGGTGATGGACAAGGTGCTGGTGCACCGCGGCATGACCACGCTCGACGTGCTGGTCATCGGGCTGGTGATCGTGGTTATCTTCGAGAGCCTGCTCGGCACGCTGCGCACCTACGTGTTCAGCCACACCACCAGCCGCATCGATGTGGAACTCGGCGCGCGCCTGTTCCGCCACCTGGTGAGCCTGCCGCTGGCCTGGTTCCAGGCGCGCCGCGTTGGCGATTCAGTGGCCCGCGTGCGCGAGCTGGAGAACATCCGCAGCTTCCTCACCGGCAACGCCATCACGGTCGTGCTCGACCTCGCGTTCTCAAGCATCTTCATCGCGGTGATGTTCCTGTACAGCGTGCCGCTCACGCTGATCGTGCTAGCGAGCCTGCCGCTGTACGTTGGCATCAGCCTGCTGCTGGTGCCCGTGTTGCGCGCGCGCCTGAACGAGAAGTTCGCGCGCGGTGCCGAGAACCAGGCCCTGTTGGTGGAGGCCATCACCGGCATCCAGACCGTCAAGGCCAGCGCGCTGGAGCCAGCATTGGCCAAGCGCTGGGACGACCAGCTGGCGGCCTACGTGTCGGCCAGCTTCCGCACCCAGAGCCTGGCCAACGTCGGCCACCAGGCCATCGACCTGGTCGGCAAGCTCGTCAGCGCCGGCATGCTCTGGTATGGCGCGCGGCTGGTGATGGACCAGCAATTGAGCGTTGGCCAGTTCGTGGCCTTCAACATGTTCGCGCAGCGTGTGGCGCAACCCATCATGCGGATGGCGCAACTGTGGACCGACTTCCAGCAGACCGGCATCTCGATGGCGCGGCTGGGCGATATTCTGAACACCCGCACCGAAGTGCCGCCGGCTGCGGCGGCGCAACTGCCGCTGCTCAAAGGCCGCATCCAGTTCGACGCGGTCAACTTCCGCTACCGGCCCGAGGCACCGCCGGTGCTGCACGGCCTGAGCCTGAGCATCGAGCCCGGTGAAGTCATCGGCATCGTCGGACGCTCAGGCTCCGGCAAAAGCACGCTGACCAAGCTGGTGCAGCGCCTGTACACGCCCGAGCAAGGTCGGGTGCTGGTCGACGGCATCGACATCGGCCTGATCGACGCCGCCCAACTGCGCCGCCAGATCGGTGTGGTGCTGCAAGAGAACCTGCTGTTCAACCGCAGCGTGCGCGAGAACATCGCCATCACCGACCCGGCCGC
>JANNBZ010000415.1:0-3903 GCA_031386065.1 Burkholderiales bacterium
CGGGATTTGGCCCGGATAATCCGGTGAAGTTCAAAATACAATCGACACGCGGTCTCAAGCCCAAGGACTACGAAATGGTGCAGGCCATCGTCGGCATGTGGCGCAAGGTGGGTATCGAGGCGGAAATCGAAGTCTACGAAATCGCCAAGCACTATGAGTTGCGGGCGGCCGACACGCTGGCACCGGCGGCCTTCTACAATTGGGGCAATGCGATCGGCGATCCGACCACTTCGACAGGCTTTGCGATGTTCGGTCCCTCGCCGCACTCGGTGTGGAATACCGATGATCTCGATGGCATGATCGGTCCCTTGTGGGGCGAAGCCGACGAGGCCAAGCGCATCGCCGGCTGGAAAAAGGTCGACCACTACATCGCCGACAACTCGCTGGTGCTGCCGCTGTACCAGCAGGTGCAGCCGGTCATCTACAAGAAGAGCCTGGCCTTCAAGCCGCACGCGGCCGGGTTCGTGCTGCCGCAGGCGATCGGCAAGGCGAAGGCTTGAGCGGATGACCGGCGTGGCGCGCACCGTCAACCGTCGCCGCCACCGCCACCGCCTTTTCTTCAACGCGTCAATTGCTGTCCTCGCGTTGATCGAATTCCCAGCATGACCCCCGCGCTGCTCGTCAAGCGCGCGCTGTGGGCGCTGCCCACGCTGCTGGGCGTGATGGTGGTGGTGTTCGTGCTGCTGCGCGTGGCGCCGGGCGATCCGGTGGCGATGATGATCGCGCCCGGCGCCACGCCCGAAGACGTGGCCTCGCTGCGCGCGCTGTACGGCCTCGACCACCCGATCCCGACCCAATTCGCGTACTACCTGCGCGACGTGCTCAGCGGCCAATTCGGCACCTCCATCACGCGCAAGCAGCCGGTGGCGGAACTGATCGCGCAGCGGCTGCCGCTGACGCTGGAACTCTCGCTGGTGGCCACGCTGCTGGCGCTGTCGATGGGCGTCGGCGCGGCGCTGGTTGCCACGCAGGGACGCGGCGGCTGGGTCGAGCGTGGCGTCGACGCCGCCACCGGCATCGTCACCGCGATTCCCGACTTCCTGTGGGGCCTGCTGGGCATCCTGCTGCTGGGTGTGGTGCTGCCGTGGCTGCCGGTGTTCGGGCTGATGGACTCCGACCTGCGCTTCGAGGCCGCCAGCGGCTTCGTCATCGCCGAGAGCTTGCTGCGCGGTCGCTTCGACGTGCTGGGCTCGGTGCTGTGGCATTTGGTGCTGCCGGCCTTCGCGCTGGCGCTGCCACTGGCCGCGATGGTCGCGCGCGTGCTGAAAGCCAGCCTGGCCGAGGTGCTGGCGCAGGACTACATCCTGATCGCGCGAGTCAAAGGGTTCAGCCCCTGGCAGGTGCTGTGGCGCGAGGCGTTGCGCAACGCGCTGTCGCCCGCGCTGACGCTGGCCGGCGTGCAGTTCACCTTCCTGATCGGCGGCACGGTGCTGATCGAAAAACTGTTCGGCCTGCCGGGCCTGGGCAACATGGCGATCGACGCGGTGACCAGCCGCGACCTGCCGCTGATCCAGGGCATCGTGCTGACCTTCGCCGTCATTTTTATCGCGGTGAACCTGGCGGTCGACGCGTTGAACAGCGCGCTGAACCCGCGGTTGCGCGGCGAATGAGAGCGCCCCAAGGCCGACGACATACGTCGTCCGCCCCCCGAGGGGAGGAGAAACACTTGGGGCGGCCCGGCGTTTGTTTCTCATGGTGCTGAAAGGGAATCGGATGCACTGCGCCATGAATCTGCACCTGAACCTGCGCGCCACCTTCGGCCTGCTGGTCCTTGCGACGCTGCTGCTGGTGGCGCTGGGTGCGCCGTGGCTGGCGCCGCACGACCCGCTGGCGCAGGACCTGATGGCCGCGTCGCTGCCGCCGGCGTGGGCGGCCGACGGCGAGCGGGCGCACCCGTTCGGCACCGACACGCTGGGCCGCGACATCCTGTCGCGGCTGATCCACGGCGCGCGGCCGGCCTTGACCGTGGCGCTGGCCGGGGCCACGCTGGCGGGTGTGGTGGGCACCCTGCTCGGCCTGCTGGCGGGCTTTCACGGCGGCCGCGTCGACGCGCTGATTTCACGCACCGTCGACATCTGGATGTCGTTCCCCGCCGTGCTGCTGGCCATCGTGCTGGTGGCCGTCATCGGCACCGGCCTGCTGGCGGTGGTGCTGGCCATCGCCATCATCGACTGGACGCGCTTTTGCCGCGTGGTGCGCGCCGAAACCCAGGCGCAGGCGCGGCTCGACTACGTCACCTCGGCGCGCGTCATCGGCCTGTCACCCGCACGCACGCTGCTGCGCGAGGTGCTGCCCAACGTGCTGCCGCTGCTGCTGACCCTGTTCACGCTGGAGATGGGCATTGCGGTGGTGGTCGAGGCCATCCTGTCCTTCGTCGGGCTGTCGGTGTCGAGCGACATGCCGACCTGGGGCGGACTGATTCAAGAGGGCCGCCTATACGTGCATCAGACGCCGTGGCTGCTGGGTCTGCCCATCGCCGCCATCGTGGTCACGGTGCTCGGCTTCAACGCGCTGGGCGACGGGCTGCGCGAGTCGCTCGACCCGGTGCTGCGCCGGTGAACGCCATGAACGATCCGGTGCTGCGCATCGAAGACCTGCACGTCGGGCTGCCGGCGCGACGCGACACGCCTGCGCGGCTGCTGCTGCGCGGCGTGGGCATCGACATCCGCGCCGGCGAGGTGCATGCGCTGGTCGGTGAATCGGGCGCCGGCAAGAGCATGGTGTGCCGCACCGTGCTGGGCATCTTGCCGACGGGCATTCGGGTCTTCGGAGGCCGCGTGCAACTGCTGGGGCACGACTGGCTGGCGCTGCCCGAGCCGGCGCGCCGCCCCCACCTGGGGCGCGACGTGGCGCTGATTCCGCAAGACCCGCAGACCGCGCTGAACCCGGCGCACACGATTGCGCGGCAGGTCGGCGACGTGCTGAGACTGCACTTGACGCTCGACGCGCAGCAGGCGCGCGAACGCGCGGCCGAGTTGCTGGCGGCGGTGCAGATTCGCCACCCGGGGCAGGTGCTGGCGCAGTACCCGCACGAGCTGTCGGGCGGCATGCGGCAGCGGGTGCTGATCGCCATCGCCTTTGCCTGCAAGCCGAAGCTGATCGTGGCCGACGAACCCACCACCGCGCTCGACGTGACGGTGCAGCGCGAGATCCTGCGTTTGCTGCGCGCCTTGCAGCGCGACGAAGGTGCTGCCGTGCTGTTCATCACCCACAACCTGGGCCTGGTGGCCAAGCTGTGCGACCGCGTCAGCGTGATCCATTCCGGCCGCATCGTCGAGCACGGCAGCGTGCAAACGACCTTCGACGCGCCGCAGCACGACTACACCCGCGCGCTGTTCGCGGCCACGCCGCGCCACGACCGCCCCGCCGCCGCGCTACAACCGATCAGCCCTGCGGTGACCGACGCCCTGCTCGCGCAAGCGCAGGCCTACGACGCGCAGTGGCAGCCGCCGCAGCCGCCGCAACCCCCACGCAAGGCGCAGCGTGGCTGAGCCGCTGCTCGCGCTGGAGCACGTGAGCCTGGCGCTGCCCGACCTGGCCGCCAAGCCGCCGTTCGGCCGCGCGCCGCTGCGCGCGATCCTGCACGACATCACCCTGACGGTGGCGGCCGGCGAGTGCGTGGCCCTGGTCGGCGAGTCGGGATCAGGCAAGTCCACGCTGGCCCGCACCGTGCTGCGCCTGCACGAGCCGCAGGCTGGGCGCATCGTCTTCGACGGGCAAGACACCACGCACGCAGCCGAGGCGCAGCTGGCAGCCATGCGCCAGCGCATGCAGATGATTTTTCAGGACCCGATGTCGTCACTGAACCCGCGCCGGCGCGTTGGCAACATCGTGGCGCAGCCGCTGCAGGTGGCGGGCCGCGAGGCCGGCGCGACTACCGTGGCCGCGCTGCTGGAACGGGTG
>JANNBZ010000424.1:0-3484 GCA_031386065.1 Burkholderiales bacterium
CTTCCGCAGGCGCCCGACTTCTGAAAACACACCGGTGGTCATGTCAGTGATGCCCTTGAGAAAAGCGACGTGGAGGTTTTTTCATGCTGCGCTAAAGGCCGAGGCGACCAGTGGCGAGCATGGCTGCGGCCACCAGCGCCAATGCCACCAGGCCGCCCAAGATAATCCACTCGCTGCGCGTGAATGCGCGCTGGCCGCGCTGCTTCTTCGCCCACAGGTAGACCAGCGCGCCCGGCGCGTACAGCAAGGCACTGAGCAGCAGGTACTTGAGCCCGGCGGCATACAGCAGCCACAGGCAATACACCGTTGCCAGCGCAGCGATGGGCAGGTCGCCCGGCCGACGCGACGCGCCTTGCGCGGCGCTGCCGTTGCCGTTGCCGTTGCCGTTGCCATCACCGCGCCGCGCCAGCGACAGACCGTAGACCGCGCTGAACAGGTACGGGATCAGGATCATCGCCGTCGACAGCGAGATCAGCGCCAGGTACGACGCCTTCGACATCAGCGTCACCAGCAGGAACACCTGCACGCAGGCGTTGGTGAGCCACAGCGCGTTGGCGGGCACGCCCTGGTCGTTCTGGTGCGCCAGCCACGACGGCATCACACCGCCGCCGGCGGGCGTGAACAGCGACTCGGCCGCCAGCAGCATCCAGGCCAGGAAACCGCCGCCAACCGACACGATCAGGCCCAGGTAGATGAGCACCGCGCCCCAGGTCCCGACGGCTTTTTCGAGCACACCGGCCATCGACGGGTTCTTCAGCCCGGCCAGCGCGGGCTGGCTGTAGATGCCCATCGACAGCAGCGACACCGCCATCAACAGCACCAGGCAGATCAGGAAGCCCAGCACGGTGGCGCGGCCGACGTCTTCGCGGCGCTGCGCACGCGCGGAATAGACGCTGGCGCCTTCGATGCCGATGAAGACCCACACCGTCACCAGCATCGTGCTCTTGACCTGGTCGAGCACCGAGCCCAGCTTGGCGTCACCCCAGAAATCGAGCCTGAAGGTGTCGATCTGGAAGGCCATCGCCACCAGCGCGATGAACAGCAGCAGCGGCACCAGCTTGGCCAGCGTGACCACGGCATTGAGCACCGTGGCACCGCGAATGCCGCGCAGCACCAGCGCATGGATGACCCACAACACCACCGACGCACCGAGCACGGCGGCCGGCGTGTTGCCCTCGCCGAAGGCCGGGAAAAAGTAGCCCAGCGCACCGAACGCCGCCACCAGGTAGCCGACGTTGCCCAGCCAGGCGCTGACCCAGTAACCCCAGGCCGAATTGAAGCCGACATATTCGCCGGACAGCGCGCGTGCGTAGGCATAGACGCCGTTGTTCAGGTCGGGCTTGCGCAGCGCCAGCGCCTGGTACAGCAGCGCCAGCATCAGCATGCCGACGCCGGTGATGGCCCAGCCGATCAGGATCGCGCCGGCCCCCGCGCCCGCCGCCATGTTCTGCGGCAGGCCGAAGATGCCGCTGCCGATGATGGAGCCCACCACCAGCGCCACCAGCAGGCCGAGGCCGAGCGTGCCTGTGCCGGTGGTGCGCTCTGCAGTGGGCCTGGCGGCTGCGGCCTGGGTGGTGTTGACGGAATGTGCGGGAGCCGTCCGGGAGGGCGTCATGGCGATGCTCGGTGGTCGTGGGCGTGAGCACGCATCGTCTACCGCACCGACTGACCGGACATTGCGCCAGCGCAACTGCGCGTCAGCGAACCGAGGGCCGCCTCCGGTTCGCTGCGTTCCTGTCGTGAGGAACGCGGGCCGGCGATCAACTCAGGATCAAGATCTTGCCGCTGAAGCTGACCTTCAACACCAGGCCGGACAGCGTGCCGTTGGCGTCGATCCGATAGCACTCGGAGCCGGTGATCGCCGGCGGTCCCGGAATCACGGTGTTCACGCACAGCAGCGCGGTCGAGGCGGTGTCGGCCTCCAGGCTCCAACTGACCGTGCTGGTGTCGGTGACCTGCAGTTTTCGGCCGTCGACGTAGCCCGTGCCGCTGCCCAGCGGGCCCGATTGCCCGACGCGTGCGCTGACCGGGAAGTTGGCAGTCTGGATGAACACCGAGTAGCCACCGTCGACCCGGTCGATGGCGCCGTAGGTCACGAATGGGTTGGTCGCGAAATAGTTGGTGGTGGTGGACTCGCCGGCGAGGCTGCCGTTCGCGCTTATCGCCACCGTCTGCACCGCAGTGGACGCGGGCTTGCCCTCGAACGTACCGGGCGCCCCGGGGGTCTGGATGACGCTGGCGGTGAAGTTGGCACCTTCCAGCACCCCAGCCAGGTTGAACTGGTGCGCGGTGCTCGCGTAAGTGGAGACGGCGCTGTCGACCTTGAAGTCCAGCGCCGACGCAGCCTGACCGGCGTCGCCACCGCCACCGCCGCAGGCAGTGAGCGACAGCGCCGCCGCAGCGACCGCAGCCAGGCGCAGCGCAGCGAGGCGCGGCAGCGAGGTCGAAGAAAGAACCGATGTCCGGACGGTGCACGGCGCGAAGTGAAAGCTCATGGTGACAGTCTCCCGAGGTTGAATCGATCCGCCGGGGGAGGCGGAAAAGGGCCAACTATCGCACCGACCGAAGCAACTGTCGGGGCCTGCGGGTCAAGTCGAACCATTCATGCAGCGACCTCTCGTTTTCAGTGCTCTGAACCATCTTGATCGACCCCCAATCTGGAACGTGCATCTGGCCGTCGCCCCGGTCATGCCACCACCCGTTCAGGCAGCTTCATGTCCACCACGATTTCCGACCACGGCACGCTGACCAGCCCATCGTCGCCGCGCTCGACCGCCATCCATTCGATGAGTTGGGCCACGTCGGTGTGCACGTTCTTGTAGTTGCGCTCGAGTCGGCGCGCGAGTTCGGCCACGCTCAGCGGACCTGCTTCGCGAAGCATCGCGATCAGCTCCCAGCGCTTGGGCGTGAATGCGGCCAACATCTGGCCGATCTCAGTGAAGCTGACGCCAAAGTAAGGCGCAGCCGACTGGCCGCGCTGCACGGCCTTCATCGTCGCAGCGGCGCGGGCGCCCGCCTCTTGAAGGAACTCGCCCACCTTGACGTTCAACACTCGCTTCTTCGCACTCATCGCGTCGCCTCCACATCGCTCAGAAAATCAGCCCTCAAGGTGTCGACATCGACGAAGCGGTACGCGAGTTCACGCTCACCGACGTGTTTGTGGTCAACCGCGCCTCACCAGTTGGCTTCGCGCTCCGGGGTGGCGCCGATGCGGTGAATGGACAAGTCGGCGCCTTCGTATTCTTCTTCCAGCGTCAGCCGCAGCGACGTCACGGCCTTCAAGCCGCCGTACACCAACAAGCCTGACACCAGCGCCCAGCCGATTCCCATCAGTGTGCCGATCGCCTGTGAGGCCAGGCTGACGCCGCCCACGCCGCCCAGCGCCTGGCTGCCGAAAATGCCGCAGGCGATGCCGCCCCAGGCGCCGCACAGGCCGTGCAGCGGCCAGACGCCGAGCACGTCGTCGATCTTCCAGCGGTTCTGC
>JANNBZ010000429.1:0-7042 GCA_031386065.1 Burkholderiales bacterium
GAGCCCGGCAAACGCATCCGCCTGCAAGACCTTCCCGACCTGACCAAGAACCCAGGCAACGGCATTGGCTTTGCGGCCTGGCCGGCCTATCGTGTGTCCAGCGGCGAGATGTGGAGCATGCAGCGGCGGCTCAACGACTGCTACCGCCAGCAACGCTTTCCGTACCCCGGCTTCGCCTCTGAAGTGACGATCGCGTTGGGCGTCTACATGGGCGTCAACGCCAAGGGCGCCGAGTCCGTCGCGCCTGCCCTCAAGCGCTGATCCAGACCACCAGGCCACACCATGCAACGCAAGCACATCTTCATCACCACCGCAGTGGCAGCGGCCGCCGCGACAGGCCTGATCGCCGGCTGCGCCAGCCTGCCATCGTCGGCCGAACTTGACACCCAGGCGCTGGCGATGATCAAGTCGTCGTTCCGCGACCAGGGCATCGCCAAGGTCGACCGCTTGAACCAGGATCTCGGTCAAGCCGCCTGCTCGAGCGACAAGCCGCCCGCCGACGACGTGGCCAAACGCGTCGAAGCCGAAGCCATGGCCACCATCCGCTGGCCGGCCGGCGGCCAGTACATCGGCGACTGGCGCGAAGGCGAGAAGCTGGCGCAGAACGGCCGCGGCATGACCTGGATCGACAGCAGCGCCACCACCAGTGCCAATGGTGCCCAGTGCTACAACTGCCACCAAATCGGCAAGCAAGAGATCAGCTTCGGCACCATCGGCCCCAGCCTGTACAACTACGGCAAGCTGCGCGGCGTGAAGGACGTGTCTGACCTCGCTTCTGCGCCCATCGTGCAGTACACCTGGGGCAAGCTGTGGAACAGCAAGGCCTACGCTGCGTGCTCGAACATGCCGCGCTTCGGCCACGCCAAGCTGCTGGACGAGCAACAGCTGCGGCATCTGATGGCACTGCTGCTCGACCCGAAGTCGCCGGTCAACCAGTAGCAGCCCCATCGAACCAGGCCCGCCATCGCGCGGGCCTTTTTCCAATGCATATCGTTGATTGCTGAATCATGAATCTTTCCAAGCGCGACTTCCTTCAAGTGATGGCATCGGCCTCGGCCGCTGGCATGGCCCTTGGACGCTACGCAGATGCCGATGCGGCCACGGCGGAGAAGGGTCTGTACGACGTGCCGGCCTTCGGCAACGTGTCACTGCTGCACATGACCGATTGCCATGCGCAGCTCAAACCCATCTACTTCCGCGAACCCAGCGTCAACCTCGGCTTGGGCAGCATGCAAGGCCAGTTGCCGCATCTGGTGGGCGAGCACCTGCTGAAGATGGCCGGCGTGCGCCCCGGCACCGCCATGGCGCACGCCTACACCTACATCGACTTCGAAGAGGCCTCGCGCCGCTACGGCAAGGTGGGCGGATTCGCGCACCTGGCGACGCTGGTGAAAATGCTCAAAGCGAGTCGTCCGGGCGCCCTGCTGCTTGACGGCGGTGACACCTGGCAAGGCTCGGCCACGTCGCTGTGGACCGACGCGCAGGACATGGTCGATGCCAGCAAGTTGCTGGGTGTGGACGTGATGACCGGCCACTGGGAGTTCACCTACGGCATGGAGCGGGTCAAGGAGATCGTCGAGAAAGACTTCAAGGGCCGCATCGAGTTCCTGGCGCAGAACATCAAGACCAACGACTTCGACGACCCGGTCTTCAAGCCTTACACGCTGCGCGAGATCAACGGCGTGCCAGTGGCCATCATCGGCCAGGCCTTCCCTTACACCCCCATCGCCAACCCGCGCTACATGGTGGCCGACTGGGCCTTCGGCATCCAGGACGACAACATGCAAAAGGTTGTCGACGAAGCGCGTGGCAAGGGCGCACAACTGGTCGTGGTGTTGTCGCACAACGGCATGGACGTCGACCTGAAGATGGCCAGCCGCGTGCGTGGCATCGACGCCATTCTGGGGGGCCACACGCACGACGGCGTGCCGGTCGCGGTGCCGGTGAAGAACGCCGGTGGCGTGACCCTGGTGACCAACGCCGGCAGCAACAGCAAGTTCCTGGGCGTGATGGACTTCGACGTCAAGGGCGGCAAGCTGGTGGACTACCGCTACCGGCTGCTGCCGATCTTCGCCAACCAGTTGCGACCCGATGCAGCGATGGACGCGCTGATCACCAAGGTGCGTGCGCCGTTCGAGGCCAAGCTCAATGAAAAGCTCGCCGTCACCGACGGCCTGCTGTACCGCCGCGGCAACTTCAACGGCAGCTGGGATCAACTCATCTGCGACGCGATGATGGACGTGCAGGGTGCAGAGATCGCGTTCTCGCCCGGCTTTCGTTGGGGCACCACGCTGCTGCCGGGCGACACGATCACACGCGAATTGATGATGGACCAGCTCGCGATCACCTACCCCTACGCGACGCTGACCGAGATGACGGGCGAGACGCTCAAGACCATCCTGGAAGACGTGGCCGACAACCTGTTCAACCCCGATCCGTACTACCAGCAAGGTGGCGACATGGTGCGCGTGGGCGGATTGACGTATGCGATGAGCCCAGGCGAGAAGATGGGAAGCCGCATCAGCGACATGCGCCTGAGGGGCCAGCCGATCGAAGCCGGGAAAAAGTACAAGGTGGCTGGTTGGGCACCCGTGGCCGAGGAAGCCAAGACCCTGCCGGGTGTGAAGCCGGTCTGGGAGCACATCGAAACGTGGCTCAAGGCCCAAGGCGGGCGCATCAGCCCGCGCAGCATCAACACCCCGACGCTGGCGGGCGTGAAGAGCAATCCAGGCATCGCCAAGAGCTGAGCGTGATGGAAAAGTCCGACCAAAAGTCAGCGCTGTTCCGCATCGTCGCCCTGTGCGCATTGGCGCTCCCTGCTGCAGCCCAGCAGACCACCTCCACAGTCAAGCTGCTCACGCCGGAGACGGCACTGGTGGCGGCGCAGGCGGCCCTTGCGCACTGTCGCAAGGCGGGGCACCAGATCACAGTGGCCGTGGTGGACCGGTCCGGCGCGCTGCAAGTGCTGTTGCGCGATCGATTCGCCGGGCCGCACACCGTGGACGCCGCGCCCCCAGAAGGCTGACGACCACCCCTGACCACACCACACCACACCACACCACACCACCGGAGACAGCATGCGCATCAAATCCGCCCTTGCCAGCCTGACCCTGTTCCTTGCCTCCGGCGTCGCGTGCGCCCAGGACATGGTCGTCTATCACTTCGACAACGCCGCCGCTCAGGGCCTGAAGGGTCTGCGCAACGTCCGCAATCACATCGACACCGACCCAACGGCAAAGATCACCGTCGTCACGCATGCCGAGGGCATCGACATGCTGATGGAAGGCGCCAAGGCCGCCAACGGAACCGAATATGCGCCACTGGTCTCGGCCCTCAAGAGCCGCAGCGTGAGCTTCGAGATCTGCGAGATCACGCTGAAGAATCGCGCCCTGAAGAAGGAGCAGTTCATCCAGGAAGCAGACTTCACCCCCTCGGGCGTGGTGCGGCTTGCGAAGCTGCAGAAACAGGGCTACGCCTACATCAAACCCTGAGGTGGGTGAACCCGAGCACGTCGTCCGCTGACATCTCACCGGGGATCGCCTGCACCGCCGCCGCTCAGCAGTGAGACAACTGGCCAGTCGATGAGCGTGTCGGGCTCGGGTGATTGCGCCTTCGCCAGGCCGGACACCAGGCCCGCCAAGCCCCAAAGTGAAACGTCGCGCCGCTTCACTTGCCGCCTTGCTGCTCCAGGAGCAGATAGGTGTTGTAGGCGTTCATTCGGTTGGCGGCGCGAAACAAGGGCATGTGCTCGAAGCGGGACCAGTCGGCCTTGGCGTACGCCTCCTCGAAGGGTTCGAGATTCAAGGCCGCGTCGGCCATGGTCTTGCGCAGGTACACGAGGTAGTCCCGCGTCAGTTGAAGGTCAGGCACCGGATCTTCGGACAAAGCCCCGTGTCCAGGCACCATGACCTTCGGCTTGAAGTCGATCAGGCGCCCCAGCGACGCAATCCATTGCTGGCTGTCGGCCTGGCCAACGAACGGAATGCGACCCCGAAACACCAGGTCGCCCGCGAACAGCACGGCGCGGCTCGGCACAAAAACGACCAGATCTTCGGGCGTGTGCGCCGGGCCGACATGGCGAAGCACGAAGTCAAAGGAACCCACCCGCAGTGTTGACTCCTCTGCCTCCAGCCACCGGTCGGCTGAGACCAACCGCGTCTGCTCGTCGATCCACGGGAACAGTTCCTGGCGGCTGGCCTCGAGCCGGCGCTGCGCCGTGTCTGAATGGAGGTACTCCTTGCCGTGTGCGTTCGCGATCACGGTCGCCCCCGCCGCCTTAAACGTCTGCAGGCCATAGATGTGATCGGCGTGGTAATGGGTGACGATGACGTAGCGGATCGGCTGGCTCGTGACTCGCCGAATCTCGGCAATCAATTCGTTCGCCAGCGTCGGCGACCCCAGCGCATCGATCACGACGACGCCATCGTCGGTGACAACGAAGCCGGCATTAGAAATGAAGTTCCTGTTGGCCGGCGAACCCAGCGCCGCCTCGCCCTGTACGAACCACACAGCCTCGGCCACAGGCTTGGCACGCAGAGCGGCCGTCGCTTCGGCGACGCAAATCGAAGGGACCATGCCTGACAGCAGCAGGAAACGGAGAAGCTGCCTCCTCGGCATTGATTCTTGGGCCATGCGTTGCTTCATGAGACCGTGAGTCTGAAGGCATTCGATAAATGCGTATATATCAATATCAACTCCACTCTTTCCCGGGCACTTGCGCCAACGGTTCAGCCGCGTGTGTTCCGTGGTGGACGGATTCGAGGGTGGCATGTCCCCCGACGGCCGCCGGACGGTGAACTGTGAGCGGCTGGAAGAACGCCGGCCTGGCGTGGAGCTATCGCCTGGACAAGGCCAAGATGCAGTGCCAGTGTGCCTGCCCTGGCCAACCTCGAACTGGCGACGAAGAACACCTGCACCGCTTGCCACGCGGTGGACAAGAAAGTTCTCGGCCCGGCGTATCAGGACGTGGCCAAGAAGTACGCCAGCCAGAAAGACGCGGTGGCCCAGATCAGCGAGAGCATCCGCAAGGGGGGCTCGGGCAAGTGGGGCGTCATTCCGATGCCGGCGCAGCCTGCGTTGAGCGACGCTGACCTCAAGACGCTGGCAACCTGGATATCGGGCGGAGCAAAATAGCGAACATGATCGCCCCGCGCGCTGCTCCCCGCCTGCTTCGCCACGTCGGCCTGGCCGGTCTCATGGTTGCAGCGCTGGTTTCGCTCACCCCGCTTCTTGCGGCGGAGCAAAGCGCCGCTGTCCTTTACAAAGATGCCGACTTGCCCTTGGGCGAGAAGCTTCTGCGCGAGCACCGGTGTGCAGGCTGTCACAGCGGCAAGGTCGGTGGCGACGGGTCGTCCATCTTTCGCCCACAAGGTCGGATCAACACACCCGGCCTGTTGCGCGGCATGGTCGAGCAATGCAACACGGAGTTGAATCTGAGTCTGTTCCCGGAGGAGGTCACCGCCATTTCGGCGGTCCTCAACCGCGATCACTACCGTTTCAAGTGAACGCCGGGGGCGTTTCATTATCGGCGCTTGCTGATACAGTGATAACTCGGCAACCCCGCGAGGATCGCATGGCAAACAACAGCGAAGCAGACTTGGTCTTTGAATCGGCGGCTGAACTGTTCGGCCTGCTGTCGACACCGGTACGCCTGAAGATCATCAGCGCCGTGTGCAACGGCGAACGCAATGTGTCCGACTTGCTGGCGCAGATCGACACCACACAGCCCAATATGTCCCAGCACCTCGCGACGCTGTACCGCGCTGGCGTGCTGGGGAAGCGCCGCGAAGGCACGCAGATTTACTACAAGCTGCAAAGCGAGCGTGTCGCAACCTTGTGCAGGGCGGTGTGCACGCAGGTGGCGATGGAATTGGACGGCGATGATCCCGTGCCTGCTGCCGACCGGTTGCTTCGAGCCGCACACTTTCCCCGCTGATCGGCGGCGCCTCGTTGCCAGAACCCTGACCGCCGACCACGCTCTCGGTGCCGACCTTGTGCTCGCGGACCAGGTCGAGAAGACCGGTCTTCACCAGCGAATACAGGCCGACGGCGACGGCAATCCAGAGCACCTGGATCGCAACCAGGCCTTGCGTGTAGAGCAGCGCAACGAGACCCGTGGCAACAATGCGCGCCACATCGATCCAGCGCTCTCGGGTCATCAGTGCCAAGAGCCCGGGGGCATTCAAATCCGGCAGGGGCGATTGAGGTTGGACGGCGTCACTGTTCATCAAGACTCCAAAGAAGTGTCTGGCCGGCCGCCACGAACGCGCGTTGGTCCAAAGCATTCGTTACAGGTACTTCGCGATGGTCTTGAACTCCTCCATCGATGGAGCAGGACCTTTCGCCCGCGTCTGCAGCGCCGCATCGAGGCAATGATCGAGGTGATCGTGAATCAAGGTCTTCTTCGCGGCGTGGATGGCGCTTTCCACCGCCTGCAATTGCTGGACAACATCCAGACAGGGGCGACAGTCTTCGAGCATCGCGATCACATTCTGCAGATGCCCTGCAGCGCGTTTGAGCCGGTTGATCACCTTGGGATGGCTCGAGTGAAGGTGCTTGTCCGTCATTCTCATATCCTACCAGGGAGGATATTTTCATACCCTTCACCGCTGACGCAGCCACAGGTTCGAACTGACGCAGCGACAGCAACGCGGCGTCACTCGATGGTCCTCGGAAGTACCGACGGCGAGGGCAGCCCCAACCAGCCCACTGTCTTCCACGAAGCACTCAAGCAGGCGCCGAAGGCCGACGTGCGATGGCCCAAGCATGAGCGTCGAACGGCCACGGCGCTGTACGTCGAGATCAAGGCTGCCGGCTGCGACGGTGGCTACACGCGCGTCACCGACTTCGTGTGGGCATGGCGCCAGGCCGACATGTGCGATGACGCGGTCGACCCGTTCATCGTAAGCGCGCAGCAAACCCGTCTTGACGATGATCTGCGGATCAGTTCGGCGGCGAGGCCATCCAGCGATGCGGCAGCAGTTCACCGACGCGACTGGCTGGTTGCGTAGGAAGGCGCTCGAGCACGTCCTTGAGATATGCA
>JANNBZ010000437.1:0-2757 GCA_031386065.1 Burkholderiales bacterium
ACCCGCCGGCGGGCGACCAGCCCACCGCGATTGCGCAACTGGTCGACGGCATCAACGACGGCTTGAGCTTTCAGACCCTGCTGGGCGTGACCGGCTCGGGCAAGACCTTCACGATGGCCAACGTGATTGCCCAGCTGGGCCGGCCGGCCATCGTGTTTGCGCCCAACAAGACGCTGGCGGCTCAGCTTTACAGCGAGTTCCGCGAGTTCTTTCCGAAGAACGCGGTCGAGTATTTCGTCAGCTACTACGACTACTACCAGCCCGAGGCCTATGTGCCGCAGCGCGACCTGTTCATCGAGAAAGACAGCTCGATCAACGAGCACATCGAGCAGATGCGCCTGAGTGCCACCAAGAGCCTGCTGGAGCGACGCGACGTGATCATCGTGGCCAGCGTGTCGGCGATCTACGGCATCGGCGAGCCGCAGGCGTATCACCAGATGGTGATGACCTTGCGCGTGAAAGACAAGCTGGGCCAGCGCGACGTGATCGCGCAGCTGATCCGCATGCAGTACCAGCGCAACGACACTGACTTTTCGCGCGGCACCTTCCGCGTGCGCGGCGACACCATCGACGTGTTCCCGGCCGAACATTCCGAGCTGGCGATTCGCATCGAGCTGTTCGACGACGAGATCGAATCGCTGCAGTTGTTCGACCCGCTGACCGGGCGCATCCGCCAGAAAATTCCGCGCTTCACCGTCTACCCAAGCAGCCACTACGTGACGCCGCGCGACCGCGTGGTGGTGGCCATCGACACCATCAAGGAAGAGCTGCGCACCCGCCTGGACGAACTGGTGAAGCTGGGCAAGCTGGTGGAAGCGCAGCGGCTGGAGCAGCGCACCCGCTTCGACCTTGAAATGCTGCAGGAGATCGGCCACTGCAAGGGCATCGAGAACTACACGCGGCATTTGTCGGGCGCGGCACCCGGTCAGCCGCCGTCGACGCTGGTGGATTACCTGCCGAAAGACGCGCTGATGTTCCTGGACGAAAGCCACGTGCTGATCGGCCAGTTCGGCGGCATGTACAACGGCGACCGGGCGCGCAAGACCACGCTGGTGGACTATGGTTTCCGCTTGCCGAGTGCGCTGGACAACCGGCCGCTTAAGTTCGACGAGTTCGAAGGCAAGATGCGCCAGGTGATGTTCATCTCGGCCACACCGGCCGCCTACGAACAGCAGCACGCCGGGCAGGTGGTCGAGCAACTGGTGCGGCCGACCGGTCTGGTCGACCCGAGCATCGAGGTCAGGCCCGCCACGCAGCAGGTCGACGACGTGCTGCAAGAAATTCGCGCGCGCGTCGAACTCAACGAACGCGTGCTGATCACCACGCTGACCAAGCGCATGGCCGAGCAGCTCACCGACTACCTGTCAGACAACGGCGTCAAGGTGCGCTACCTGCACAGCGACGTGGAGACGGTCGAGCGCGTCGAGATCCTTCGCGACCTGCGACTGGGCACCTTCGACGTGCTGGTCGGCATCAACCTGCTGCGCGAGGGACTCGACATTCCCGAGGTGTCGCTGGTGGCGATTCTCGACGCCGACAAGGAGGGCTTTCTGCGCTCCGAACGCAGCCTGATCCAGACCATCGGCCGGGCTGCGCGCAACCTCAACGGCAAGGCGATCCTGTACGGCGACAAGGTCACCGAATCCATGCGCAAGGCCATCGACGAAACCGAGCGACGGCGCGCCAAACAGGTGGCGCACAACGAATTGATGGGCATCACGCCGCGCAGCATCAAGAAGCACATTAAGGAACTGATCGACGGCGTCTATTCCGAAAAATCGGGCAAGGACGATCTGAAGGCGGCGCATCTTGCGGCCGAGGTCGAGGCGTTGTCCGAGAAAGACCTGGGCAAGCGCATCAAGCAGTTGGAAAAGCAAATGCTCGACCATGCCCGCAACCTGGAATTCGAGAAGGCGGCGCGGGTTCGCGACCAGTTGGCGATGCTGCGCGAGCAGGCGTTCGGCGCGCCGGGAACCGACAACGTGGTGCCGCTGACGGGTCGGCCTTGACGGAAAAAGTGAGGTCCGAGGCGACGCTTTTTCGGCGCCGGTGCGTGGTTTGACCAGGCAAGATTTCAGATTTACCCGCATCACGTCGATAGTTCCATGACTTGTCCAAGACACTTTTGGAGCAATCAGCCGGAACTTCCTGGGGCAATGTCGACCGAATCAGTGGGGTTCAGCTATACTCGACTGCGTTAGTCGGAATTGACGGGTCCGCCGTCTGTCCGGCTGCGAGTTGACAAGCGAGAACTGTCGTTTCGTCGTTTGTTTTGCCCCTCGGGGCTCAGGAGAAATCAATGCGTCTCACCACCAAAGGCCGTTTTGCCGTCACCGCCATGATCGATCTGGCCCTGCGCGAAAACACCGGCCCCGTCGCTTTGGCGGCGATCAGCGGGCGGCAGCAAATTTCGCTGTCGTATCTGGAGCAATTGTTCGGCAAGCTGCGCCGCCACGAGTTGGTGGAAAGCACCCGCGGGCCGGGCGGCGGTTATTCGCTGGGTCGCAAGGCGACCGATATCACGGTGGCCGACATCATCGTCGCCGTTGATGAACCCATCGACGCCACCGACTGCGGCGGCAAGGAAAACTGCATGGGCGACGACACCGGCCGCTGCATGACGCACGACCTGTGGGCCAGCCTGAACACCAAGATGATCTAGTACCTCAATTCGATCTCACTGCGCAAGCTGGTCGAAGACCAATTGGCCAAGGGCATCTCGATTGGCGAGCAGCCGGTCAAGCGGGCCATCTCGAC
>JANNBZ010000139.1:0-2828 GCA_031386065.1 Burkholderiales bacterium
CCGTCGATGCCACCCGTCATCGTTTGCCCACGTTCGACCTTGCCGACGCCTTCCGGCGTGCCGGTGTAGATCAGGTCGCCGGGCCGCAGCTCGAAAAACGTGGACAGGTTGGCGATGACTTCGGGCACAGACCAGATCAACTTGGCGATGTCGCTGCGCTGGCGGTCTGCACCGTCGACCTGCACCCACACCGCGCCTTGCGTCGGGTGGCCGACGGCAGACGCCGGATGCAGGGGCGCGATCGGTGCCGACTCGTCGAACGCCTTGCCCAGCTCCCAGGGCCGGCCCTTGTCGCGCGCGCGCAGTTGCAGGTCGCGCCGCGTCATGTCCAGCCCCACCGCATAGCCGAACACATGCGCGTTCGCGTGCTCGGCGCGGATGTCGCGACCCGCCTTGCGGATGGCCACCACCAGCTCGATCTCGTGCTGAAAATCGGCGCTTTGCGACGGGTAGGCGATCGATACCGTCTGACCGGAGGGCACGACGACGATGGCGTTGTCGGGCTTGCAGAAGAAGAACGGGGGCTCGCGGTCCGGGTCGAAGCCCATCTCGCGCGCATGCGCTGCGTAGTTGCGGCCGACGCAGTAGATGCGGCGCACCGGATACAGCGCGTCGCTGCCCGCGATGGGGACGCTGACTTGCGCTTCGGGTTCGAATACGTAGTTCATCGGGTGAGTCCAGTGTGAGGTGACGGAGTGCAATTCAATGGGCCAGACAATTCTCGACACGCCAGCCGTACAGCCATTCCATCGCATCGAAGAAGCGCTCGGGCGAGCGGCCCTTCCAGAGCTCGTTGCGCACCAGCCGCTCGACCCCTTTGGCGTGAAAGATGCGCCCCATCTCGCGGGCCGACAGCACCACGCGTGCGGTGCGCGCCACGCGTGAGCGCTGGTACAAATCGTAGGCCGGTGCGAAGTCGTTGTGGTGCACGCGCAGCGCCTCGCCCAGCGTCACCGCGTCTTCCAGCGCCATGCAGGCGCCCTGCGCCAGGTACTGCAACATCGGGTGCGCAGCGTCGCCCAACAAGGTCGTCCTGTTGCCCGGTCCGAAGGTCCACTGCGCGATCGGCTCGCGGTCGGCGGTGGCCCAGCGCTTCCAGCTTTTGGGCAGATCGATCAGTTGGCGCGCGCGCGGGCAGATGCCCTGGAAGTACGACTCGACCTCGGCCTTGCTGCCTTCGCGGATGCTCCACGCTTCGACCTCGCGGCTGTGGAAGGTGACCACCACGTTGTACTGCTCGCCGCCGCGCAGCGGGTAGTGCACCAGGTGGCAGTTGGGGCCGACCCAGATGGCGGCGGCGTTCCATTGCAGGTCGACCGGGAAGTCGCACTTGTCGACCACCGCGCGGTACACCACGTGGCCCGACACGCGCGCCGCGTCGCCCACGTACTGCTCGCGCACCGCCGACTTCACGCCGTCGGCACCGATCAGCGCGCATCCCGCATGCCGGCCGCCGCGGGCGTCGAACACGGTGACTTGCGCAGCATCTTGCTCGATGCGCTCGACGCGGGTGGACGCAGCGAATTCGATGCGTCCGTTTCGCTGCACGCTTTCCAGCAGCAGCCGGTGCACGTCTGCGCGGTGGATCACCGCATACGGGTTGCCGAAGCGCGCGCGGAAGGCCTGGCCCACCGGAATGCGGCCGACCAGGGTTTCGTCGAGCGCATCGAACATCACCATCTCGTCGGTGTAGACCGCAAGGGCGCGCGTGGCCTCGCCGATGCCGAGTGCGTCGAAGGCGGCGAAGGCGTTCGGCCCGAGCTGGATGCCGGCGCCGATTTCGCCGATCTCGGGCGCCTGTTCCAGCACCTTCACGGCCAGGCCCTGGCGCGACAACGCCAGCGCTGCGGCCAGCCCGCCGATGCCGCCGCCGGCCACCAGCACCGGCCGTTCAGCCTGGGATTTGTTCATTCGCTCATTTCTCCAAGACGCTTCTAAGGTGCGTCTGACAGCACACTAATGATCAGTATGCTGATGATAAGTGTAGTGATAGCATTATTGCCAACGCATCAGTGATAACCCGCTGTAACCCCACGAAGCCCATGAAGAAATCCCGCGCGCCCGCCGTCGACATCGAAGCCCTGCCGGGCCACTACATCCGCCGCCTGCAGCAGATCGCCGTGGCGGTGTTCCTGCACGAGACCGAAGCGCACGGCGTGACGCCGGTGCAGTACGCCGCGCTGCAGACCGTGGGCAACCTGCCCGGCATCGACCAGCGAACGCTGGCCGCAGCGATCGGCCTGGACACTTCGACCATCGCTGGCGTCATCGACCGCCTTGAAGCGCGCGGGCTGCTACAGCGCAGCGCCTCGCCCGACGACCGCCGGGTGCGCCTGCTGGCGTTGACGGCGGCGGGCCACAGCTTGCTGAGTGAGGTGGTGCCGGCGATGCTGCGTGCCCAAGACCGCATGCTGGCGCCCTTGCCCCAACGCGAGCGCGCCGAATTCATGCGCATGCTGCGCGTGCTGGTGACGGCCAACAACGAACACAGCCGCGCGCCGAGTGACGGCTGTTAGACCTTGCCCAGACCGATGGCTTGCCCCGGCAGTGCAACTGCGGCACACTTCGGCTATACACATCGGAGGTGTAGGCAAATTTCAGGAGCATGTTCCATGCAAACCCGAACCAACATCGTCCTCGACGACGAACTGGTCGCCCAGGCGATGGCGAAGGCCGGCGTCGCCACTATGAAGGCGGCCATCGACACCGCGTTGCGCGCCTACGTGCGCGAGCCCGACTGGCAAGGCCTGCTGGCGCTGGGCGGCTCGGGCGTGCTGGCCGACGACTACGACCCGAAGGCGTTGTTCGCCGAAGCGCCCGGGCGGTTC
>JANNBZ010000155.1:0-7129 GCA_031386065.1 Burkholderiales bacterium
CTTGGCGAACTGCTGGTGCTCGATGAACGACGCGCCAAAGTGCTGGCCCGCGTACTTGATATTGGTGTCCCAGACCCGCCGCACCGACACCCCCTTGCCGCTGCCCGAGGGCTCGCCCCAGACCTTGCGCGTGCCCCAGTCTTCGCGCCGGCCGTAGCGCAGCGTCAGCGCCGGCAGCAGCGATTCGAGCTTGCCTTCGTCGCCCACCACGGTGATGTGTTCGCTGTCGATCGAGTTCTCGGCGAACATGCACAGGTCGAGCATGGCGCGCGCGCCGCTGGGGTAGTCGACGATGACGAACGCGCTGTCGAGGATGTCGGGCGTGCGGCCGCCGTACTGTTCGTCGAGGTGGTTCACGCGTTGGCCGCCCGAGGCGAACACCCGCTGCGGTTTTTCACCCAGGATCAGGTCCATCAGGTTGAAGTAGTGGCAGCACTTCTCGACCAGCGTGCCGCCGGTGTTGGCGCTGAAGCGGTTCCAGTCGCCCACCTTCGGATAGAAGGGTTCGCGGTGCTCGCGGATGCTGACCTGGTGCATGCGGCCGACCGCGCCGGCGTGGGCCATGCGGATCATCTCGGCCACCGGCGGCATGTAGCGGTACTCCTGCGCCACCCAGACGATGCCGGCCGCGCTGCTTCTGGCCTGCGCGAGCCGCAGCATCTCGACGCCGTCTTCGATGCGTGTGACCAGCGGCTTCTCGATCAGGATGTGCAGGTCGGTGGCCAGCGCGTCGCGCATCATGTCGATGTGCGTGAAGTTCGGCGTCGCGATTACCACCGCGTCGCACAGGCCGCTGGCCAGCAGGTCGCGGTGGTCCTCGAACACTGCGGGCGGGTTCACCGGCAACGCCGCCGCCGCGATGCGGCTGGCGGGGTGCGTGTCGGCGATTGCCGTCACCTCGGCGGCGTCCAGCGCCTTGATGTTTTCGATGTGTTCGCGGCCCATGCTGCCGCAACCGATGACGCCGTAGCGAATTTTCTGAACCATCGTCAGCCTTTCAGTCCACCCTGGGTCAGCCCGCCCACCACACGCTCCTGGAAGATCGCGATCAGCACCGCCACCGGCACGATGGCCACGATCAGCGCGGCCGAAATGATCGGCCACGGGAAGCTGAATTCGCCCTGGTACAGCGTGATGCCCACCGGCAGCGTGCGCATCGACGCGCTGGAGTTGAGCGACAGCGCGAGCAGGAATTCATCCCAGGCGTTGACGAAGGCCAGGATGCCGGCGGTGAACACGCCCGGCGCGGCCAGCGGCAGCACCACCCGCCACAGCGCGCCCATGCGGGTGCAGCCGTCGATCATCGCGGCGTTCTCCAAGTCTTTCGGGATGCTCTGGAAAAAACTCACCAACACCAGCGTGCACACCGGCAGGTTCAGCACCACGTAGGGCAGCACCAGGGCGGTGGTGGTGTTGAGCAGTCCCAACCCGCGCATGGTCTCGAAAATCGGCACCAGCAAGGTCACCAGGGGGAACATGCTGGAGGCCACGATGGCGGTCAGGATGAGTTGCCGGTGCTTCAGGTTCAGCCGCGCAATGGCGTAGGCCGCGAACGCCGACACCAGCAGCGAGAACGCCGTCGCCAGGCCCGCCACGCGCACGCTGTTGCCCAGGTAGCTGAGCAGCGGCTGGTCGGTGAAGGCCTGCACATAGTTGCCCAACGTGGGCAGATGCGGCCACCAGGTGATGGGCTTGCTGACCAGTTCGGTCTCGGTCTTCAGCGAGGTAAGCAGGATCCACAGCGCCGGGAAGAAGCCGTTGAACACCACCAGGCAGGCAGCGATGAAGCGCAGCCCCGGGCCTTCGAGCGGCGACGCAAACAGACTTTTTTCTTGCTTCATCACTCTTTCCCGATCCGCTTCAGATAGACCGCCGTCACGCACATCGACATCAGGAACATGAACACCGCCAGCGTCGAGCCGTAGCCCACGTCGAGGTAGTCGATGGTGGTCTTGTGGATCAGCATCGCCAGCGTCTCGGTGGCGTTGCCCGGGCCGCCCTTGGTCATGGTGTAAGGGATGTCGAAGGTCTGCAGCGCGGTGATGGTGCGGAAGATCAGCGCCACGATGATCGACGGCATCAACATCGGAATCGTGATCTGCCAGAACTGCTGCCACTTCGAGGCGCCGTCGACCTCGGCCGCCTCGTACAGCGAGCGCGGAATCATCTGCAGCCCGGCCAGCAGGATCAGCGCCATGAAGCTGCTGGTCTTCCAGACGATGGTCAGGCAGATGGCGGCGAACGCGTAGCGCGGCGTCAGCAGCCACATGGTCTGTCCGTCGTTGAAAGAGCGACCGCCGAAGCGGCGCACCACGTCGTTGACCACGCCGTATTCGGTGTGGAAGAACCACGCGAAGATCAGCCCGGCAAAACTCAGCGGCAGCGCCCACGGCAACAACAGCGCCAGACGGACCGGCCAGCGCCGCTTGAACGGCAGGTTGGCCAGCATCGCCAGGCCGAGGCCGACCGCCAGCGCGCCGGGCACGGTGATGAGGGTGATCAGCAGCGTGTTCTTGGCGGCGTTCCAGAAGTCCTTGTCCTTCAGCACGTCTTCGTAGTTCATCCAGCCGACGAACTTGACCACGCCGGTGCCGCCCGACAGACGCAGGTCGAAAAAGCTGTTCCAGATCAGCTTGCCGATCGGGTAGGCCACGATGAGGGCGAGCAGCAGAAAGGCCGGTGCCAGCAGCAGCGTGGCGAGGGTCTTTTCGCTGGGGTCGCGGAAGCTGAAGCGGGTGGTCATTTCGCGCCCTCAAGAATGGCCCCCTGCCCCTTGACGGGGGAGGGTTGGGGAGGAGGTGAACTCAGATACTGCTCAATCCCTCCTCCGTCAAGGAGGAGGGAGCCACACTTCAGCGCATCACGCGTTGCAGGCGCGACTCGATCTCGGCGACGCCTTCGGTGGGCGTCTTGGTGCGCGCCAGGATCGCGCTGGTGGTGGTGCGAATCGTGTCGCTCACCTCGCCGTAGCGGTCCGACTGCGGGCGGCTGCGGCCGGCTATGACCACGTTGGCGGCGTCCTTGAACCAGGGCACGTTCTTCAGCACCTCGGCGTCGGTGTAGACGCTTTGCTGCGTGGGCAGCAGCGAGCCTTCGGCCGCGAGGTACTTGCTGGCCTCGGCCGAGGCCATGTACTTGACCAGCTTGGCGGACTCGGCCTTGCTTCTGCTGAACGCGCTGACGGCCCACTGCCAGCCGCCGACGCAGGTGGCGCTCTTGCCGCCGGCCATGGCGGGCAGCGGCATCACGCCGACCTTGCCGGCGACCTTGCTGTCCTTGTCGTCCTTGAAGCGGTCCCAGGCGAAGCCCCAGTTGATCGCGAACACCACCTGGCCGGCCTTGAACTCGTTGACGGTGTCGGGCGTCTTCACCTCGGCCACGTTTTTCTTGATGACGCCGGCGTCGACCATGCCCAGCCATTGGTTCAGGCCCTTCACGGCGGCCGCCTTGTCGAGGGTCATCTTGCCGGCGGCGTCGTTGAAGTCCTTGCCCTGGCTCCAGTACGGCAGCAAGAAGGTGCAGACCGCGCCTTCGATCGGTGCGCCCTGGATGCTCAGGCCCTGCAGGTTGGGGTCGCCCTCGGCCTTCTGGATTTTTTGCGATGCGGCCGACAGTTCGTCCCAGGTCTTGGGTTCGGCGATGCCGTGCTTTTCGAGCAGGTCTTTGCGGTAGTACATGAACATCGCGTCGGCGAAGGCCGGCATCGCGGCGATCTTCCCGTTCACGACATTGGCGCTGGCATACACCGGCAGGTAGGGCTTCATGGCCACCGCCGGCTCGCCCAGGTAGGCGTTCAGCGGCTCCAGCCAGCCGGCGCTGAAGTACTGCGCCGGGTTGACGATGTCGATCATGTAGATGTCGATCGCGTTGTCTTTCGCGTTCAGCACCGTGCTCAGGTACTGGCGCTGCAATTCGCTGGTGGCGCCGCCGGTTTCGATGTCGATCTTCACGCCGGGGTTGGCAGCCTGGTAGCGGTCGAACAGCTTGCGCATCAGGTCGGGGCGCTGGTTGGCACCGCCCGAGAACACGCGCAGGCTGGTGTCGGCGAAGGCGGGCGTGCTGCCCAGCGCGCACAGGGCGGCGACGGCCGCGAGGGTAGGAATCAGGACTCGGCGTTTCATGGCATGTCTCCGTCAGGGGTGGGGTGGGTGCGGGCGGGGCTGATTCGAGGTTCAGCGTTCTTCGAAGGGGAGTTGTTCAGGCGGCGATCGCGGTGCCGCTGGCGGCGTCGAACAGGCGCAGTGCTGCGGGCGGCACGAACAGGTCGAGCTTGTGGCCGGGCGCTTCGCGGAAGCTGGCGGCGCAGCGGGTGATCCACTCGGTGTTGCCGATCTTCATCGTGACCAGCGTCTCCGAGCCCAGCGGCTCCAGCAGCATCACCTCGGCGGGCAGGCGGATCGCGTCGGCGCCGTTGGCCGACAGGCTCACGTTCTCGGGCCGGATGCCCAGTTTCAGCGTGGCGGCCGACGCGGCCGCGCGCGCCAGCGACGCCGACAGCGGAACCCGCACGCCACCCAGGTCGGCCTGGCCATCGGCCAGCGTGCAATCGCTCAGGTTCATCGGCGGCGCGCCGGTGAAGCCGGCCACGAACAGCGCCGCCGGGCGGTTGTAGATGGCGTCGGGCGTGTCGTACTGCATCTTGTGGCCGGCCTGCAGCACGCAGATGCGGTCGGCCAGCGTCATCGCCTCGGTCT
Organism: Burkholderiales bacterium; assembly: GCA_031386065.1. Taxonomy (GTDB): domain Bacteria; phylum Pseudomonadota; class Gammaproteobacteria; order Burkholderiales; family Burkholderiaceae_C; genus JANYJJ01. Next base: position 4,695 of record JANNBZ010000155.1, read on the forward strand.
GGTCGTGCGTGACATAGATGATGGTCGCGCCCAGCCGCTGGTGCAGGCGCTTGATCTCGGTGCGCATCTCGTTGCGCAGTTGGGCGTCGAGGTTGCTCAGCGGCTCGTCGAACAGGAACACCTTCGGTTGCCGCACGATGGCCCGGCCGATGGCCACGCGTTGTCGCTGGCCGCCCGACAATTCGCGCGGCTTTCGCTGCAGCATATGGTCGATCTTCAGCAGCGCGGCGGCGTCGCCCACGCGTTGGGTGATCTCGGCCTCGGGCGTCTTGCGCAGGCGCAGGCCGAAGGCCATGTTGTCGTACAGGTTCTTGTGCGGGTACAGCGCGTAGTCCTGGAACACCATCGCGATGTCGCGGCTGCGCGGTGGCATCTCGTTGACCACGGTGCCGTCGATGCGCACCTCTCCGCCCGAGATCGGCTCCAGCCCCGCGATCATTCGCAGCAGGGTGCTCTTGCCGCAGCCCGAGGGGCCGACGAAGACCACGAACTCGCCGTGGGCGATGTCGAGGTCGACCCCGTGGATGACCTTGTTCTTGCCGTCGTACGACTTGACGACCTGGCGCAGTTCGACGGCAGCCATTCAGTACCCCGATGCTGAAGGCGCGCTGGTCTGCGTGCCGGTGGACAAGGAATGCACATGCTCGCCGTCACGCGTTTTCAGTGCCGTGATGGCGGCCTGCGCCGCGCGCATCAGCAGCCCCAGGTCGGACGCGATGGCGACGAAGTCGAAGCCCGCCGCGCGGTACTGCGCCACCACCTCGGGCGTGCCGCCCACCGTGCCCGCCGGCATGCCCAGCGCCTTGCAGCGCTGCGCGGCCTGCGCCATCAGCGCCATCACCGCGGGGTGCGTCAGCTGGCCGACGTGGCCCATCGCGCCCGACAGATCGGCCGGGCCGAGGAAGATCGCGTCGACCCCGGGCACCGCCGCAATCGCGTCGAGCTGGCCCACCGCCTCGGGCGTTTCCAGTTGCACGATGACGCTGATCAGCTGATTGGCGGCCTTGAAGTAATTCGGTATGGTGCCGAAGCGCGAGCCGCGCCCCATGCCGGCCATGCCGCGCACCCCCTCGGGCGGGTAGCGCGTGGCGGCCACCGCGCGGCGCGCTTCGTCGGCGTTCTGCACGAACGGGAACAGCAGCGTCATCGCGCCGGCGTCGAGCACGCGCTTGACCGTGACGGTGTCGTTCCACGGCACCCGCACGATGGGCAGCATCTTGGTGCCGGCAATCGCCTGCAACAGGTGCACCACGTCCATCAGGTCGAGCGGCGTGTGCTCCATGTCGACCACGCCCCAGTCGAAGCCGGCGCAGCCCACCGCCTCGGCGACGATGGGGCTGGCCGACATCACCCAGGTGCCGATCGGCGGCTGGCCGCCGGCGGCGTGGAGCATTTGCTTGAATGCGCTCATCGTGAGTCCTTCAATAAATTACCGGCTCGGGGGTGACGGCATTGCCTTGCAGGAAGTCGAAGTCGCAGCCCTCGTGGGCCTGCGTGACGTGTTGCTGGTACAGCTTGGTGAAGCCGCGCTGGTAGGGCTGCTCCGGCGCCACCCACAACGCCCTGCGCCGCGCCAGCTCGGCGTCGTCGACCAGCAGTTCCAGCGTGCGGGCTTCGATGTCGAGTGCGATTTCGTCGCCTGTGTGCACCAGCGCCAGCGGTCCGCCCACCGCGCTTTCGGGCGAGATGTGCAAAACGCAACTGCCGTAGTGGGTGCCGCTCATGCGCGCGTCCGACAGCCGCACCATGTCGCGCACGCCCTGCTGCAGCAGTTTCTTCGGAATCGGCAGGCCGCCCCATTCGGGCATGCCCGGGGCGCCCACCGGACCGGCGTTGCGCAGCACCAGCACGCTGTTCTCGTCGCAGTCCAGGTCGGGGTCGGCCATGGCTGCCAGCATCTGCGGCTGGCTGTCGAACACCAGCGCGCGGCCTCGGTGCTTGAAGAACTTCGGGTTGGCGGCAGCCGCCTTCATCACCGCGCCATGCGGGGCCAGGTTGCCGCGCAGCACCGCCAGTGAACTGCCTCGGCTGACGGGTTGGTCCAGCGGGCGAATCACCTCGGCGTCGAGCACGACGCGGCCCTCGATGTTCTGGCGCAGCGTGCGGCCGGTGACGGTCAGCTCGTCGAGCGACAGCTCGTGGCGAATCACGTTCATCAGCGCCGGCAGGCCGCCCGCGTAATAGAAGTCTTCCATCAGCCGGTCGCCGCTGGGGAACAGGTTGGCGATGACGGGAATGCGGCGCGCGACGGCGTCCAGGTCGGCCAGCGTCAGCGCGACGCCGGCGCGCCCGGCCATCGCGATGATGTGAACCGCCGCGTTGGTCGAGCCGCCCAGCGCCATCTGCACCGCCACCGCGTTCATGAACGAGCCGCGCGTCAGCAGCCGCTGCGGCGTCAGGTCGTCCCAGATCATCTGCACGATGCGCTCGCCGCA
>JANNBZ010000166.1:0-1604 GCA_031386065.1 Burkholderiales bacterium
ACGGTGACGAAGTCGCCCATCACGATGGTGATGACGAAGATGGAGCCGATCACGATGCCGGTGCGCGACAGCGGCACGATCACGTTCCACAGCGTTTGCCAGCCCGAGGCGCCGGCGTCGTCGGCGGCTTCGAGCAACGCGCGGTCGATGCGCATCATCGAGTTGAAGATCGGCACCAGCATGAACATGGTGTACAGGTGCACGAAGGCCAGCACCACCGAGAACTCCGAGAACAGCAGCCATTCGACCGGCTGGTTCACCACGCCGGTGCCCAGCAGCGCCTGGTTGACCAGCCCGTTGCGGCCGAGCAGCGGCACCCACGAGATCATGCGGATCACGTTGCTGGTCCAGAACGGAATCGTGCAGATCACGAACAGCACCGTCTGCATGCCGGCCGAGCGCACATGAAAGGCCAGGAAGTAGGCAATGGTGAAGCCGATCAGCAGCGACGCCAACCAGGTCAGCAAGCTGAAGCGCAGCGTCGACAGGTAGGTTTTCAGCGTGACGCAAGGCTCGGCAAAATTCGAGCAGCCGTCGAAGATCGACACATAGTTCTGGCCGGTGAAGCCGTGGATCAATTCGTAGTCGCTGGTCGGCCAGAAGCTCACCGCCGCAATCAAGACCAGCGGTGCAATGAAGAAGAACAGGAAGACCGCGCCGAACGGCAATGCCTGCAGCCAAGCCGGCGGCCCGGTTCGAAGCGCAGCTTTCATTTCATTTGTCCGCGCTCGCAGCGCATGGCCGGCGCAGCCAGGCCCCCCTCAAGCAGACGCCGTGGAGCCGGCTCCGCCGGTCCACCAGCGGCGCCCCCTGGGGGGAGCGCCGAAGGCGCTTCGGGGGGGTTCATCAAGCCGCCACGAACTCATTCCACTTCTGCACCATGTACGTGTTCTCGTCCATCACCGCGTTCCAGCAGGCGATGCCGCCCATGCGCTGTTCGTACGAGCCGCCGTCGCGCAGACCCCCGGCCTTGTGCAGCAGGTCGCCGTTGGGCGACTTGATGTCTTGCGCGGCCGGCTTGCCTTCCATCCAGTAGGCCCACTCGTAGGGCTCCATCTTGGACTTGGCGGTTTCCAGCACGGCGCTGTAGTAGCCCTGGCGGTTCAGGTAGGCACCGGCCCAGCCGTCGAGGAACCAGTTGATGAATTCATAGGCACCGTCGAGCTTCTTGCCGGTCAGCGTGGCGGGCACGCCAAAGCCTGCCGCCCAGGCGCGATAGCCTTCCTTCAGCGGCTGGAAGGTGCAGGCGATGCCCTTGCTGCGCACGGCAGTCACGGCCGGCGACCACATCGACTGGATCACCACCTCGCCCGAGGCCATCAGGTTGACCGACTCGTTGAAGTCTTTCCACAGGCTGCGGAACTGGCCGGCCTTCTTGGCTTCGATCAGGGTCTTGATCGTCAGGTCGATTTCCTTCTTGGTCATGTTCCCCTTGTCGGGGTACTTGTACAGACCCAGGGCCTCGACGACCATGGCCGCGTCCATGATGCCGATGGACGGAATGTTCAGGATCGAGGCCTTGCCTTTGAACTCGGGGTTCAGGAGTTCCTTCCACGATTCGATCGGACGCTTGATCAGGTCGGGGCGGATGCCCAGCGTGTCGG
>JANNBZ010000188.1:0-8454 GCA_031386065.1 Burkholderiales bacterium
CGAGCGCGGCATCGGCTCGATCGCCCTCACACGCAGCCAGCTCGGCGGCTTCACCGAAAAGGAAGAAGCGCTGCTGCGCAGCTTCGCCGACCAGGCGGTGATCGCGATCCAGAACTCGCGGCTGTTCAACGAGACAAAGGAGGCGCTGGAGCAGCAGACTGCGACCTCGGAGGTACTGCAGGTCATCAGCAGCTCGGTAGCCGACGCCCAGCCGGTGTTCGACAAGATTCTCGACAGCTGCGAGCGATTGTTTTCCGCGAACGGGATCGGCATCTATCTGGTCGACGAATCCGGCCTGTTGCGCTCCGGCGGTTTCCGTGCTCAAACGGCCGACGCGGCCACGATGATTCGCTCAGCGATGGGTGAGTTTCCGCGCCGCGTCGAGGGCACGGCGACCGAGTTCGCGATCGTCGCGAAGCGCGTCATGCACTACCCCGACGTGCTCGCCGACGCCGGCGCGCCGAAACCGCTGCGACGCGTCGCGACAGCTGTCGGCAACTTCTCGATCGCCTTCGCGCCGATGCTGTGGGAAGGGCGCGGCGTGGGCGCGATCCAGGTCTCGCGGGTACCGCCACACCCCTTCAGCGACAAAGAGCTCGCGCTCCTCAAAACCTTTGCCGACCAGGCCGTCATAGCGATCCAGAACGCGCGCCTCTTCAACGAAGCCCAGGTGGCCCGTGCCCAGGCCGAGGCGGCCAACGAAGCGAAGAGCTCCTTCCTTGCGACGATGAGCCACGAGATCCGCACGCCGATGAACGCGGTGATCGGCATGAGCGGCCTGTTGCTCGACACCCCGCTGAACGACGAGCAGCGCGACTTCGCCGGCACCATTCGCGACAGCGGCGATGCGCTGCTCACCATCATCAACGACATCCTCGACTTCTCGAAGATCGAGGCCGGTCGCATGGACGTGGAGGCGCACCCGTTCGACCTGCGCGAGTGCGTCGAGTCGGCCCTGGACCTGATCGGTGCGCGTGCGGCCGAGAAGCACCTGGACATTGCCTACGAGTTCGAAGGCGACGTGCCGGCGGCCATCAACGGCGACGTGACGCGGCTGCGGCAGGTGCTTCTCAACCTGCTGGCAAACGCGGTGAAGTTCACCGAGCGCGGCGAGGTGGTGCTGACCGTGCAAGCCGGCACCGCAGCCTCGGGCGAGCCACAACTCGAGTTCGCGGTGCGCGACTCCGGGATCGGCCTCACGCCGGCCGGCATCGGCAAGCTGTTCCAGAGCTTCAGTCAGGCCGACAGCTCCACCACGCGCAAGTACGGCGGCACGGGGCTCGGCCTGGCCATCAGCAAGCGTCTGGCCGAGCTGATGGGCGGCACGATGTCGGCGCAGAGCGCCGGGCCCGGGTTGGGCTCGACCTTCCGCTTCACCATCCGTGCGCCGCACGCCGAGCTGCCCATCGCGAGCCGCCGCAGCTTCGTCGGCGAGCAACCGGCACTCGCCGGCAAGCGCTTGTTGGTGGTCGACGACAACGCAACGAACCGCAAGATCCTGATGCTGCAAACGGCGCGCTGGGGCATGCTGCCGAAAGAGACCGGGTCGCCCGCCGAGGCCGTGCAATGGGTCGCGCACGGTGAGCGTTTCGACCTGGCGATTCTCGACATGCACATGCCTGAGCTGGACGGTGTGGAACTGGCACGCGCGCTGCGCGAAGCGGACGCCGCCATGCCCATGGTGTTGTTCACTTCGCTCGGCCGGCGCGAAGCCGCCGCAGAAGGCGACGGGCTGTTCAAGACCGTGCTGGGCAAACCGCTGCGGCAAAGCCAGCTCTTCGACACGCTGATGACGCTGCTTGCGGGCCACGCGCAGCCCAAGCTCACCGCACCCGCCAAACTGACGCTCGACCCGGGCATGGCGGTGCGCCACCCGCTGCGCATCCTGCTGGCCGAAGACAACGTGGTGAATCAGAAGCTCGCGATGCGCCTGCTGCTGCAGATGGGCTACCGCGCCGACCTGGCCAGCAACGGCATCGAAGCCGTCGAGTGCGTCGCGCGCCAGCCCTACGACGTGGTGCTGATGGATGTGCAGATGCCCGAGATGGACGGGCTCGAAGCCGCGCGCCGCATCGTCGCAAGATGGCAGGCGCATGCCCGCCCTCGCATCGTGGCCATGACGGCCAATGCCATGCAGGGCGACCGCGAAGAATGCCTCGCCGCCGGCATGGACGACTACCTCACCAAACCCATTCGCGTCGACCAGCTCGTCGATGCGTTGCTGAACGTGACCGCACGCAAGGACCGCTGACATGCCCGCCCCCACCGACGCGATCAACGCGGCTCTCTATGCCGAACTGCAAGCCACCGCCGGTGCCGAGTTCGCCGCCGAGCTGGTCGCCACCTTCTTCGAAGAGGCGCCCCTGATGCTGGCCAACTTGCGCGGCGCGTTGGCCGACGGCAATGCACAGAGTTTCCGGCGGGCGGCACACTCGCTCAAGTCGAACGCCCACACCTTTGGTGCAACCCCGCTGGCTGAACTGGCCCGCGAGCTGGAGCTGGGCGGTCTGCCGGCCGATGCCAGGCCGCTCGATGCGCTGGAAACCGAGTACGCGCGCGCCGCCGCCGCGTTGACGGTGCTGCGCGATGCGTGAACCGCACCCCATCACCGCCCGGCTGCTGGTGGCAGACGACAACAAGGTGAACCGGCTGCTGCTCACGCGCAGCCTGGAGCTGCAAGGCCACAGCGTCGCCTGCGCCGAGAACGGCCGCGTCGCGCTCGACATGCTGCGCGCGGCGGCCGGCGCGCAAGCTTTCGACCTGCTGCTGCTCGACATGGAAATGCCGGAGATGACCGGCTTCGAGGTGCTGGAACATCTCAACGCAGACGCGACGCTTCGCGACCTGCCGGTGATCGTCACGTCGTCGCTCGAAGGCATTGCGAACGTGGTGCGCTGCATCGAACTCGGCGCCGAGGACTACCTGCCCAAGCCCGTCAACCCGGTGCTGCTGCGGGCGCGCATCGGCGCCAGCCTCGAGAAGAAGCGCCTGCGCGATCAGCAGAAGGAACTGGTGCGCCGCTTTGCCACCACCGAAGTGGCGCAGGACATGGCGCAGTCGGGCTTCGCACTGGGCGGCCGGCGCGTGCAGGGCTCGGTGATGTTCTCGGACATTCGCGGCTTCACCGCGCTGGTGGAATCGCAGCCGCCCGAAGAAACCATCGAGCTGCTGAACACCTACTACACGCTGATGTTCGACGCCATCAGCAGCCACGGCGGCGTGGTCAACCAGATGATCGGCGACGGGCTGATGGCGATCTTCGGCGCACCGCTGCCGCTGCCCGACCACGCTGCCTGCGCGGTGCGCGCGGCGCTGGAGATGATCGAGATGATCGGTCTCTTCAACGCCGAACGCGTCGCCGAGGGCAAGCCAGGCATCGCCATCGGCATCGGCATTGCCAGCGGCGAGATGGTGGCCGGCTACACCGGCACGCAGTCGCGCGCGACCTACACCTGCATCGGCGACACGGTGAACCTGGCGGCGCGGCTGGAGGCGCACACCAAGCTCGCACGGCGCCCGGTCCTGATCGACGCCGCCACGCGGGCCGCGCTGGCCGAGGGCGTGCCCGTCGACGCGGTGGGCGCGGTGCAGTTCAACGGCAAGGCGGCACCGGTGGAGGTGTTCGCGGTGCGGGTGTGATCGGTGACTCTTGAACGAGCAAGCAGTTCAGGAATCGACCTTGATGTTGCCGTCCTTCACCACCTTGGCCCACTTCACGGTCTCGCTGCGTATGAACTGCGCGAACTTTTCCATCGAGCCGCCGCCGTCTTCCGCGCCGTAGGTGTCCAGCCGCTCCTGCACGTCGGGCAGGGCCAGCACCTTGTTCACGTCGTCGTTGATCTTGCGGGCGATCGCAGTCGGCAGCTTGCCCGGCCCGGCCAGGCCATACCAGGTGGTGGCCTCGAAATCGGCGAAGCCCTGCTCGGTCATGGTCGGCACATTCGGGTGGCCCTTGGCGCGTTTGGCACGCGTTTGCGCAATGGCGATCAGCTTGCCGCTTTTCACATGCGGCGTGGCGGCCGTCATGGTCTCGAAGCTGTATTGAATCTGGCCGCCCATCAGGTCGGTCAGCAGCGGACCGCTGCCCTTGTTCGGAATGTGCAGCGCATCGACCTTGGCCTGCAGCTTGAACATCTCCAGCGCCAGGTGCTGCGCCGAGCCAGCCCCCGCCGAACCGAAGCTGATCTGCCCCGGCTTGGCCTTGCAGAGCGCCACGATGTCCTTCACCGTCAATGCGGGCTGCGCCGGGTTGGCGATCAGCAGGTTGGGCGTCACGCCGACCAGCACGATGGGCACGAAGTCGCGTTCGACAACGTAGTTGAGCTTGGGCTGCAGGCTGGGCGCCAGCGCATGGCTGTTGATGTGCGCCATCAACAGCACGCTGCCGTCGCTGGGCTGCTGCGCCACGTAGTCGGCCGCCAGGACGCCGGCCACGCCGGCCTTGTTCTCGATTAGCACCTGCTGGCCCCACATCAGGCTCAGCTTCTGGCCCACCACGCGGGCCAGCGCGTCGGTGCCGCCGCCCGGCGGAAAGCCGACGATGATGCGCACCGGGCCGCTGGGCCAGGCGGGCTGCGCGAACGCGCGCGGCGCGCCGAGAACGGCGGCGCCAGCGGCGGCTTTCAGGATCGAGCGTCGTTGCATGTCCGGTCTCCAGTTCAATGCGCCTGCGGGCTTGCCGCAAAGAAATCCATCGCCGCCAGCACGCCGCTGCCGGCCAGCGGCACGCCGCTGAGCTTGAGTCCCATTTCGACGCCCGACAGCGCGGCCATCAAGGTCAGGTCGTTGCAGTCGCCGAGGTGGCCGATGCGGAACATGCGGCCCTTCAATTGGCCCAGGCCGGTGCCCAGCGACAAGTCGAAGCGCTGGTGAATGAGTTGGCGCAGCGCGTCGGCGTCGACACCCTTCGGCGTGACCACACCGGTGAGCACCGGCGAGTACACGGCTGCGTCCGCGCACTGGATCGGCAGGCCCCAGGCCCGCACCGCAGTGCGAACACCCTCGGCCCAGCGCCGGTGGCGTGCGAACACGGCGGGCAGCCCCTGGCCCAGCAACATGTCGAGCGACTCGCTCAACGCGTACAGCAAGTTGGTGTTCGGCGTGTACGGCCAGTAGCCCGTGCGGTTCATCTCGACGATCTCGTCCCAGGCCCAGAACGCCTTCGGCAGCGTGGCTGTCTTGCTGGCCGCGATGGCCTTCGGCGACAGCGCGTTGAAGCTGATGCCCGGCGGCAGCATCAGGCCCTTTTGCGAGCCGCTGATGCTCACGTCGACCCCCCATTCGTCATGCCGGTAGTCGGCACTGGCCAGCCCGGAAATGGTGTCGACCATCAACAGCGCCGGGTGGCCGGCGGCGTCGATGGCGCGCCGCACGTCGGCGATGTCGGAGGTGACGCCGGTGGAGGTTTCGTTGTGCACCACGCAGACCGCCTTGATGGCGTGCGACGGGTCGTCGCGCAAGCGCGCTGCGATCAAGTCGGCCTGCACGCCGCGTCGCCAACCCAGCGGCAGGCCGGTGCTGTCGTCGGTGCCTTCGACGCGAAGGAACTCGGGTTTCAGGCCCAGGCGAAGCGCCATCTTCTGCCACAGCGTGGCGAAGTGGCCGGTCTCGAACATCAGCAGGCGGTCGCCGGCGCTCATCAGGTTGACCAGCGCCGCCTCCCAGGCGCCGGTGCCGGACGCGGGGTAGATCACGACAGGATGGCGGGTCTGGAACATCTGCTGCATGCCGGCCAGCACCTTCAGGCCCAGCGCTGCGAACTCGGGCCCGCGGTGGTCGATGGTGGGCAGGCTCAGGGCCCGCAGAATGCGGTCGGGCACCGGGCTGGGGCCGGGAATCTGCAGGAAATGGCGGCCGCTGGGATGCTGGTTGAGCGAAATCATCTGGGCTCCTTGCAAGCCCAAAGTTTTGCATACAAAATTCAATTGTCAATCGAATCACGCCTTATGCTCCGAGGCGCTTGCAAGCATATCTGCATACAAACTGGGTTCTGACCGTGGCCGACATCATCTCCATCCCGCGCACCGTGCTGCACCAGCAGGTCGGTAGTCGCCTGCGCCAGTTGATCGTCGAAGGCCACATCGCGCCGGGTGCCAAGCTGAACGAACGCGCACTCTGCGAGCAGCTGCACATCTCGCGCACACCGCTGCGCGAGGCCATCAAGATGCTGGCCGCCGAAGGCCTGGTGGCGCTGTTGCCAAACCGTGGCGCGGTGGCGGCGCAGCTCTCGGTGCAAGACGTCGAACACACCTTCGAGGTGATCGCCGGTCTGGAAGGCCAGTCGGGTGAACTCGCGGCGCAGCGCATCACCGCACCCGAGCTGGCCGAGATCCGTGCGCTGCACTTCGAGATGCGCGCCGCCCACGCGCGCAGCGACCTGCCCACCTATTACCGGCTCAACGCGCTGATCCACAACCACATCAATGCGGCGGCGCGCAACCCGGTGCTGACGCAGACCTACCTGACCGTCAACGCACGGCTGCAGGCGCTGCGCTTTCGGTCCAACTTCGACACCGCCAAGTGGAAGCGGGCCCTGAAAGAACACGACAAGATGCTGGCGCTGCTGACCGCGCGCGACGCCGTCGGCCTGCGCGCGATGCTGGTCACGCACCTGGAGCACAAGCGCGACGTGGTGCTGGCGCTGATGCGCAAAGGCCAGCTCGGTGATGCGTCGGGGGTCGCGGCTTGATGCGTCCTCCTGCTGCCGACACCGACCTTGCGCGCCGCCTGCGTGCCCACACGCAAGGCGAGGTGCTGTTCGACGCCGCCTCGCGTGGCCGCTACGCCACCGACGCGTCGATCTACCAAGTGATGCCGACGGGCGTGTTCGTGCCGACCACCCCGCAAGACGTGGCCACCGCCATCGCCATCGCGCGCGAGCTGCATGCGCCGGTGCTAGCGCGCGGCGGCGGCACCTCGCAGTGCGGCCAGACCACCGGCGCCGCGCTGGTGATCGACGCCAGCAAGCACCTGCGAAAGCTGCTGGCCTTCGACAAGGAAGCAATGACCGCCGAGGTCGAGCCCGGCCTGGTGCTGGACCACTTGAACGCGGTCTTGAGGCCACACGGCCTGTGGTTTCCGGTCGATGTGTCGACCAGTGCGCAGGCCACGCTGGGCGGCATGGCCGGCAACAACTCCTGCGGCTCGCGCAGCATCGCCCACGGCAACATGGTGCATAACGTGCTGGGCGCGCGCGCCTGGTTGAGCGACGGCAGCGACGTGGCTTTCGGGCAGGTCGATTCGCTGGGTGCGAAAGAGCGAGCCATCGCCGACTTCGTGCGCGACCTGGCGGCCACGCATCGCAGCGAGATCGAAGCGCAGTGGCCGAAGGTGATGCGCCGCGTCGGCGGCTACAACCTGGACATCTTTCACCCGCAAAGCGAACGCCCGTACACGCCGGACGGCAGCGTCAACCTGGCGCATCTGCTGGTCGGCTCGGAAGGCACGCTGGCGTTCACGCGCAGCCTGACGCTGAAGCTGGCCCCGCTGCCGCGCGCCAAGGTGCTGGGCGTCGTCAACTTTCCGACCATCAGCGCGGCGATGGACGCGGCGCAGCACATCGTCACGCTGCAACCGACGGCGGTCGAACTGGTGGACCGCACGATGATCGAGTTGTCGCGCGCCAACCCCGCGTTCCGCCCGACCATCGAGGCGGCGTTAATCGGCGCACCCGAGGCGATTTTGCTGGTCGAGTTCAGCGGCGACGACCAGGTGGCGCTGGTCAGCCGGCTGGCGCGACTGGTGGAGCTGATGGGCGACCTGAACCTGCCCGGCAGCGTGGTGCAGATGACCCTTGAGGCACCGCAAAAGGCGCTGTGGGAGGTGCGCAAGGCGGGCCTCAACATCATGATGAGCCTGAAGGGCGACGGCAAGCCGGTCAGCTTCATCGAAGACTGCGCCGTGCCGCTGGTGCACCTGGCCGAGTACACCGACGCGCTGACCGAGGTGTTCCGCAAACACGGCAGTCGCGGTACCTGGTACGCGCACGCATCGGTGGGAACGCTGCACGTGCGGCCGATCCTCGACATGCGGCGCGACGGTGCCGCGAAGATGCGCGCCATCGCCGACGAGGCCAGCGCGCTGGTGCGCCAATTCAAGGGTGCCTACAGCGGCGAGCACGGCGACGGGCTGTGCCGCGGCGAGTGGATACGCTGGCAATTCGGGCCGCGCATCGACGAGGCATTTCGCGCGATCAAGCAGCACCTCGATCCGCTGAATTTGCTGAATCCGAATCGCATCGTTGACCCGCCGAAGATGGACGACGCCAGCCTGTTCCGCTACGCACCCGGCTACAAGACCATTGCGCTGAGGCCGGTGTTCGACTGGTCGGCCTGGAACGTGCAGAACGATCCGGCCACCGAGCAGACCTCCGCGCCCGGCAGCGGCGGTGACAGCACCGGCGGCTTCGCCAAAGCGGTGGAGATGTGCAACAACAACGGTCACTGCCGCAAATTC
>JANNBZ010000201.1:0-11337 GCA_031386065.1 Burkholderiales bacterium
AACGCCGTTGGCGTCTGAACTGCGCAGCAACTTGCCCTTGTTGAAGCGGCCTTCCGGATCGACCTTCGCCTTGTAGGCCGTGAAGTCGACCATCTCGGCGTCGGTCAGGAATTCGAGCTTGGTGATGCCGATGCCGTGCTCGCCCGAAATCACGCCGTCCAGGCTGCGCGCCAGCACCATGATGCGGGCGACCATTTCATGCGCGGTCTGCAGCATGTCGTAGTTGTCGGAGTTGACCGGGATGTTGGTGTGCACGTTGCCGTCGCCGGCATGCATGTGCAGCGCGATCCAGACGCGGCCGCGCAGCACCTCGCCGTGAATCTTCTGGCACTGGTCGACGATGGGCTTCAGCGCCGAGCCGGCAAAAATGCTTTGCAGCGGTGCGCGGATTTGCGTTTTCCACGAGGCGCGCAGCGTGTGGTCTTGCAGGTCGGCGAACGGCGTGCGATCGGTGTCGGGCTGCACTACGTCGAGCTGGTTCAGCCAGTGCTGCCACAGCGCACGCACCTCGCTCAGCAGCGTCAAGGCCTGTTGAACGCGGTCTTCCAGCAGCTCGGCCGAGGCGATGTCGCCGGCGTCGTCACTGCGGCCGAGAGGCAGGTTGCCCTTCTCGAAAAACGCTTGCAGCGCGTCGACCAGGGCCAGCTTGTTGCGCAGGCTCAGCTCGATGTTCAGGCGCTCGATGCCTTCGGTGTACTCGCCCATGCGCGGCAGCGGAATCACCACGTCCTCGTTCACCTTGAAGGCATTGGTGTGCTTGCTGATGGCCGCCGTGCGCTTGCGGTCGAGCCAGAACTTCTTGCGCGCCTCGGGGCTCACCGCCACGAAGCCTTCACCGGCGCGGCCGTTGGCCAGTCGCACCACCTCGCTGGTGGCGCGCGCGACCACATCGGCGTCGGCACCGGCGATGTCGCCGAACAGCACCATCTTCGGCAAGCCCCCGCGCTTGCTTTTCGTGGCATAGCCGACGGCCTTCAGGTAGCGGTCGTCCAGGTGCTCCAGCCCCGCCAGCACCGCGCCGCCGCGCCTGGCCTCGGCGAACATGAAGTCCTTGATGTCGACGATGCTCGGCACCGCATCTTTCGCGTTGCCGAAGAACTCCAGACAGACGGTGCGCGTGTGCGCGTGGCTGCGGTGGACGATCCAGCGCGCCGAGGTGATCAGCCCGTCGCAACCTTCCTTCTGGATGCCCGGCAGGCCGGCCAGGAACTTGTCGGTCACGTCCTTGCCCAGGCCTTCCTTGCGGAAGCTGCGGCCCGGAATGTCCAGCCGCTCGGTGCGTTCAAGTGTCTTGCCGGTGGCGTCGAAGTACTTCAGCTCGAAGCTGGCCACTTCCACGTCGTGGATCTTGCCGAGGTTGTGGTTGAGGCGGGTCACCTCCAGCCATTTGGCTTCGGGCGTGACCATGCGCCACGAGGCCAGGTTGTCGAGCGCGGTGCCCCACAACACGGCCTTCTTGCCGCCCGCATTCATCGCGATGTTGCCGCCGATGCAACTGGCCTCGGCCGACGTGGGGTCGACCGCGAACACGTAGCCCGCGCGCTCGGCTGCATCCGCCACGCGCTGCGTGACGACGCCGGCCTCGGTCCACACCGTGGCCACGTCCGCGTCGAGGCCCGGCAGGCGGACCTGCTCGACCTCGGTCATCGCTTCGAGCTTTTCGGTGTTGATGACGACGCTGTTCCAGGTCAGCGGAATTGCGCCGCCGGTGTAGCCGGTGCCGCCGCCGCGCGGAATGATGGTTAGGCCGAGTTCGACGCAGCCCTTCACCAGCGCGGCCATCTCGGCCTCGGTGTCGGGCGTGAGCACGACGAACGGGTATTCCACGCGCCAGTCGGTGGCGTCGGTCACGTGCGAGACACGGCTCAGGCCGTCGAACTTGATGTTGTCTTTTGCGGTGACGCGGCCCAGCACCTTGTTCGTCTTGCGGCGCAAGTCAGCGACCGCATCGAACTGCCTGGCGAACGCCGTCACCGCAGCCGACGACGACTGCAGCAACTCGCCGACGATGGCGTCGCGGTCACGGTCGCTGTCGGGCGTGCGGCGCTTCTCGACCTCGCCCAGCCGGTGGTGCAGGGCCTCGATCAGCAGCTTGCGGCGGCGCGGGTTGTCCAGCAGGTCGTCTTGCAGGTACGGGTTGCGCTGCACCACCCAGATGTCGCCCAGCACCTCGTACAGCATGCGCGCCGAGCGGCCGGTCTGGCGTTCGTCGCGCAGGCGGCTCAGCACCTCCCAGGCGCGCGCGCCCAGCAGGCGAATGACGATCTCGCGGTCGGAGAACGAGGTGTAGTTGTAGGGGATCTCGCGCAGCCGCGACGTGCCGGGCAAGGTCGCCGCAGCGGCGGCGATATGGGTCATCAAGGTGGGGGCGTTCATCGGCGGCGGACGGCCTTGGCGCCCGGTACGGATATGGAAACGAACTGTACCGCACCCCCTCGCGCGGGCTGCGGGTTCAAGGCCCGGGTGCGGCGGGGTTATCCCCGTTGCTGCTCCCCGGCGCGCACGACATAAACACGCTTGTCACAAAACAGACGCATGCTGCGCGGCTTGCATCAAGTGCCAAGGCTTGCCCTCGTCGCCAGATCGTCACCTGCCGACGCCTGTACTCGCGCAGTGAAATCCACCGTCACGGAGTTGTCATGAAAACGAAATCCATCGCGCTCGCCGCATTCGCGCTTGCCGCATCCCTCAGCACCGGTGCGCAGGCACAGGTGGAAATCCAGTGGTGGCACTCGATGACCGCCGTCAACGGCGAATGGGTCAACGACCTGGCGAAAGACTTCAACGCCAGCCAGAAAGACTACAAGATCGTGCCCACCTTCAAGGGCACGTACGACGAGTCGATGACTGGCGCGATTGCCGCGTTCCGGGCCGGCAACGCACCGCACATCCTGCAGGTGTTCGAGGTCGGCACCGCCACCATGATGGCCAGCAAAAGCGCCATCATCCCGGTCGGCCAGGTCATGAAAGACGCCGGCGTCAAGTTCGACCCGGCCGCCTACGTGCCGGCAGTCGCGGGCTACTACACCGCACCGAACGGCCAGATGCTGAGCTTCCCGTTCAACAGTTCGACCACCGTTTTCTACTACAACAAGGACGCGTTCAAGGCCGCTGGCCTGGACGCCGACAAACCGCCCGGCACCTGGCCCGAGGTGGCCCTGGCAGCAGCCAAACTGAAGGCCAGCGGACACAAGTGCCCGTTCACGACCGCCTGGCAGGGCTGGACGCAACTGGAAAGCTTCTCGGCCTGGCACAACGTCGAGTTCGCCACCAAGCGCAACGGCCTGGCCGGACTGGACGCACGCATGCTCATCAACTCGCCGCTGCATGTGCGCCACATCGAGAACCTGGCCAACATGTCCAAGCAGGGCCTGTTCGTCTACAAGGGCCGCGGCAACGTGCCCGAGGCCAGCTTCATCTCGGGCGAGTGCGCCATGATCACCACGTCGTCGGGCTTCTACGGCAACGTGGCGAAGAACGCGAAGTTCGCCTACGCGCTGGCGCCGCTGCCCTACTACCCCGACGTGCCGGGCGCACCGCAGAACACGGTCATTGGCGGTGCCAGCCTGTGGGTGCTGTCGGGCAAGAAGCCGGCCGAATACAAGGGCGTAGCGCAGTTCTTCAACTACCTGTCCAGCGCTGAAGTCCAGTCGGCAAGCCACAAGCGCACCGGCTTCCTGCCGATCACCACCGCCGCCTATCAGCTGACCGAGAAGTCGGGCTTCTACAAAGAGAAGCCGGGCACCGACGTGGCGGTGACGCAGATGATCCGCAAGACCACTGACAAGTCGCGCGGCATCCGCCTGGGCAACTACGTGCAGATTCGCGCGATCGAAGACGAAGAACTGGAACAGGTGTGGGGCGGCAAGAAGACGGCGAAGGAAGCGCTCGACTCGGCCGTCAAACGCGGCAACGAGATGCTGGAGCGTTTCGAGAAGGCGAACAAGGGTTGAAGTAAGCAGAAGAGCGCCTGCCCATGGCCGCCGAAAAACGCGTCGTCTTTCGCTCCGGCTGGTTGCCCTGGGCGCTGCTGGCGCCACAGGCCATCGTCATTGCTGTGTTCTTCTTCTGGCCGGCGGCGCAGGCGCTGCTGCAGTCGCTTCAACAGTCCGACGCCTTCGGCACCTCGGTGCAGTGGGTCGGGCTGGAGAACTTCCGCAACCTCTGGAACGACGAGACCTACCTCACGTCGTTCAAGACCACGGCCGTCTTCTCTTCATTGGTGGCGGTGCTGGGCATCACGATTTCGCTGTTGCTGGCGGTGTTCGCCGACCGCGTGGTGCGCGGCGCCACCTTCTACAAGACGCTGCTGATCTGGCCCTACGCCGTGGCACCGGCAGTGGCGGGCGTGCTGTGGCTGTTCATGTTCTCGCCCAGCATCGGCATCGTGGCCTATGCGCTGGGCCAGATCGGCATCGACTGGAATCACCTGCTGAACGGCGGACAGGCGATGACCTTGGTGGTGATGGCCGCCATCTGGAAGCAGATCTCGTACAACTTCCTGTTCTTCCTGGCGGGGCTGGCCAGCATTCCGAAGTCGCTGATCGAGGCCGCCGCCATCGACGGCGCGCGACCCTGGCGGCGCTTCTGGACCATCCAGTTCCCGCTGTTGTCGCCGACCACGTTTTTCCTGCTGGTGATCAACGTGGTGTACGCCTTCTTCGACACCTTCGCGATCATCGACGCGTCCACGCAGGGCGGGCCCGGCAAGGACACCGCCATCCTGGTCTACCGCGTCTACTACGACGGCTTCAAGGCCATGGACCTGGGCGGCTCGGCGGCGCAGTCGGTGGTGCTGATGGTGATCGTGGTGGCGCTCACCGTGGTGCAGTTCAGGTTCGTCGAGAAGAAGGTGAACTACTGATGGGCGCGCGCTGTGGTTGAACGCCGTCCCACGCTGGGCATCCTGGCGCACGTCATCCTGATCATCGGCGTGCTGATCGTCGCGTTGCCGGTCTACATCGCCTTCGTCGCGTCCACCCACACGGCCGAAGAGATGGTGCAGTCGCCGATGCCGATGCTGCCCGGTTCGCACCTGGTAGAGAACTACGTGTCGGCACTCAACGGCGGCAGCACCGGCGCGGGCTCGACCGCTGCCGTGGGCCGCATGATGTTCGTCAGCCTGGTGACCGCGCTGGTGATCACCTTCGGCAAGATCGCGATCTCGCTGCTGTCGGCGTTCGCCATCGTCTACTTCCGCTTCCGCTTTCGCATGTTCTTCTTCTGGGCCATCTTCATCACCTTGATGCTGCCGGTGGAAGTGCGCATCGGACCGACCTACAAGGTGGTGGCCGATCTGGGCATGCTGAACAGTTTTGCGGGACTGACGATTCCGCTGATCGCCTCGGCCACCGCGACCTTTCTGTTCCGACAGTTCTTCCTGACCGTGCCCGAAGAACTGGTCGAGGCGGCGCGCATCGACGGCGCCGGCCCGATGCGGTTCTTCAAGGACATCCTGGTGCCGCTGTCGGCCACCAGCATCGCCGCGCTGTTCGTCATTCAATTCATCTACGGCTGGAACCAGTACCTGTGGCCGCTGCTGGTGACCACCAACGAGAACATGTACCCGGTGGTGATCGGCATCAAACGCATGATCGCCGGCGGCGATTCGCAGAACCAGTGGAACCTGGTGATGGCCACCGCCATCCTGGCGATGATCCCGCCGGCGCTGGTGGTGATGCTGATGCAGAAGTGGTTCGTCAAGGGCCTGGTGGACACGGAGAAATAACAACAGAATGGCTTCGATATCGATCCGCGATGTGGTCAAGCGCTACGGCTTCGGCCCGAAGGCAAACCAGGTCATCCACGGTGTCAGCGCCGAGGTGGCCGACGGCGAGTTCATCGTCATCGTCGGGCCGTCGGGCTGCGGCAAATCGACGCTGCTGCGCATGGTGGCCGGGCTGGAAGAAATCTCGGGCGGGCAGATCGCCATCGGCGACCGCGTGGTCAACGACGTGGAGCCGTCGGAACGCGACATCGCGATGGTGTTCCAGAACTACGCGCTCTACCCGCACATGAGCGTGTTCGACAACATGGCGTATGGGCTGAAGATCGCCAAGGTGCCGCTGGCGGAAATCAAGGCGCGGGTCGACAAGGCCGCCAAGATTCTCGAGATCGGCCCGTTCCTCGAACGCAAGCCGCGTGAGTTGTCGGGCGGACAGCGCCAACGCGTCGCGATGGGCCGCGCCATCGTGCGTCAGCCGTCGGTCTTCCTGTTCGACGAGCCGCTGTCCAACCTGGACGCCAAACTGCGCGCGCAAACGCGGCTCGAAATCCAGAAACTGCACCGCGAACTCGGCGTCACCTCGCTGTTCGTCACCCACGACCAGGTCGAGGCGATGACGCTAGCGCAGCGAATGATCGTGATGAACGCCGGCCGCATGGAACAGATCGGCACGCCCGAGTCGGTGTACCAGCGCCCGGCCACCACCTTCGTGGCGGGCTTCATCGGCTCGCCACCGATGAACCTGCTGAAGGGCCAGGCCGACGGCTCGCGCTTCAATGTGGCCGGCCACAGCCTGAACCTGCCCGCCGCGGCGCCGCGCGCCGGTGAGTTGATCCTGGGCCTGCGGCCCGAACACGCCGAACTGCGTGCGGCCGGTCCGCAAGGCTGGCCGCTGCAGATCGAGATGGTCGAGATGCTGGGCGCCGAACGGCTGGTTTACGCGCGGCTGGGCGAGTCGCTGTTCACCGTGCGCATCGACGCCACGCTGGCGCCGCCGGCACCGGGCGACACCCTGAGTGTGCTGATGAAGCCGGCGCACTTGCACTGGTTCGACCCCGTCACCCAACAGCGCGTCGTCTCGTGAAGGACTGGCCCTATCCGCTGTGGATTGCCCACCGCGGAGCCGGCAAGCTGGCGCCCGAAAACACGCTGGCCGCGTTTCGCCTTGGGGCCCAGCACGGCTACCGCGCCTTCGAATGCGACGTGAAGCTGAGCGCCGACGGCGTGCCCTTCCTGTTGCACGACGCCACGCTGCAGCGCACAACCTCGGGCCAGGGGCTGGCAGCGCAACACACGTGGGCCGAGCTGTCGCAACTCGACGCCGGCAGCTGGCACAGCCGCACCCACGCCGGCGAGCCGCTGCCCAGCCTGCAGGCCGTGGCACGCTTCTGCCTGCGCAATGGCTTTGCGCTGAACATCGAGATCAAGCCGACACCGGGCACTGAAGCCGACACCGGCCGTGAGGTCGCGCTGGCGGCAGCGCGTTGGTGGGCCGGTGCCGCCCCGCCGTTGCTGAGTTCGTTTCAGCCCAGCGCCTTGGCGGCCGCACGTGAAGCCGTACCCGAGTTGCCCCGCGCCTTGCTGCTCGACGGCCTGCGCGCAGGTTGGCTGGCCGAAGCTCGCGCATTGGGCTGCGTGGCCGTGGTGGCCGACTACCCGAGCCTGGACGCTGCGGTGATCGACCAACTGCACGCCGCCGACATGCGCGCGATGAGCTACACGGTCAACGATCCGTTCACGGCCCAGCGGCTGCTGCGGCTGGGCATCGACGGCGTGATCACCGATGCGGTGGACCGCTTTTCGGCAGCGTCACGGCAAATCGACTGAGCATCGCCGCCCGTGTGCGGTTTCGCACGAACGTGGTGGCAGGCGCTGCGACCGATCCCCCGGAGTCCGGGATGGACCGAATGTCGGCCCTGGTGACAATCCATCACAAGAGCAGCATGTCGCTGCGCCATCACGGAGTTGATTCATGCGCAAGATCCTCGTCACCACACTGCTGGCCTGCCCGCTGGCCGTGTTCGCAGCACCGAACCTGGTGACCAACGGCAGTTTCGAAACCGGCTTGTCGGGCTGGACCCAGGGTGGCGTGGTCGGCGGCGGCTTTCCGGTCGTGGCCATCGACTACGGCGCGGCACAGCCCTACCCCACCGGTGCCTTTGGCGAAGCGGTGCCGGTCGACAACGCGGCAGGCAACATCAGCCCCGACGCTGCTGGCAAACACGCTGCGTACTTCGTCGACGACAACTCGACCAACGAATCGCTGTCGCAGTCGGTGTTCCTGACCGCCGGCAGCTACCAGATCGGCTTCGACGCCTACGCGCCCCAGAACGGCTACAACAACGGCGGCGACGCCAGCTTCAGCGGTGTGGTCGCCGGCGTCACGCTCGCCAGCTACAACGTGTCGCAAGGCCCGGCCACGCAGTGGCAGCATTTCTCGGGCATCGCCAACATCGCGGTCGACGGCAACTACAACGTGGCCTTCACCTTCAACACCTTCGGCGGCTACTCGAAGGACATCGTGATCGACCGCGTCTACATCACGACCGCTCCGGTGCCTGAACCCGAAACCTACGCCTTGATGCTGGCCGGCCTGGGTGCCCTGGCCTTCGTCGCGCGCCGCCGCAAGGCCTGAGCTTTCGGCAGCTCCGGCTGCCTTTGAACGCCTCGGCTCGCCGAGGCGTTTTTCATGGTTCAAGGCGTCGTCGCTTGTATCGATTTCCAGGTCAGGCGGGGTCGGTCAGCACGCGCGACGGCCGCACGTCGGCCTCGGCACCGATCCAGTCGTCGGGGTTGTCGGGTTTGGGCAGCACCTTCACATCGCGGATCACCGGCAGCTGCCACGCCACCGCGGCCAGCAGCAAGGCGCTGCCACCGGCAAAAGCGAGCGCCGCGCGCAGGCCGATGTGCTCGCCCAGCCAGCCGCCGAGCAGCGCCCCCGGGCCGGCCGGAATCAGGATGAGCCAGCGCATGGTGCTGGTCATGCGGCCCAACAGCGGCTCGGGCGTGACCGCCTGCCGCATGGCAAGGAAGTTGATGAAGATCAGCACCGCACCGAGCGAGAACAACAACAGCATCGCGGCGAAAGCCGCCACGCCGAAGGCGTTGGTCGGGGCCACTGCCAGCAGCAACCAACCGGCGCCGCACAGCGCGAAGCCGAGCACCAGGCAGGGCCCCGGCCCGATGCGTCGGCTGATGCGGTTGCCGTACACGCTGGCCAGCACGGTGCCCGCGCCCATGCCCATGTAGCTCAGGCCCACTGCCTGTTCGCTCAGGCCGAGCGTGCGTGTCGCAAACAAGATCTGCACCACGAAGGCCGCGTGATGGCACATCTGCCACACGCCCACGGCGCAGGCCAGTGCCACCAGCAGCCGGTGGCGCATGACGAAGCGCACACCGTGCTTCAGGTCGCGCCAGAAATGCGCGTCGACGCGGCGCTGGCGGTCTTCGTTGACCACGATGCCGCGCAGGATGCTGGCCGAGACGATCAGCAACACCGCGTCCACCAGCAACGCCAGCGGCGCGCCCACCAGCTTGATCAGCGCACCCGCCAGGCCGGGCCCGGCCACCTCGGCCCCCGACGAGGCCAGCGCGTTCTTGGCATGCGCCTCGACCAGGCGATCGCGCGCCACCACCTGGGTCAGCACGATCTGTGCGGCGCTGCCGGCGGTGGTGAAGATGGTGCCGATGACGAAGCCCACCACGTACAGCCACGGCATCGACAGCCAGCCCATCCACCAGGCAAACGGCACGCTGGCGACGACGATCGAAAGGGCCACTTCACCGACGACGTAGATCGGCAGCTTGCGCATCCGGTCCAGCCAGACGCCGGACGGCAACGAGAACAGCACGAAGGGCAGCACCTCCATCGACGTGAGCAGGCCCATCTGCGTGGGGCTGGCTTGCAGCAGCACGGCGGCCGTCAGCGGCAACGCGAGCATCGTCACCTGACCGCCGAACGAGCTGATAAGGATCGAGGTCCACAACCGGCGGTAGGTGGCGTCGCGCAGCAGGTCGCCGGCCGGAAGTTGCAGCGTGGCGCGCAGGCGCTGGATCCAATTCTTGAAGACCTGGTACATGGTCTGAACCTCTCTTTTTCTTCTCTCGCGGTCGCCTTGTGGGCGTCCAGGCGGGTCGTTGGACCCGGTTCAGCGAAAGGAGGATGCAAATCCGATTCATCCGCTGATTTCTCAGCAGATGCTTCGATGCGAAGCGGATGCCGAGAGGGCTAGTGCGCAGCAGCGAACTGCTTGGGCAGTGCGCTTGCGATGCCGGCGCCGATGGCCGGCCGATTCGAGTCCAACACGATCAGGCCAATCAGGCCGATCAGGCCGCCAACGCCCAGCCACGCCGCGCCCATGCCGCACATGCCGTGGTCGGCACTGCGGGTGTGAACGGGGTTGAGGTGGCTCATGGCGTGAGGTCGTGTGTCGAATGCAAGCGCGAATCGTAGCAGCGGGGTCGGGGCACAGGCAAGCGCCATCGCACCGTTCACGTTGCGCGCTTTCCACTCGATGGGGGATGACCGGATGCGGTTGCGGTGTCGAACCGCGATACCGCCGGACGCAGCGGGCGCTGCCGACGATGGCCGCGCTTGCCGGCCGCCTGGAGCCACCGCACGATGAAGCGTCCCTTCACTGCAGCCATGGAATCGTCATGCCGAATGCCCACGCAACCGATCAATACCCCGCTTCGTTCTCGCAGCGCTGGCTGCTGCTGAGCCTGGCCGCTGCAACCGCCATCGCGCTGGCCCTGCACGGCACCATTCCGCAGCCGCTCGACTATCACGCGTTCGCCGATGCGCGGGGCTGGCTCGGCCTGCCGAACGCGGCCAACGTGCTGAGCAACCTGCCGTTCGCGTGGATCGGCGCCTGGGGCCTGTGGCGTTTGTCGGCGGCGCAGGACAGCCCGGCGCGCGCCGCCTGGCGCTGCTTTTGCGCTGCGCTGGCCTGCACCGGGCTCGGCTCGGCCATCTACCACTGGGCGCCGGCCAACGCCTCGCTGGTGCTCGACCGCCTGCCCATCGCGTGGGCCTGCGCGGCACTGCTGTGCGCCTTCTTGAGCGAGCGGGTCGACGCAGCCTGGGGCCGGGCTTCCACGCTGTGCGGCGCATTCATCGTTGCCACCGCCAGCGTGGCCTGGTGGTGGCTCAGCGAACGCCAAGGCCACGGAGATCTTCGGCCCTACCTGTACCTTCAGTTCCTGCCGATGCTTTTGGTGCCGGCGGCGTTGTGCATGAAGCTGCGCGTGCAGAACCCCGGCGGGGTAGCGGACGGCGCGTGGTGGGCCGTGCTGGCCGGGTATGCCGCCGCCAAGCTGATGGAGTTCGCCGACCACTCGGTCTTCGACGCCATCGCCTTCAGCAGCGGCCACACCGCCAAGCACCTGCTGGCCGCCGCAGCCGCGCTGTGCGTGGTGCGCGCCGCCATCGGCAACGCAACACCTCAGCTGCGGTAGTCGGCGTTGATCTTCACGTAGTCGTAGCTCAGGTCGCAGGTCCACACCGTGGCCTGCGCGGCGCCGCGGTGCAGGTCGACGCGCACCGTGATCTCGCTTTGCTTCATCACGCGCTGGCCGTCTTCTTCGCGGTAGCTCGGCAAACGCCCGCCGGC
>JANNBZ010000204.1:0-25519 GCA_031386065.1 Burkholderiales bacterium
GAAGGTTTGAACGTGCTGCGCAACGCGAATATTGGCCTGCGCCCCGAGCAGCACGATGCCGAGACCACGCCGCTGCGCGACCCGGCGGCCTACCGCTTCGAGATGAACCTGCCCGAGATCACCGAGCTGTGGCGGCGCGGCAGCGTCATCGGTTCCTGGCTGCTCGACCTGACCGCTGCGGCCCTGCAGTCCGACCCCGCACTGGCGCAATACGGCGGCCGTGTGTCCGACTCCGGCGAAGGCCGCTGGACGCTGCAGGCGGCCATCGACGAAGGCGTGCCGGTGCCGGTGCTCAGCGCCGCGCTGTACGCGCGCTTCAGCTCGCGCGGCAACGCCGACTATTCAAACCGCGTGCTGTCTGCGATGCGGCACCAGTTCGGCGGCCACGTGGAAAAGCCGCTGCCATGACAGCGCGCGTGTCGAAGGAGAAGCCATGAACACCAACACCCGCCAACTGCACGACCTGGGGCAGCGCCTGTGGCTGGACAACATCAGCCGCGAACTGCTGAACAGCGGCACACTTTCGCACTACATCGCCGAACTGTCGGTCAGCGGGCTGACGTCCAACCCGACCATCTTCGAGAAAGCCATCGGCGGCGGTGCGCTCTACGACGAATCGATACTCGCGCTGCAAGCGCAGGGCTTGTCGGACGAAGCCGTCTTCTTCCGCCTGGCGCTGCAGGACCTGACCCGCGCTGCCGACCTGTTCCGGCCGATGTTCGACGTCAGCGACGGGCGCGACGGCTGGGTCTCGCTGGAAGTGTCGCCGCTGCTCGCGCACGACACGGCGGGCACCGTCGAGGCGGCTGTGCAACTGCATGCGCTGGCCGCGCGGCCGAATCTGTTCATCAAGATTCCCGGCACCCCGGAAGGCGTTCCGGCCATCGAGCAGGCCATCTTCGAAGGCGTGCCGATCAACGTGACCTTGCTGTTCTCGCAGGCCGACTGGCTGGCCGCAGTCGAGGCCTATTTGCGCGGCATCGAGCGGCGCATCGCGGCCGGCCGTGACCCGCGCGTCGAATCGGTCGCGTCGATGTTCGTCAGCCGCTGGGACGTGGCGGTGGCGAAAGACATGCCTGCGCCGCTGCACAACCGCCTGGGCATCGCTGTGGCGATGCAGACGTACAAAGCGGCTGCCGAGCTGCTGGCCTCCGCGCGATGGCAGCGCCTGGCGGCTGCCGGCGCGCGCCCGCAGCGCCTGTTGTGGGCCAGCACCGGCACCAAAGACCCGAACGCTGCCGATACGGTTTACATCGAAGCGCTGGCCGCCCCGCAAACGATCAACACCATTCCGGAAAAGACGCTGCTGGCCTTCGCCGACCACGGCCGGGTGGGTACGCCGCTGCCGGCC
The DNA here is from genome assembly GCA_031386065.1 of Burkholderiales bacterium. GTDB lineage: Bacteria > Pseudomonadota > Gammaproteobacteria > Burkholderiales > Burkholderiaceae_C > JANYJJ01. The sequence continues at coordinate 1,352 of JANNBZ010000204.1, forward strand.
GACGGCGGCACGTCGCAAGCGGTGCTCGACGAGTTCAAGCGGGCCGGCGTCGCCACCGACGCACTGGCTGCGCGGCTTCAGCAAGAGGGCGTGCAGGCGTTCGCCACGTCGTGGAGCGGGCTGATGGCGCGCATCCGTGAAAAGCGCGTGCAGGCGGCAGCATCGCGGCCCACATGAATTCAGTCGGCGCCGTGCTTGCCCCGCCGATCAGCCCGCTGGCCGGCCAGGCGGCGCCGGCCTCGATGCTGATCGACGTCGACAAGCTGCTCTCGGCCTTCGAGACCGATGTGCCCGACCCGTCGCTGGCTGCGCAGCGCGTGGTGTTCGGCACCTCGGGGCATCGCGGCTCGGCGTTCGACCGCTCCTTCAACCAGTGGCATGTGCTGGCCATCACGCAGGCGATCTGCAACTACCGCCGCGCGCGCGGCATCGCCGGGCCGCTGTTTATGGGCATCGACACCCACGCGCTGTCGGCGCCTGCCTGCGCCAGTGCGCTCGAAGTGCTGGCCGCAAACGGCGTCGACGTGATGCTGGCACCGAACGGCGAATTCACACCCACGCCGGCGGTCTCGCACGCGATCCTGGGCCACAACCGGCACCCGAGTCACCGCAACGACCGCGGCCTGGCCGACGGCATCGTGATCACGCCGTCGCACAACCCGCCACGCGACGGCGGCCTCAAGTACAACCCGCCGCACGGGGGGCCCGCCGGGCAGCAGATCACCGGCTGGATCGAGATGGCGGCGAACCGCTTTCTGGAAACGCGGCTCGATGGCGTCAAGCGCGTTCCCCACGCGCAAGCGCTGAAGGCCGCCACCACGCACACGCACGATTTTCTGAACGCGTATGTGGCCGACCTGGGCAACGTGGTCGACATGAACGCGATTCGCAACGCGCGGGTTCGCATGGGCGTCGACCCGCTGGGCGGCGCCGGCGTGCACTACTGGGCGGCCATCGCCGAGCGCCACCACCTCGACCTGACGGTGGTCAGCGACGTGGTCGACCCGACCTTTCGATTCGTGCCGCTCGACTGGGACGGCCAGATCCGCATGGACCCGTCGTCGGCCTACGCGATGCGGCGGTTGGTCGGGCTGAAAGACCGCTTCGACATTGCCTTCGCCTGCGATACCGACCACGACCGCCACGGCATTGTCACGCCGACGGCGGGCCTGATGGCCGCCGACCACTACCTGGCAGTGGCCATCGATTTCCTGTTCCAGCACCGGCCGCAATGGTGGGCGGGCGCGGCGGTCGGCAAGACGGTCGTCAGCAGCCGGTTGATCGACCGCCTCGCCGCGCGGCTCGGTCGCCAGTTGGTCGAGGTGCCGGTCGGCTTCAAGTGGTTCGCGCCCGGCCTGCACGTGGGTGCCCTCGGCTTTGCCGGCGAAGAGAGCGCAGGTGCCAGCTTTCTGCGCCACGACGGCTCGGTGTGGACGACCGACAAGGACGGCATCGCGGCGGCGCTGCTGTCGGCGGAAATCATCGCGCGCACCGGCCGCGATCCCGGCCAGCGCTATGCCGACCTGGCCACCGAGTTCGGCCAGCCGGTGGCCGACAAGCTGCAAGCGCCTGCCACCGCGCAGCAGAAACAACGTTTGGCGGCGCTGACGCCGGCGCAGATCGGCGCGACCGAACTGGCCGGTGAAAAGATCGACAGCATCCTCGGCCCGGCGCCGGGCAACGGTGAGCCGATCGGCGGCATCAAGGTCAACACCGCCCACGGCTGGTTCGCGGCGCGGCCCTCGGGCACTGAGAACATCTACAAGATCTACGCTGAGAGCTTCAGCGGGCTCGACCACCTGAAGCGCATCTTGCAAGACGCGCAGGCCATCGTCGACGCGGCGATTGCGCCCGTGGCCTGCGCGTAAACCTCATCCCAACCGGAGCCATCCATGCCTGTTCCCCTGACGCCCGACACCCTGCAACGGATGGACGCCTACTGGCGCGCGGCCAACTACCTGTCTGTGGGCCAGATCTACCTGCAGGACAACGCGCTGCTCGAACGCCCGCTGACGCATGCCGACATCAAGCCGAGGCTGCTCGGGCACTGGGGCACCACGCCCGGCCTGAACCTGCTGTACGTGCACCTGAACCGGCTGATCAAGGCACACGACCTGAACATGATCTACATCATGGGCCCCGGTCACGGCGGGCCGGGCATCGTGGCCAACAGCTATCTGGAAGGCTCGTACACCGAGCACTACCCGGCCATCGAGCGCAACCGCAACGGGCTGCAGCGGCTGTTTCGCCAGTTCTCGTGGCCGCACGGCATTCCCAGCCACGTGTCGCCCGAGGTGCCGGGCTCCATTCACGAAGGCGGCGAACTGGGCTATTCGCTGGCGCATGCCTACGGCGCCGCGTTCGACAACCCGGACCTGATCGTTGCCTGCGTGGTGGGCGATGGCGAGGCCGAGACCGGCGCGCTGGCGGCGAGCTGGCATTCGAACAAGTTTCTGAACCCGGCGCGCGACGGCGCGGTGCTGCCCATCCTGCACCTGAACGGCTACAAGATCGCCAACCCGACGGTGCTGGCGCGCATCAGCCGCGAAGAGCTGACCGACCTGATGCGCGGCTACGGCCACGAGCCGCACTTCGTTGAAGGCGACGACCCGATGCAGGTGCACGAGGCGCTGGCCGCCACACTGGACGCGGCGCTGGCGCAGATCCAGCAGTTTCAGCGCGAGGCACGCGCGATCAACCCCACGCACACGCACCCACACACGCCCACCCGTCCGCGCTGGCCGATGATCGTGTTGTGCACACCCAAGGGCTGGACCGGACCGAAGTTCGTCGACGGCAAACCGGTCGAAGGCACCTGGCGTTCGCACCAGGTTCCGATCACGCACTTCAAGACGCCCGAACACGTGCAGCAGCTCGAAGACTGGTTGAAGAGCTACCGCCCGCAAGAACTGTTCGACGATCACGGCAAGTTCCATGAGGAACTGGCAGACCTGGCCCCGACCGGCCGGCGCCGCATGGGTTGCAACCTGCACGCGAACGGCGGCGCCTTGCTTAAGCCGCTGGTGATGCCGAACTTCCGCGACTACGAGGTGCAGGTGCCCGCGCCTGGCGGCGTTGACGTTGAAGCGACGGGCGTGCTGGGCGGTTTTTTGCGCGACGTGATGAAGCTCAATTTAGCGGCCGCCAACTTCCGCATCTTCGGCCCCGACGAGACCGCGTCGAACCGCCTGCAGGCGGTGTTCGAGGTTTCGTGCAAGCAGTGGATGGATTCGATAGAGGAGGGCGACAACCACCTCAGCGCGAACGGCCGCGTGATGGAGGTGTTGAGCGAGCATCTGTGCGAAGGCTGGCTCGAAGGCTACCTGCTGACCGGCCGGCACGGATTCTTCTCGTGCTACGAGGCCTTCATCCACATCATCGATTCAATGATGAACCAGCACGCCAAATGGCTGAAGGTGTGCAACGGCATTCCGTGGCGCCAACCCATCGCATCGCTGAACTACCTGCTCACCTCGCACGTCTGGCGGCAAGACCACAACGGTTTCTCGCACCAGGACCCCGGCTTCATCGACCACGTCGCCAGCAAGAAGGCCGACGTGGTGCGCATCTACCTGCCGCCCGACGCGAACACGCTGCTGTCGGTGGCCGACCACTGTTTGCGCAGCCGCAACTACGTCAACCTCATCATCGCCGGCAAGCAGCCGGCGCCGCAGTGGCTTGGCATGGACGACGCCGTGCGCCACTGCGCCGCCGGCGCCGGCGTATGGTCGTGGGCCAGCAACGATGCCGGCTACCCCGACGTGGTGATGGCCTGTGCCGGCGACGTGCCGACGCTGGAGACGCTGGCCGCCGTGACGTTGCTGCGCGAGTACGTGCCCGACATTCGCATCCGCGTGGTGAACGTGGTCGACCTGATGGTGCTGCAACCGCAGTCGGAGCACCCGCACGGCCTGGGCGAACGTGAGTTCGACGCGCTGTTCACCGAAGACAAGCCGGTGATCTTCGCCTTCCACGGCTACCCCGCCATCATTCACAAACTGACCTACCGCCGGCGCAATCACGACAACATCCATGTGCGCGGCTACAAGGAAGAAGGCACCACCACCACGCCGTTCGACATGGTGGTGCTGAACAACCTCGACCGCTACCAGCTCGCGCTCGACGCCATCCGGCGCATTCCGAGGCTGGCCGACCAGGTCGAGGCGGCCACTGCGCGCTTCGACACCACCATGCAACGCCACAAGCTCTACATCGGCGAGCACGGCGACGACATGCCGGAGGTGCTGCACTGGCGCTGGTCGGCGTGAGGTGGCGTGGGTCTGGACCGTGCGTTGTTGCGCCAGATCAACCGGCAGCGCCGGGAGCGCATCAACAATCAAATCCCTGACGCCACGAAGCGACCCATGACCTTGTTGGCGCAACCTGCGTGCCGTGCCGGCGCTGCCGGCCACGAGTTGAACGCCCCCACCGGCAGCGCAGCCGGAGAACCCTGGGCCATGACCACCGCAGCGGCTCTGGTTCACCTGCAAGCGTCAGCCGCCGGGCTCAGCGAAGCCGACGCAAGGCAGCGGCTTGAGCGTGTTGGCCCGAACCAGCTGCGCGAGAAGCCGCCGCGTCCGGCCTGGTTGAAGTTTGTCGACCAGTTCAAGAACCTGCTGGTGCTGGTGTTGATCGGCGCGGCCGCGCTGGCCGCCGCCATTGGTGACACCAAGGATGCGGTGGTGATCCTGGTCGTCATCGTGCTGAATGCCGGACTCGGCTTCTACCAAGAGCACCGCGCCGAGGCGACCCTGGCGGCACTGAAGCAAATGCTGGCCCGGCATGCGCGCGTGCGGCGCGGCGGCGAGGCGGTGCAAGTCGGTGCCGAGGCGCTGGTGCCGGGTGACATCGTGCTGCTTGACGCGGGCGACCGCGTGCCCGCAGACGCGCGTGTGCTGGCCGCCCACAACGCCGAGGTGGCCGAGGCCGCGCTGACCGGCGAGTCGCACGCGGTGGGCAAGCACGCCGGGCCACTGTCGGCCGGCGAGCACCCGCTGGCCGAGCGGCTGAACATGGTGTTCATGAACACGGTGGTGACGCGCGGCCGCATCGAGGCGCTGGTGACCGCAACCGGCATGCAAACCGAGATGGGGCGCATCAGCACGCTGCTGGAAACAGCGCCTGACCAACCGACGCCACTGCAGGTTCAGATCGACGCGCTGGGCAAGAGCTTGGCCGGAATTGCCGGGGTGGTGGTGACGCTGATTTTCGGCCTTGGCATTCTGCGCGGCGATGACCTGACGCAAACCATCATGACGTCCATCGCGTTGGCGGTGGCGGCCATTCCCGAGGGGCTGCCGGCGGTGGTGACGGTGACCTTGGCCATCGGCATGCACCGCATGGCAAAGAACCGCGCCATCGTGAAAAAACTGTCGGCGGTGGAGACGCTGGGTTCGACCACGGTGATCTGCTCAGACAAAACCGGCACCTTGACGTTTAACCAGATGACGGCGCGCGAGCTGTTCTATCGAGGCCGGCACTTCGAAGTCTCTGGCGAAGGCTATGCCGGCGCAGGCGCCATCACCACGTCAGACGGCTCGGCCCTGCCCGACTTCCAGCCGCTGCTGGCCACCGCCGCGCTGTGCAACGAAAGCAGCGTGCGTGACGGCAAGCTGATCGGCGACCCCACCGAAGGCGCCTTGCTGGCGTTGATCGGCAAGGCGGCTGACGGCAGCAGCACCGTTGCCAGCCTGACGGCCGACAGCCCGCGCCTGGCTGAAATTCCCTTCGATTCGGCGCACAAGTTCATGGCCACCTTCCACCGTCACGGCGAGCGGGTGCGCATGCATGTGAAGGGCGCGCCCGACGTGTTGCTGGCGCGCGCCGAACACTACCTTGAAGCGGCCGCCGACCTGCCGCTCGACGCGCCCGCGCGCGCCGCGTTCGAGTCGGAAAATGCGCGCCTGGCCGGTCAGGCCATGCGCGTGCTGGCCATCGCCCAGCGCGAGATTCCACTGCGCGACCTCGACCCCACCGCCGATCTGATGCCTTGGGCGCAGCAACTCAGCCTGGTCGCGCTGGTGGGCATCATCGACCCACCGCGACCCGAAGCGCGTGAGGCGATTGCCCTGTGCAAACAGGCCGGCGTCCAGGTGAAGATGATCACCGGCGACCACGCCCTCACGGCGGCGGCCATCGCCCGCGAACTGGGGCTGCACGGCGCGGTGCTGACCGGCGCCGAACTGGAGCGCATCGACGTGGCCGAGTTGTCGCGCCACATCGAAGACACCGCTGTGTTCGCGCGCGTCGCCCCGGAGCACAAGGTCAAGATCGTGCAGGCGCTGAAGGCGCGCGGCCATGTGGTGGCGATGACCGGCGACGGCGTCAACGACGCCCCTGCGCTGAAGAACGCCGACATCGGCATCGCGATGGGCATCACCGGCACCGAGGTGACTAAGGAGGCCGCAGCGATGGTGCTGGTCGACGACAACTTCGCGTCCATCGTCGGGGCCGTCAAGGAGGGCCGCACCATCTACGAAAACATCGTCAAGTTCGTGCGCTTCCAGTTGTCCACCAGTGTGGGTGCCATCCTGACCGTTTTCGGTGCGCAGTTGCTCGGCCTGCCGATGCCGTTCACCGCGATCCATATTCTGTGGATCGCTCTCATCATGGACGGCCCGCCCGCCGTGATGCTGGGGCTGGAGCCGTCGCGGAGCGGCATCATGAGCGAGCCGCCGCGCCGCCGCGACGCACGCATCCTGACGCTGTCGCGCTTCGGGCGCCTGCTGGCCTACGGTGTCACGATGGCGGCCGGCACCCTCGGCGTTTACTTCCACGGGCTGCAAACGGGCGACGCTGCTTACGCATCGACGCTGGCCTTCACGACCTTTGTGCTGTTCCAATTCTTCAACGTGATGAACGCCCGCTTCGACGCCACCACCGCATTCAACCGCCAGTTGTTCGACAACCGCAAGCTCTGGGTGGCGCTGGCCGGCGTGCTGGTGTTGCAGGTGGTGGTGGTGAACTGGGGGCTCGCGCAGGCGGTGTTCGACACCGTGTCGTTGAACCTGGGCGACTGGGCGCTGGCCACCGGCACGGCGTCCAGCGTGCTGTTGCTCGACGAGGCGCGCAAGCTCGCGGTGCTTTGCTGGCGCCGCATGGGCGCAAGTGAAGCCACCCTCCGCGTTGGCACCGAACCATGAAGGACACCATGAAAATTCTTCTTTGTGTCGACGGCTCCGAGCCGGCGCTCGAGGCTGTGCGGCATGCCATCCATCTGCTCCGCGCCGGCCTGCAGGCGAGCGTTGTGCTGGCAACCGTTCAGGAACCGACCTTCGTTTACGAAATGATCCTGGCGCCCGATGCCGAGGTGCTCGAGCGCGTGACCGGTGCCGTGGGTGCGCGTGCGATGAAAAGCGCCGAAGCGCTGCTGGAGGCTGCGGGCGTCTTCTTCGAGCGCGAGATCGGCACCGGAGACCCCGCACTGACCCTGCTCGAAACTGCTGCGCGTCACGGCTGTGCGGCCATCATCATGGGAGCGCGGGGCATGGGCGCGCTGCGCAGCGCATTGCTCGGTTCGGTGTCGCAACAGGTGCTGCAAGACTCCCCGCTGCCGGTGACCATCGTCAAGCATGCCGTCGCCAAAGACGATTCGGGCGGCGCGGTGCAGCCACCCGTCGCCAGCTGATTCTCGCGGGATTTTTCACACAAACGAAAGGCAGTTCCGATGCGAATTCTCTTGCCCATCGACGGCAGCAGTTTCAGCAACGCTGCGGTCGCGTTCATCGCGTCACGCGACACGCTGATCCTCACCCAGCCACCCGACGTCGAGCTGCTCAATGTGCAGTACCTGGTGCCGGCGCGGGCCGCGCGTTACGCCGGCAAGGAACTCGTGTTGTCGTATCACGAGTCCGAGGCGAACAAGGTCATCAAGCCTGCCTTGGCCACGCTGAAACGGGCCGGCTTGCGGGCCAGCGCCAAGTACGTGGTCGGCACCCCCGGGACTGCGGTGGGCCGGGTTGCGGCTTCTGATGCGGCCGATCTGATCGTGATGGGCTCGCACGGACACACCGGCTTCAAAAGCCTGCTGTTCGGGTCGGTGACGAATGCCGTGCTGGCGTCGTGCGACACGCCGTTGCTGGTGTTGCGTGGCGCTGTCGGCCCGAAGAAAGGCCCGAACAAAGACGCGTTGAAGCTGGGCATTGCGCTAGACGGCAGCAAGTACGGGATCGCTGCCGTTCGCTACGTCATCAAGCACCGCGCCCTGTTTGGCGCGCTGCCGTCGGTCACGCTGCTTCATGTGGTGCCAGACCTGTTGAACCTCGTCGTGCCGGGCTTTTTCGGTGATGCGCCGGTGCCGGGGTTCAAGCCGGAACAGGTCGAAGCCATGCAGCAGGCCGTGTTCGAGAACGCGATATCACCGGCGCGCAAACTGCTTCAGAAAGCCGGCTTGGCGGCGACTGAAATCCGTCTGGCCGGCAACAACGCGGGCGACGCACTGGCTGCGCATGCCAAACAAAGCAAGCTCGATGTGCTGGTGATGGGTTCGCACGGCTCGGGTGGCTTACGGTCCACCGTGCTCGGCTCGGTCGCCACGCGCGTTGCGGCGCAGTGTCGCAACCCGTTGTTGTTCGTGCGGCAGAAATAGCCAGGCGACCCGGCAGGCCCGCCCTTCAAACGGCGGTGCCGACCAGCGCGCCCACGCCCGCGGTGATCGCCATCGCCAGCGCGCCCCAGAACGTGACGCGCCACGCGCCCGCCAGCAGGCTGGCGCCGCCGACGCGGGCCGACACCACGCCCAGCGCGGCCAGAAAAACGAGAGACGTGGCCGATACCCAGGCAATCAAGCCCGGCCCCGGCATCAGGGCGGTCACCACCAACGGCAGCGCCGCACCGACCGCGAAGCTGGCGGCCGATGCCAGCGCCGCCTGCACCGGCCGCGCGCTCAGTGCGGCCGATATGCCCAGTTCGTCGCGCGCATGCGCACCCAGCGCGTCGTGATGCATCAGCTGCTGGGCCACCTGCTGCGCCAGGCTGGCATCGAGCCCGCGCGCAACGTAGATGGCGGCCAGCTCGCGCTGTTCTGCGGCGGGTTGGTTTTTCAGTTCTGCGCGCTCGCGCGACAGGTCGCTCTGCTCGGTGTCGGCCTGCGAATGGACCGACACGTATTCCCCGGCCGCCATCGACATGGCGCCTGCCACCAGCCCGGCCACGCCGGTCAGCAGGATGTTGCTGTGGCTGGCACTGGCAGCGGCCACGCCGAGCAGCAGGCTGGCGGTCGAGACGATGCCGTCGTTCGCCCCCAGCACAGCGGCGCGCAGCCAGCCGATGCGGTCGCTGCGGTGGCGTTCGGGGTGGGTGCTGCGAACCATCGCCGTTCAGGGCGACGGCGCGGACGTCGGGTCTAACGTGGGGTCTGACGTCACCTCGGGCGAGCGCACCAGCAACACCGGCGTCATCGCCAGGCGCACGATCTGTTCGGCGTCGCTGCCCAGCAACACGCGCCCGACGCCGCGCCGCCCGTGCGTGCCCAGCACGATCAGGTCGGCGTGCCATGCCGCCGCTTCGGCCACCACCCGATCACACACGCGCCCCACATAGCCGTCGGACAAGACGGTGTCCACCGCCACACCGCTGGCTTCTACCCGGGCCCGGCATTTGGCGAGGATCTGCTCGCCGCCTTCGCGCAGCAGCGGCAGCATGTCGGCGGCCATCGTGCCCATGCCGTCCATGCCCACGGCATAGACCAGCTCGTCGATCACATGGATGAGCCGCAGCTTGGCGCCGGTCAACTGCGCCAGCTTGACGGCTTCGTCGAGGCCGCGGTTCGAGGTGGGGCTGCCGTCGACGGGAACCAGGATGTGGGTGTACATGGTGAAGCCTTGATGAAGCCTTGACGCGAGGCGCGCGGCCGATGCGGCAGTTTTGCGCACGGCGCTGTGCCGGCCTTGATCCAGATCAACAGCGGCGCGCGCGGCATCGGTCAACGTGCCGCACCCCAGGCTTTCACGTGACCCTCGACGCGCCTTCCGATGACGACCGCCCTGACGCATTGGTACAGCGGCTTTCTGCGTCGCCGCCGCACGCTGAAGCACTTCGGTCGCCACCCGCTGGTCAACACGCTGGCCGGCCGCGGCCCGACACCGGCGGCGCCCGAGGAACTGGCGCGTGACCTGCTGCGGGTGGCGCGCGACGACCCGGCTGGCGCCATCGCCCGGCTCCATTCGCACGCCGACGGCCTGAGCCCGCGCGAGGCGGCCGCACGCTTGGCGCGCAGCGGCCCGAACGAGGTGGCGCATGAAGCGCCGCTGCCCTGGTGGCTGCACCTGTGGCACTGCTACAAGAACCCGTTCAACCTGCTGCTGACGGTGTTGGCCGTGGTCTCGTACCTCAGCGCGGACGCGAAGGCCACGCTGGTCATCGGGGCGATGGTGGGCTTGAGCACCGTCATCCGCTTCGTGCAGGAGGGCCGCTCGCACCGCGCGGCCGACAGCCTGAAGGCGATGGTCAGCAACACGGCAAGCGTGATCCGCAGCAGCCCCGGGGCAAAGAACGCCGCCCCGCCCGCAGCGCCGCTGCACCGCGAAGTGCCGATACGCCAACTGGTGCCGGGCGACCTGGTCGCGCTGTCGGCGGGCGACATGATTCCCGCCGACTGCCGGGTGCTCAGCGCGCGCGACCTGTTCATCGCGCAAGCGGCGATGACGGGCGAGTCGCTACCGGTCGAAAAGTTCGCCGACGCGCGTGGCGCCAGCCAGCAGCCGCTGGAGCAGACCGACCTGGTGTTCATGGGCACCAACGTGGTCTCGGGTTCGGCTACGGCCCTGGTGGTTGCCACCGGCAGCCGCAGCTACTTCGGCACGCTGGCCGCGAAGGCCTTGGCCACCGACCCGGCGCCGAATGCCTTCCAGGCCGGCATCAACAGCGTGAGCTGGCTGCTGATCCGCTTCGCGCTGGTGATGGTGCCCATCGTGCTGTTGGTGAACGGCTTCACCAAGGGCAACTGGACCGAGGCGTTTCTGTTCGCGCTGTCGGTGGCGGTGGGGCTGACGCCCGAGATGCTGCCGATGATCGTCACTTCGACACTGGCCAAGGGCGCGGTGCTGCTGTCGCGCAAGAAGGTGGTCGTCAAGCGGCTCGACGCGATACAGAACTTCGGCGCGATGGACGTGCTGTGCACCGACAAGACCGGCACGCTGACGCAGGACAAGATCGCACTCGCACGCAAGTGCGATGTGTTCGGTCGCCCGTCCGACGAGGTGCTGAACTTCGCGTTCCTGAACAGCTACTACCAGACCGGGCTGAAGAACCTGCTCGACCGCGCCGTGCTCGAACGGGTGGAACTGGCCACCGAACTGAAGCTCAAGCAGGACTACCGCAAGGTCGACGAGATTCCGTTCGACTTTCAGCGCCGGCGCATGTCGGTGGTGGTGTCGCAGCGCGATGAACACCACCAGCTGATCTGCAAGGGCGCGGTGGAAGAGGTGCTGGCGGTGTGCACGCGGGTGCGCTGCGGCAACGAGCATTCTCCGCAGGAAGTGCCGCTGGACGCCGCGATGCTGGCGCGCGTGCAGCAACTCACGCACGAGCTGAACGCAGAAGGGCTGCGGGTGGTCGCGGTGGCGATGAAGCAACTGCCGACCAGCCAGACCACCTACTCGGTGGCCGACGAAGCCGAGCTGACGCTGATCGGCCACATCGCCTTCCTCGACCCGCCCAAGGAATCGGCCGCGCCGGCGCTGAAGGCACTGGCGGCGCACGGCGTGAATGTCAAGGTGCTGACCGGCGACAACGAACTGGTCACCGCCAGTGTGTGCCGCCATGTCGGCCTGCCCGCCAGTCCGGTGCTGCTGGGCGCGCAGGTGGAGGCAATGGACGACGCGGCGCTGACCACGGCGGTAGAGCAGCACCAGCTGTTCGCCAAGCTCACGCCGATGCACAAGGAGCGCATCGTGCACGCGCTGCGGGCGAAGGGGCACGTGGTCGGCTTCATGGGCGACGGCATCAACGACGCGCCGGCGCTGCGTGCGGCCGACATCGGCATCTCGGTCGATTCGGCGGTCGACATCGCCAAGGAAGCCGCCGACATCATCTTGCTGGAGAAGAGCCTGATGGTGCTGATCGAGGGCGTGATCGAGGGCCGCACCACCTTCTGCAACATGCTGAAGTACATCCGCATGACGGCCAGTTCGAACTTCGGCAACGTGTTCTCGGTGCTGGTGGCCAGCGCCTTCCTGCCTTTTTTGCCGATGCTGCCGCTGCAGTTGCTGACGCAGAACCTGCTCTACGACATTTCACAGACCGGCATTCCGTTCGACAACGTCGACGCCGAACTGGTGAGCCAGCCGCTGAAGTGGAACCCCGGTGGCATCGGCCGCTTCATGATCTTCTTCGGGCCCATCAGCTCGCTGTTCGACATCGCCACCTTCGCCGTGATGTGGTGGGTGTTCAGCGCCAACAGCGTCGCCGAGCAGCGGCTGTTCCAGTCGGGCTGGTTCGTGGTGGGGCTACTGACGCAGACGCTGGTGGTGCACATGATCCGCACGCCGAAACTGCCCTTCATCGAAAGCCGCGCCGCCGCGCCGCTGATGCTGATGACGCTGGCGATCATGGCCATCGGCATCTGGCTGCCGATGGGTCCGCTGGCGGAATACTTCAAATTGCAGGCCCTGCCGTTGGCCTACTTCGCATGGCTGGCGGGCATTCTGCTGGGCTACTGCGTGATGACCGCGTTGATGAAGCGTTTCTACATTCGGCGCTACGGTTGGCAATGAGCGGGCGCGCCGCCCGGGCCGATCCTGCAAGCCGCGCAGCAGCGCGGTCAGGGCTTCATCGCTTGCAGGGTGTCAGTGCGCGCCGCGCACATGCCGGCGGGCAGGGGCCTTGGCGGGCCGGCCGGCGGCTTGCTCGATCCCATTCAGGATGCCGCAGCGCGCAGCACCATGCGGCGCGCCGCACTGAGCCCGCAGCGCGCGCAGTTCGCGTTCGAGCGCGTGCAGTTCGCGGATTCGCTGCGCCACGTGTCCGATGTGCTCGTCGAGCAAACTGTCGACCTCGCCGCAGTCGGCCTTGGGCGCGTCCCTGAACCGCAGCAGCACCCGCACTTCATCGAGCGTCATGTCGAGATTGCGGCACTGGCGGATGAAGGCCAGCCGATCTGCATGCGTCTGCGTGTAGACGCGGTAGTTGCTTTCGGTCCGATGTGGGGTGGGCAACAGCGCTTCGCGCTCGTAAAAGCGGATCGTCTCTACAGGCGTTCCACTGGCGTTTGAAAGTTCTCCGATTTTCATGCGGCAACAAGGTGATGAGAGGGGTCGCTTGACTCTATACCCACTACAGGGTTTCCAATCCGTGCAACCGTGAGAAACCCGTTGATGGAAAAGACCGACGTTATCGAAACTGATCATGCCCACTGCGGCGCGTGCGCGCCTGGGCCTGCCAGTGCGGCGCCGTCGGCCGCCGGTGTCGCCAGGCCCGGGGCCAGCGTGTTTCGCATTCAGTCGATGGACTGCGCCGTCGAAGAGTCCGAGATTCGCCGCGCGCTCGAACCGCTGGCCGGCATCAAAGGCCTGAACTTCCAGCTCGGTGCGCGCACGCTGGCCATCACCGCACCCGAGAACGCTGTCGCGCAGGCGCTTGAGGCGATACGCCGAGTCGGCTTCGACCCGCAGCCGCTGTCGACCGCAGCGGGGTCTGCGACCGCAGACGGTCACAGCCACGCGCATGGTGATGCCCACCATCACGGGTCGGCGAACGCCGGCCTGCGGCCGCTGTTGATCGCGCTGGCCCTGGCCTTGTCGGCCGAGGCCGTGGCGTTCCTCGCCGGCCCGGGAACTGCTGCCACCGTCGTCGAGATGGCGCTGGCGCTGGGCGCCATCGGGTTCGCCGGTTTCGACACCTACAAGAAGGGCTTGATCGCCTTGCGCCACGGCCGCCTCAACATCAACGCGTTGATGACAGTGGCGGTGACCGGCGCGTTCTTGATCGGCCAGTGGCCCGAGGCCGCGATGGTGATGGCGCTGTACGCGATTGCCGAGTTGATCGAGGCGCGTTCGGTCGACCGGGCGCGCAACGCCATCCAGGGCCTGATCGCCATGTCGCCCGAACAGGCCGACGTGCGCCAGCCCGACGGCGGCTGGGCGGTGCGCAAGTCGGCCGATGTTGCGCTGCAAGCCATCGTGCGCATCCGCCCTGGCGAGCGCGTGCCGCTCGACGGCATCGTGACCGCCGGCCACAGCGCGATCAACCAGGCGCCCGTCACCGGTGAGAGCATCCCGGTCGACAAGACCGTTGGCGATGCGGTGTTCGCCGGCACCATCAACCAGACCGGCGAGCTGGAATTCCGCGTCACGGCGGCGGCCGACAACACCACGCTCGCACGCATCATTCACGCGGTCGAACAGGCCCAGGGCACGCGTGCGCCGACGCAGCGCTTCGTCGACCGTTTCGCCGCCTTCTACACGCCCGCCGTCTTCGTGCTCGCGCTCGCGGTCGCCCTGGGCATGCCCTGGCTGATGGGCTGGACCTGGCTGCAGGCGGTGTACAAGGCCCTGGTGCTGCTGGTGATCGCCTGCCCGTGTGCGCTGGTGATTTCAACGCCGGTGACGGTGGTCAGCGCACTGGCCAGCGCCGCCCGACGCGGCATTCTGATCAAGGGCGGCACCTACCTTGAAGAAGCGCGCAAGCTGAAGGCCGTCGCGCTCGACAAGACCGGCACCGTCACCGAGGGCAAGCCCAGGCTGGTCGAGTTCGCCGCCATCGGTGACGCCGATAAATCGCAGGTCGCGTTGGTTGCCGCCAGCCTCGCGGCGCGCTCCGATCACCCGGTGTCGCACGCCATTGCCGTGGGTTTGAACCTCGACACCGATGCAGTCACCGAATTCAAGGCCCTGCCGGGGCGCGGCGTGCAGGGCCGGGTCAACGGCAAGCTGCATGTGCTGGGCAATCACCGCCTGATCGAAGAACGTGGCCAGTGCAGCCCGGCGCTCGAAGCGCAATTGAAGACCTTCGAGGACGCCGGCCGCACGGTCACCTTGCTCGCCACCGACAGCGGCGTGCTGGGGCTGTTTGCGGTGGCCGACACCATCAAGCCGTCGTCGCAACAGGCGGTTGCCGAACTGAAGGCGCTGGGCATCGTGGCCGTCATGCTGACCGGTGACAACAGCGCCACCGCGAAGTCGATTGCTGCCCAGGCCGGCATCGCCGAAGCGCAGGGCAACCTGCTGCCGGAAGACAAGCTGACGGCGATCCAGAATCTGCAAAAGCAACACGGCCCCACCGCCATGATCGGCGACGGGATCAACGACGCGCCGGCGCTGGCCCAGGCCGACATCGGCTTCGCGATGGGCGGGGCAGGCACCGACACCGCGATGGAAGCCGCCGACGTGGTGATCATGAACGACGACCTGCGGCGCATCCCCGAAACCATTCGCCTTTCGCGCAAGACACACACGGTGCTGTGGCAGAACATCAGCCTCGCGCTGGGCATCAAGGCGGTTTTCCTGCTGCTCGCGTTGTTCGGCAGCGCGACGATGTGGATGGCGGTCTTCGCCGACCTGGGCGCGACCTTGCTGGTGGTGGCCAACGGGCTGCGCCTGCTCAGAGTGCGCACGAACGCATGAGCCCTCAAGACCATCGGCCGGTGGCCTGGCGCTGTGCATCAAGACTCGACTTCGGACTGCTAGACTGATTTGATGCGTCGCTGGTTTTTCGTCCTCCTGTTGGTGTTGATGCCGCTCCAGTTCAGCTGGGCGGCATTGGCGACCTATTGCGAGCACGAGTCCGGTGCGCAGGCGCAGCACCTCGGGCATCACGAGCACGAGCATCCGCAGCACTCCGGAGCGCCCGACGACACGACGAAGGCCAAGACCAGCGCCGTGTTCGATGTGCATGACTGCCACTCGCACGGCCAGTGCATGGCGGACTTGCCGCTTTCGACAGCCACGCCGTGGGCGCCCAGCCCATGCCATGCGACGGAGTGGACCGGGCTGAGGGAACTTGCCCACGTTCCGTCGCCGCCCGAACGTCCTCAGTGGTTGGGCCACGCCTGATTCGGCGTGGCTGTCACTCCAACCCGGTTCTCCCGACCCGCAGCGATCTGAAGTCGCGTCGAATCTTTTTGCGTTGTTCCGTTTTGCGTGCCGCTCCCTCTGTGGCGGCACGCGGACTCACAGCAAGGAGATGTCGATGTTCCCCTGGCCCGCCTCTTTTTCAAGAGCCTCACGAGCCCCGTCCGCCCTGATCCCGCTGGGAATGGTGACCGTTCTCTGCCTTTCCCCCCTTCACCCGGCACGGGCGCAAAGCCCTTCAACGCCTGGCGCAGCGCAGCCCGCCGAACCGCTGACGCTGCAAGGCGCGCTGGCGAAAGCGATGTCGTCGAACGCCGAACTGTCGGCTGCACTGCGTGAACTCGAAGCCACCGAAGGCCCGCTGCTGCAAGGCGCTGCGCGGCCCAATCCGGAACTGTCGTTGCTGTTGGAGGACACCCGCCAGGCGACGCGCACGACCACGCTGCAGATCACCCAGCTGATCGAGTGGGGGGCCAAGCGCGCCGCGCGCATCGGCGCCGCCGAGCGAGGTCGCGACATTGCGGCGGCCGAGTGGGCGTTGAAGCGTGCCGATCTGCGCGCCAGCGTCGTGTCGGCGTTTCACGACGTGCTGCTGGCGCAGGAACAGGTCGCGCTGGCCAATGACTCCGCCGAGCTGGCGCGACGGGCAGCCGAGGCTGCCGGCAAACGGGTGCAGGCCGGCAAGATCTCGCCCGTCGAAGAGACCAAGGCCCGCGTGGCCGAGGCCGCCGCCCGGCTCGACGCTGCACAGGCTGCGGCCAGCCTACGCTCGTCGCGCCAGCGGCTCGCAGCCACCTGGGGCGACGCGATGCCGCGCTTTGGTCGGGTGCAGCCCAGCGCGAACGCTGGCAACGACATCCCGCCGACGCCAACGCTCGAAGCCTTGCTGTCACGCCTTGCGATGTCGCCCGGATTGCGGAGCGCGCAGGTCGAGGTGCAGCGGCGACGCGCGCTGAGCGACATCGAGCGCTTGCGGCAGACGCCGGACCTGAGCGTCAGCCTGGGGCTCAAGCGTGACGAACAGCTTGGGCGCAGCCAGGCGGTCATCGGCTTGTCGATCCCGCTGCCGCTGTTCGACCGCAATCAGGGCAACCTGCTGGAAGCACTGCGGCGCGAGGACAAGTCGCGTGACGAACTGGCGGTGGCCGACATCCAGCTCAAGACCGCGCTGATGCAAAGCTGGGGCCGGCTCGACACGGCCAGCACCGAAGTGCGAACCCTCCGTGACGATGTGCTGCCGGGCGCCCAGAGCGCCTACGACGCTGCGAGCAAGGGCTTCGAGCTGGGGAAGTTCAACTTCCTCGACGTGCTCGACGCGCAGCGCACGCTGTTCCAGGCCAAGTCGCAGTACCTGCGTGCGCGCGGCGACGCACACCGCGCTGCCGCCGACATTGATCGACTGCTGGGCGACGGCGCGAGCGTGGCTGCGCGTTCACCCGCGCAAACCCAGGAGTAATCCATGAAATTCGATCCACTCAACCGCAAGCCGATGCTCAAACAGGCCGGACTGATCGCCATCGTGCTGGTCGTCGGCCTCGTGCTTGGCGGACTCATTCTCGGCAGCAAACGGGCCGCACTGGCCGGCGACGAACACGGCCATGAAGCCCACGCCGAGGCCGCAGGGCACGACGACAAGAAGCGCGCCGACGAAGCGCATCACGAAGCCGAGGTCGCTGCACCGAGGAAGGGGCCGCACGGCGGGCGCCTGTTTGCCGAGGGCGGCTACAGCCTGGAGTTGACCATTTTTGAAACCGGCGTTCCACCGCAGTTCCGCGTCTACACCTACCGCAATGGCAAGCCCGCCGATCCGGCGCAGAGCAAGGTGGTGGTCACGCTGGAACGCCTGGGCCGCAAGCCGCAGCCCTTTGCCTTCACCAAGGAAGCCGACTACCTGAAGGGCGACGCCGTGGTCGAAGAGCCGCATTCGTTCGCGGTGACCATCGCTGCCGACAGCGCCGGCAAGTCACATCGGTTCAAGTTCGAGCAAGTGGAGGCGCGGGTGGCGATGAGTGACGCGCAACTGGCCAGCAACGGGGTGCAGGTGGCGACCGTCGGCCCCGCCCGCATCAAGACCGTGCTGCAGTTGCAGGGCGAAGTCCGCCTCAACGAAGACCGCACGGTGCATGTGGTGCCGCGCCTGACCGGCTTGGTCGAGTCGGTCGCGGTGAACGCCGGCGACAGCGTGCGTCGCGGCCAGGTGCTGGCCGTGCTGTCGAGCCAGTCTCTGGCCGACCAGCGCAGCGAATGGCTGGCCGCGCAGAAGCGGCTGGCGCTGGCCCGCACCACCTTCGAGCGCGAGAAGACGCTCTGGGAAGGCAGGATTTCGGCCGAGCAAGACTACCTGCAGTCGCGCCAGGCCTTGCAGGAAACCGAGATCGCCGAACAGTCCGCTCGCCAGAAGCTGGCGTCGCTGGGCGTGACGGCATCCACGTCGGGCAACCTCACGCGCTACGAGATCCGCTCGCCCATCGACGGCGTGGTCACCGACAAGAAGATTTCCGTCGGCGAAGTGCTGAAGGACGACGCCAACATCTTCATGGTGGCCGACCTGTCCACCGTGTGGGTCGAGGTGACCGTCTACGCGAAGGACCTGAACGCCGTGAAGCTGGGCCAGCGGGCCACGGTGAAGGCGACCTCGTTCGAGGCGCAGGCCGATGGCAAGCTCTCGTATGTCGGTGCGCTGGTGGGCGAGCAGACCCGTGCGGCCAAGGCGCGCGTGGTGCTGCCGAACACCAAGGGCCTGTGGCGGCCGGGCCTGCCGGTCAGCGTCGAGCTGACGGCCGACGAAGTCGAGGTGCGGCGGGCGATCTCCGCCGACGCAGTGCAGAGCTTGCGCGACAGCCCCGTCGTGTTCGGCCGCTATGGCAACCAGTTCGAGGCGCGGCCCGTCGAGCTGGGCCGCAGCGACGGCAAGCTGATCGAGGTGCTGGGCGGCCTGGAGCCCGGCGAACGTTATGCCGCACGCAACAGCTACCTCATCAAGGCCGACATCGGCAAGGCCGGCGCCAGCCATGACCATTGACCACGTCCACTTCAGGAGCCTGCGATGAAACAGATCACCGCGATCATCCAGCCGCACCGCCTGGAGCAGGTGGAACGTGCGCTGCACGCCGTCAGTCACCTGCCGGGCTTCTCGATCCACGCCTCGCGCGGCCACGCCCGAGGGCAGGGCGACGACCACCGGTTCGCGTCCGAAGAATGGAACCCGGACGCCCATGACCGGTTGGTCCTGATCATGTTCTGCCGTGATGAGCACGCCGCCGAGCTGGTCGACGCCATCTGTGCTGCCGCCCACACCGGCAACCGGGGCGACGGCATGGTCGCCGTGACCGAATTGGCCGAGCTGGTGCGCATTCGCACCGGCGAGCGCGGCGATGCCGCCGCCTGACCCAGGACTCTCCATGTTTGAAAAACTCATTCGCTTCGCCATCGAGCAGCGCTGGCTGGTGCTGCTGTCGGTGCTGGGCATGGCCGCGCTCGGTGTCTACAACTACCAGCGCCTGCCCATCGACGCCGTGCCCGACATCACCAACGTGCAGGTGCAGGTCAACAGCGCGGCACCGGGCTACTCGCCGCTCGAGGTCGAACAGCGCATCACCTTCCCGATCGAGACGGCGATGGCCGGCCTGCCGCACCTGGAGCAGACGCGTTCGCTCTCGCGCTACGGTCTGTCGCAGGTCACCGTGATCTTCAAGGACGGCACCGACATCTACTTCGCGCGCCAGCTCGTCAACGAACGCATCCAGCAAGGGAAGGAAAAGCTGCCGCCGGGCATTGCACCGGCAATGGGGCCGATCGCCACCGGGCTGGGCGAGATCTACATGTGGACCGTCAAAAGCACGCCCGGCGTGCTGAAGCCGGACGGCACGCCCTACACGCCGACCGACCTGCGCGAGATCCAGGATTGGATCATCAAGCCGCAGTTGCGCAACGTGCCCGGCGTCACCGAGATCAACAGCATCGGCGGCAACGCGAAAGAGTTCCAGGTCGCGCCCGACACCGGCAAGCTGATGGCGCACGGCCTAGCGCTGGCCGACCTGGTGGCGGCGCTGGAACGCAACAACGCCAGCGTCGGCGCCGGCTACATCGAACGCAGCGGCGAGCAGTACCTGATCCGCGCGCCGGGCCAGGTGGGCAGCCTCGAAGACATCGCCAACATCGTGATCGGCACGCCGCAGGGCGTGCCGCTGCGCGTGGGCGATGTGGCCGAGGTGATGCTGGGCCAAGAGTTGCGCACCGGCGCGGCCACCGAGAACGGCCGCGAGGTCGTGCTCGGCACGGTGTTCATGCTGATCGGCGAGAACAGCCGTATCGTCTCGCAGGCGGTCGACAAGCGCATGCAGGCCATCAACAAGAGCCTGCCTGCCGGCGTGATCGCGCAGACGGTCTACGACCGCACGGTGCTGGTCGACAAGGCCATCAGCACCGTCAAGAAGAACCTGGTCGAAGGCGCGCTGCTGGTGATCGCGATCCTGTTCCTGTTCCTCGGCAACATCCGCGCCGCGCTGATCACCGCGATGGTGATACCGCTGGCCATGCTGTTCACCTTCACCGGCATGGTCAGCAACAAGGTCAGCGCCAACCTGATGAGCCTGGGCGCGCTCGACTTCGGCATCATCATCGACGGCGCGGTGGTCATCGTCGAGAACTGCGTTCGACGCCTCGCGCATGCGCAGGCCGCCGCAGGGCGGCCGCTGACCCGCAACGAGCGCTTTGCCGAGGTCTTCGCTGCGTCGAAGGAAGCGCGGCGCCCGCTGCTATTCGGCCAGTTGATCATCATGGTCGTCTACCTGCCGATCTTTGCGCTCACGGGCGTCGAGGGCAAGATGTTCCACCCGATGGCGTTCACCGTGGTGGCGGCGCTGATCGGCGCGATGGTGCTGTCGGTGACCTTCATTCCGGCGGCGGTGGCGCTTTTCATCGGCACCAAGGTCAGCGAGAAAGAGGGCCGCCTGATGGTCTGGGCCAAGCGGGGCTACCAGCCGCTGCTTGCTGGGTCGATGCGGAACAAGCCGCTGGTGTTGACGGTGGCGCTGGTGTCGGTCGCACTGAGTGCGCTGCTCGTCACCCGCATGGGCAGCGAGTTCATTCCGAGCCTGAACGAAGGCGACATTGCCTTGCACGCGCTGCGCATTCCGGGCACCAGCCTGACGCAGGCGGTGCAGATGCAGACCGAGCTGGAACGGGTGGTGAAGGGGTTTCCCGAGGTGGACAAGATCTTCGCGAAGATCGGCACCGCCGAGATCGCCACCGACCCGATGCCGCCCAACGTGGCCGACAATTTCGTGATGCTCAAGCCCACCGCCGAATGGCCCGACCCGAAGCGCAGCAAAGACGATCTGGTGGCTGCGATGCAGGCAGCCGTGCGCCAGGTGCCCGGCAACAACTACGAGTTCACGCAACCGATACAGATGCGCTTCAACGAGTTGATCTCCGGCGTGCGCAGCGATGTGGCGGTGAAGGTTTTCGGCGACGACATGGCCGTGATGAACCCGACCGCCGAGCAGATCGCCAAGGTTCTGGAAAGCGTGCCCGGCGCGGCCGACGTGAAGGTCGAGCAGACCACCGGCCTGCCGATGCTGACGCTCAACATCGATCGCGCCAAGGTCTCTCGGCTGGGCCTGAACGCCAGCGACGTTCAGGACGCGCTGTCGATCGCTGTGGGTGGCCGCGAGGCGGGCACGCTGTTCGAAGGCGACCGCCGCTTCGGCATCCTGGTGCGACTGCCCGAGTCGTCGCGTGGCGATCTGGCGGCGATCAAGCGCATTCCGATCCGCTTGCCGGCGGTCGACGGCGTGCAGCGCGCGGCTTACGTGCAACTGGGCGATGTTGCCTCGCTGGAAATTGCACCGGGGCCGACCCAGATCAGCCGCGAAGACGGCAAGCGCCGCGTGGTCGTGACCGCCAACGTGCGCGGCCGCGACATCGGCTCGTTCGTCGCCGAGGCGCAGCAGAAACTGGAGCAGCAGGTCAAGGTGCCTACCGGCTACTGGACCACCTGGGGCGGCACCTTCGAGCAGTTGCAGTCTGCCGCCAAGCGGCTGCAGATCGTGGTGCCGGTGGCGCTGCTGCTGGTGTTCATACTCTTGTTTGCGATGTTCAACAACGTCAAGGACGGCTTGCTGGTGTTCACCGGCGTGCCGTTCGCATTGACGGGTGGCATCGTCGCGCTGTGGCTGCGCGACATCCCGCTGTCGATCTCGGCCGGCGTCGGCTTCATCGCGCTGTCGGGTGTGGCGGTACTGAACGGTCTGGTGATGATCGCGTACATCCGCTCGCTGCGCGAAGACGGTCTGCCCCTCGGCCGCGCCATCGAGGAAGGCGCGCTGACCCGGCTGCGCCCGGTGCTGATGACGGCGCTGGTGGCGTCGCTCGGATTCATTCCGATGGCGCTGGCCACAGGCACCGGCGCCGAGGTGCAACGGCCGCTGGCCACGGTGGTGATCGGCGGCATTCTGTCGTCCACGGCGTTGACGTTGCTGGTGCTGCCGATCCTGTATCGCCTGGCGCATCGTCGTGAGGAACGTGACGATGCGGCGGTACAGCTCGTTGTGGTGTCGACCGCCCGTTCTGTGCCCGACGCTGGGGCCATCGCATGACGACCGGTATCAATCGCGGCGTGCTGGCGGCCCTTGGCGCCGCGCTGCTCTTCGGCGCTGGCACGCCGTTCGCCAAGCTGCTGCTCGCGCAAACCGACCCGTGGCTGCTGGCCGCGCTGCTGTACCTGGGCTCGGGCATCGGCCTGTGGTTATGGCGCCGGGTGCGCAACTCGGAGCCGGTGCGACCGTCGCGCAGCGAATGGGGCTGGCTGGCCGGCGCCACGCTGTCGGGCGGTGTGGTGGGGCCGGTGCTGCTGATGTTCGGCTTGACCGCCATGCCGGCGACGGGTGCCTCGTTGCTGCTGAATGCCGAAGGCGTGTTCACCGCGTTGCTGGCCTGGTTCGTATTCAAGGAAAACTTCGACCGCCGCATCGCGCTGGGCATGGCGGCCATCGTGGCCGGGGCGGTGGTGTTGAGCTGGCCGGGCGAAGCCTCGGTGCAGGTCGGCGCAGGCGCGCTGGCGGTGCTGGGCGCGTGCCTGGCCTGGGCGATCGACAACAACCTGACGCGCAAGGTCTCACTGACCGACGCGTCCTTCATCGCCATGGTCAAGGGCCTGGCGGCCGGCAGCACCAACCTGTTGATCGCCTGGCTGCTCGGCTCGTCGTGGCCTGCGCTGTCAACGCTGGGCGCTGCCGCCGTGCTGGGGTTTCTGAGCTACGGCGCCAGCCTGGTGCTGTTCGTGGTGGCGCTGCGCCACCTGGGCACGGCCCGCACCGGCGCCTACTTTTCGGTGGCGCCGTTCTTCGGTGCGCTGCTAAGCGTATTGATGCTGAAGGAGCCGCTGACATCGCAACTGCTGATCGCCGGAGCGCTGATGGCGCTGGGCGTGTGGCTGCACCTGACCGAGCGGCACGGCCACCTGCACGTGCACACGCCCGACCAGCACACGCACGAACATGTTCACGACCTGCACCACCAGCACGCGCATCCCGAGGGCAGCGCCGCAGCGGAGCGGCACACGCATGCGCATTCGCACGAGGCAATGACGCACGATCACCCCCACCACCCCGACGCCCACCATCGGCACCCGCACTGAATGGTTGGTGGCTTGGCGACCTGAAGGCCTGTGCGTTTCGCACCCCGGTCGGTGGTTGTTGTCTGTGCGCTACCGTACGCTCGTCGTTTTTATATATCTGCGCATCGTCCGCATGCACGCCGTCATCGCCAACCTGCCAGCGTACGATCATTTCTTCGTCATAAGCAAGGCCCGCAACACATGCCCATGGACAGCCCAGAGGCCCGAAGGATTGCCGCCGCGCTGGCGCAACGGTCTGGCGGGCCCGCCAATGCAGCCCAGGTGGCCGATGCCACGGTGGCGGTGTGGCGCGACGTTGATGCCGCGTTGAATTCCGTCATCGGCCTGCGTGGCGTGGCCGCGCTGTACCGGCGCAGCCTGTTTCTGCAACGCCTTGACTTCCCGTGGCTGGCCAGCGCGCTCAACGGGCCGGGCACTGCCATGGACCTGCCCGCGCTGAAGGCCGCGCTCGCCCAGCAAGACAGCGCCTTTGCCGCAGCCGCCGGTGGCGCCACGCTGCAGACTTTCTACGAGTTGCTGACC
>JANNBZ010000253.1:0-3574 GCA_031386065.1 Burkholderiales bacterium
GGACCTTGGGTTGAACCATGAAATACATGGCTCAACCGGGGGCGCCTCCGGCGGCCCGGCAGGGGCCTCGGTTCAAAGAACTTCAAGCGAAGACGAATTCAACAATCCGCCTCGAACACAGAAATTCGGACACTCCCGCTGGCATGGAACTCGAACCCAGAGAACTCCCACCGCGCCATATTTGGCAACTACGCCGCCTCGAAGTCAGCGGCCCATGCCATCACGCTCGCCTTTGCCTTCGCCCTCGAGTCGACCAACATCAAGGTCAACATCGCGTGCCCCGGCTACACGGCGACGGCGCTCAACAACTTCACAGGCCCGCGCACCGTCGAGCAGGGCGCACGTCGCGCCGTGCAACTCGCTCTTCTGGACGAGAACGGTCCAACGGGCAGCTTCTCGGATGAGGACGGCCCGGTCGCGTGGTGAAGAAAGTTAAAGCCAAACAACAAGCTGCCGGACACCGCAATGCTTCAAGCCGAAGTTTGCGTTGGGCGAATTCTTGGCCCCATCTTGACGCCAACAGGCACACAAATCGTGTGACCACATCAACGGCCGAAGGCCGGCCACAACCCTGAAATGAAAGAAGCCACGCCATGAGCAAGTCAATCAACAAGGCCGAGAAGATTCCCGTCAGCGCGCCTACGCCTGTTATCTCTGTCAGTCCTGTGGTCATGTCAGTTCCGGGGCGCGCCGTCGACCTGCAGATGCGGATTTCCGCGCCCGTCACCGGACATGAGCTACCCATCATCCTCCTGTCGCATGGCCACGGAAGATCCAACAACCTCTCGTCATTGAACGGATACGGCCCGCTCGCCAACTTCTGGGCTGCTCACGGCTTCGTTGTGATTCAGCCCACCCACCTGAGCTCTAAGACGCTCGATCTCGAAGGTCCCGACGCACCCTTGTTTTGGCGCTCCCGCGTTCAAGACATGAAGAGCATCATCGATCAACTGGACCACATCGAGGCCTTGGTCCCGATGCTCAGCGGGCGTCTCGACAAAGGCCGGATCGCCGTGGCGGGGCACTCGATGGGTGGTCATACGGCAAGCATGCTGCTGGGTATGCGACTGACCGATCCCAACGACGGAACGTTGGTGGACTTGGCAGAGCCTCGGATCAAAGCCGGCGTGCTGCTTTCCACGGCTGGCCGCGGCGGCAATGATCTCAGCCCGTTTGCCGCCGAGCACTACCCAGTCATGTCGAGCCCGAGCTTTGCTGACATGAAGACGCCAGCCCTCGTGATCGCGGGCGACAAAGACGTCGCAACGCATCTGACCACTCGGGGTGCCGACTGGTTTGCCGACTCCTACTTTCTGAGCACCGGCCCCAAACACTTGCTGACCTTGTTTGGTGCAGAACATGGACTTGGCGGGGTTTCCGGATACGACGTCGCCGAGACGACGGACGAAAACCCCGAGCGCGTGGCCGCGGTTCAGCGGCTGACTTGGGCCTACCTCCGCACCGCGCTTTATCCCGAAGATCGCGCCTGGCCTGCAGCTTGTGCGGCATTGACAGAGTTTGCAGCTGCACTGGGGCGGGTCGAATTCAAGTGAAGCTCTGACAGGCCGCACACGAACCCATGTGCCTCACTCTTTTGGAAGCGGGCGACATACCCGAGAACAGTTGGTCGCGGTGTGAGGAATCTCATCGGTCTGTTTTCCAATCTAGGAAGCGCACTTGGCTGGCCCTTGCCAAAGGCTGCAGAGGTTTTGCCTGGTTCGCGCGCAAGCGCCAGCAGCTCGGTTACCGTTCGCGCATGGAAACGTCGGACATCAGCTCCCTGTCCCCGCAGACAAACGCATCCGTCCCGCCCAAACCGGAGAGCCGGGACCTCGGTATGCGCGTGAGCGAACTCGCGCGACTGCTGCAACGCCATGCCCCGAGGGAGGGCATCTGCCCGACCGCGATCCCGCGGCTCTCGTCCATCCGTCTGTCGTCGCCCAGCGATGAACTGGTTCACGCCCTGCACCAGCCAGCGGTCTGCATCATTGCCCACGGCGCCAAGCGCGTGATCCTGCGCGATGAGGTTTACAGCTATGACGCCTCGCGATTCCTGGTTTTCTCGGCTGACCTGCCAATCACCGCCCAGGTAACACACGCCTCGCCGGACGCTCCCTACTTGTGTTTCCGTCTGGATCTCGACCCGGCCGAGATCGCCGAGATGGTGCTCAAGCTTCAGTCAGTGGCTCCGCCGCGTGCGGCCACCTGCCGTGGCCTCTACCTGAGTCACGTCGACGACGGCATGCTGGATGCAGCACTGCAAATGATGCGACTGCTCGACATGCCAAACGACGCAACCACCTTGGCCCCGCTGGCCGCACAGGAGCTCATCTATCGACTGTTGCGCAGCGAGCAGGGCGATCACCTTGACCAGGCTTTCCGAGTCAACAGCCATGCCCACCGCATCGCGCGTGCGATCGGCTGGCTCAAGGCCAACTTTGCGCAACCGCTCCGCATCGACGAGTTGGCACGCGACGTGCACATGAGCGTCTCATCCCTGCATCATCACTTCCGGGCCATCACCGCAATGAGCCCGTTGCAGTATCAAAAGCAGCTGCGCCTTCAGGAAGCCCGGCGATTGCTGCTTGCTGGTGGGGCAGAGGTCTCCAAAGCAGGCTTCGCCGTTGGCTACGAGAGCGCCTCACAGTTCAGCCGCGAATACAGCCGCCTCTTCGGCGTACCGCCGTCCCGCGACGCGCAGCGTTTGCGCGAAGGCGGAACCGCGCCCCGCATCACCTAGCGAGATAGCGCTCGCACAGAAGCGCCAGCCCTGGCCACGCAAGACGTGCTGCCCAGACGCACCGGTTCACACGCTGGCTGGCCCGAGTCAACCCTTTACTGACCGGTGGCCTTCAACACGATCCCACGCTCGACGAAAAGTTCATGCAGGGTCTGCGAGGCTTTGATCGCGCGGGGGAATCCCGCTGGTACGGTGATCAGGTAGACGATCTCTTTGAGCTCTTCCGGCGAGACGCCTGCGTTAAGCGCGTACGCAGCGTGGGCCTTGAAGAAGGGACGCAGGCCCAGCGCTCCGAAGGCGGCCATCGCCGCGAGCTGGCGGGTGCGTACGTCGAGCCCCTCGTGGCCCCAGACGTCCCCCAGTGCATAGCCCGCCGTAGCATCGGCCAGGAAGGGGAAGTCGCGGCGCATCGCTTCGAACACCGGCTGCGGCTTGCCGTTGTTCAAGGCGGTCAGCACGGCTTCACCACGAGCGACACGGGGATCTCGCACCTGGGCGTCGTTGCTGGCAGCGGCCAGCGTTCCGGCGCCTGCCAACATCAAGGTCAGCAGGGCATGAGAGATCGAAAGAAATGAAGGTCGAAGATTCATGGTGTTTCTCCAGAAGGAAGCTGGGGCGACGATCAGTCTTCCCTGGATGTGAATCACGGGTGAGTGGTCAGAAGTTGCCATCGGTCGTGGACGACAGCGCCGCATGCGTCTCGACCTCACTGCGACGACGCTCGAATGCGCCCATCGCGAAGCTCACCGCATCGGAGCCGGCCACGAAGTGCAACGGCGGCTCGGTCATCGCCGCGAGCTCGACCAGCAAACGGCCCAGCTTGACCGGGTCGCC
>JANNBZ010000254.1:0-14397 GCA_031386065.1 Burkholderiales bacterium
ATCTTGACCGGCAGCCATGTGAACGCGATGCGCTTCCTGCGCGAGGTCGATTCGGCCAGCGTGATGGTCAACGCATCGACCCGTTTCGCCGACGGCTTCGAGTACGGCCTGGGTGCCGAAATCGGCATCAGCACCGACAAGTTCCACGCCCGCGGGCCGGTCGGCATCGAGGGCCTGACCTCGGTGAAATGGGTGGTGCTGGGACACGGCGAAATTCGCGAATGATTCCGCCGAAGATCACCCCCACGCTCGACCCGCGGCGCGCGCTGGTGCTTTTCTCGGGCGGCCAGGATTCCACCGCCTGCCTGGCCTGGGCGCTGGACCGCTACGCCCACGTCGAGACGCTGGGCTTCGACTACGGCCAGCGCCATTCCGTCGAGCTGGAATGCCGGCTTGCGGTGCGCGCGGAGTTGCAGGCCAGGTTCCCGCGCTGGGCGCGTCGGCTGGGCGAAGACCACTTGCTGGACCTGTCGCTGCTGGGCCAGATTTCGGACACCGCGTTGACGCGCGAGCGGGCCATCGAGTGGCACGCGAACGGCCTGCCCGACACCTTCGTGCCGGGCCGCAATCTGCTGTTCTTCACCTTCGCCGCCACCGTGGCCTACCGGCGCGGCCTGAACGTGCTGGTGGGCGGCATGTGCGAGACCGATTTTTCGGGTTACCCCGATTGCCGCGACAACACGCTGAAGGCGCTGCAGGTGGCGCTGAGCCTGGGCCTGGACGCGCCGATGACGATAGACACGCCGCTGATGTGGCTGGACAAGGCGCAGACCTGGGCGCTGACCGACACGCTGGGCGGCGACGCGCTGGTCGACCTGGTGGTGGAGTACACGCACAGCTGCTACCTCGGCGACCGCTCGCACCGCCACGAATGGGGATTCGGCTGCGGCCGCTGCCCAGCCTGCGACTTGCGCGGCAAGGGCTACCGGGCCTGGGTCAACGGCTGAGCCTGGCGGGTCGTAGCGGCGCGCTGTCGTAGAGTGCCGCCATGGGTGTTGCGCAAATCTCGTTCTGGGTCTTCATCGCCGTGATGGTGTTCTGGGCCGTTGGTGCCTACAACCGGCTGGTGCGGTTGCGCGCGACCATCAAGCAGGCGTTCGCCAGCGTCGAGGCGCACATCCGCCAGCGCGATGCCTTGCTCGCGCAGTGGACCGACGGCTTGCGCGCGCCGCTGGTCGACGAGCCGCATTCGGTCGACGCGGTGGTCGCCGCCTGCGGGCAGGTGATGGCCGCCAGCGACCACGCGCGCGCCACGCCGAGCGCGTCGCGTCCCATCGGCAGCCTGCGCCTGGCCGAGGAAGTGCTGGGCGACGCGCGCTCGCGCCTGACCGCGCTGCTCGGCCAGCGGGCGCGCCAGCTGAACGGCGTGGCGTTGCCGGTGGAGGCCGAGGAACTGGCCGCCGTCGACGGCACACTGGGTTTTGCGCGGCGCCAGTACAACGAGGCGGCGCAGACCTACAACGACGCGGTGACGCAGTTCCCGACCTGGATCATCGCGGGCCTGTTCGGCTTTCAGCCGGCCGGCGCGTTGTGAGGCGCGGCGTGTCCGCGCCCTGGATTACCCGCTGCGCGGTGGCGCCACGGCCCACTACAGTGCCTGCAAACCGAATCGTCTGGAGTCCACCATGAAGCATGTTTTGTCCGCTGCTGCGCTGGCGAGCGCAGCGTTGTTGAGCGCCACGCCGGTGTGGGCGCAAGACGCGGCGCTGCTGCAAACACGCGCGCTGGCGGCCACCTGCGCCAATTGCCACGGCACCGAGGGTCGAGCCGTCGAAGGCTCGGCGGTGCCGGGGCTGGCCGGCTTGCCGGCGGTTTACCTGCAAGAGCAGATGAAGGCCTTCAGGGCCGGCACCCGCACGGCCACGGTGATGCACCAGATCAGCAAGGGCTACTCCGAGGCGCAGGTCGAGCGGCTGGCCGCCTATTTCGCCAGCGTCAAGAAATGAGGTCCGCCATGACACACCCGAGCGATCGACGCGACTGGTTGCAGGCCGCCTCCGGCGCCGCAGCGGTCAGCCTGTTTGGCGGCTTCGGCCTGGCGGGCTGCGCCAGCGGCCGCATCGGCATTCCCGACAGCGCCCGCGTGCTGGTGGTGGGCGGCGGCTACGGCGGCGCCACGGCCGCCAAGTACGTGCGCCTGTTCTCGGGCCAGAAGATCGACGTGGTGCTGGTCGAGCCGAACGAGGCCTTCGTGTCGTGCCCGATCTCCAACCTGGTGCTGGGCGGCAGCAAGCTGCTGTCTGACATCACCACGCCGTACACCGCGCTCGCCAAGACCCACGGCGTCACGGTGGTGAAAGACATGGTGGCCAGCATCGACACCACCCGCAAGGTGGCGGTGCTGGCGTCTGGCGGCAGCATTCGCTATGACAAGCTGGTGCTGTCGCCCGGCATCGAATTGATGTGGGACGGCGTGGCCGGGCTGAAGCAGGCGAATGCCGACGGTCGCATCCTGCAGGCCTGGAAAGCGGGCGCCGAAACCGTGGCGTTGCGCAAACAGCTCGAAGCCATGCCCGATGGCGGCGTGTTCGCCATCACCGTGCCCGAAGCGCCCTACCGTTGCCCGCCGGGGCCGTACGAACGCGCCTGCCAGGTGGCGAGCTACTTCAAGCAGGCCAAGCCGCGTTCGAAGGTGCTGATCCTCGACGCGAACCCCGACGTCACCTCGAAGGGCGCGCTGTTCAAGAAGGTCTGGGCCGAGCAGTACAAGGGCATGGTCGAGTTTCGTGGCCAGCACAAGGCGATGGCGGTCGACGCGCAAAGTAACACCGTCAAGTTCGAGGTGCAGGACGACGTTCGCGCCGACGTGCTGAACGTGCTGCCACCGATGCGCGCCGGCGCCATCGCGGTGCAAAGCGGGCTGGCGAATTCGAACGCGCGCTGGTGCAACGTGAACTACCTGAACTTCGAGTCCACGGCGGCCAAAGACGTGCACGTGCTGGGCGATTCGATCCAGATTGCACCGGCCATGCCCAAGAGCGCGCACATGGCCAACAGCCACGCCAAGGTGGCGGCGGCGGCCATCGTGGCCGAACTGGCCGGCTGGGAAATCAACCCGGCGCCTATGCTCACCAACACCTGCTACAGCTTCACCGATGCCAAGAACGTGGTGCACGTGGCCAGCGTGCACGAGTACGTGGCGACTGAGAAAACCTTCAAGGCGGTGGCCGGTTCGGGCGGCTTGTCGAGCGCGCCGAACGAGCTGGAAGGCGTCTACGCCTGGAACTGGGCGCGCACGATCTGGGCCGACACGTTGGGGTGAACGCGCCAGGCAGCGTCGGCCCGGCAGTCAGGGGCAGATGATGGCTGCCGAGGCGACCAGTTCGTTGAACAGTGACATCGACACCTTGCCCGACACCGCGTACGGGTCGAACACCGCCGTCTCGGAGTACTTCATCACCAGCGCCGGGTTCAGGCGCGACAGGTTGGCCTGGCCCATCGACCAGCCGGCGAAGCTGCGCTCTTCGACCTCTTCGTAGCTCAGCAACAGCACATCGCGGTGGCGCGGGTCTTTGGCGATGCGGTTGTACAGCGCATTGACCGGCGCGCGACCGCCTTCGAGCACCTGCAAGAAAAAGCCGGCCGAAAAGCACAGTACGCCGGTCACGCCAAGGTCGGGGTTGTTGTGCTTGGACTGCTTCAGGATCTCCAACAGTTCGTCTTGGTTCACCGACTCAGCCGCACGGCTGGCATACATCAAACGCACGAGCATGGAATTCTCCGGACGGATCAGTTGTTTTTCTTGCTGAGCAGCGACAGGAACTCGCGCCGCAGGTTGGCGTCCTTCAGGAACGCGCCACGCATCACGCTGTTGGTCATCATCGACTCGTCGTCTTTGACGCCGCGCCAGTGCATGCAGAAGTGGTCGGCTTCCATCACGATGGCCAGACCGTCGGGCTTGACGCGGTCCTGCAACTCATTCGCGAGCATGGTCACGGCCTCTTCCTGAATCTGCGGGCGGCTCATGATCCAGTCGCAGATGCGCGCGTACTTGCTCAGGCCGATCAGGTTCGAGTGCTCGTTCGGCAAGATGCCGATCCACACCTTGCCCATGATCGGGCAAAGGTGGTGCGAACAGGCGCTGCGCACCTTCACTGGGCCGACGATCATCAACTCGTTCAAGCGTGAGAAATTCGGGAATTCGGTGACCGCCGGCATCGGCACGTAGCGGCCGCGGAACACCTCGGTCAGGAACATCTTGGCCACCCGCTTGGCGGTCTCGTTCGTGTTGTGGTCGCTGTCGGTGTCGATCACCAGGGCCTGCAGCACCTCCTGCATCTTGGCCTGCACCTCGGCCTTCAGTTCCTCCATCTCGCCGTCCTTGATGTAGGCCGAGATGTTGTCGTTCGCGTGGTAGCGGCAGTCGGCCCCCACCAAGCGATAGCGAATGCGCTCGGAGGCGCTCAGGCGCGACAGGTCGTCGTCGCTGCGGAACAACTTGCTTGCAATTTCGCCTCGCATGAATCACCTGCTGCTGTGCTTGGAGGTCGAGCGTAACGCAGACCGGCGCGAGCGCAACTTCATGCCGGTCAGACCGTAGACTCCGCGCGGTGAATGCTGCCGCCGAATCTGCCTCGCCACAGTCGCTGCCGCTGGCCCAGCTGCTGGCGCACACCGCCGACGCGGTGCAATCGGTGCGCGCCGGTCAGTCGTTGAACCAGGCGCTGCTAGCCTGTCCCATGCGCGCGCGCCCCGGCACGCAAGCGCTGAGCTTTCGGGTCTTGCGCGGCCTGGGCGCCGCGCTGGCGGTGCGCGCGCGGCTGGTACCCAAGGCGCCGCCTGCCCCGCTGGACGCGCTGCTGCTGACCGGCCTGGCCTTGCTGTGGCCGAGCGACGACGCGCCCTACAGCGACCACACCCTGGTCGACCAGGCCGTCACCGCCGCGCGCCAGCGCCAGGCGGCCAGCGCTGCCTTCGTCAACGCGGTGCTGCGCCGCTTCCTGCGTGAGCGGCCCGCGTTGGTGGCGGCCGTGGAGCAGGACCCGGCGGCGGCGTTCAACCATCCGGCGTGGTGGATCGCCGCGCTGCAGCGCGACTGGCCTACCCAGTGGCAGCAGATCCTGCGCGCCAACAACCAGCATCCGCCGATGACCCTGCGCGTCAATGCGCGCACCGGCACGCCGGCGTCGTACCTGCAGCGTCTGGCCGAGGCCGGCATGGCGGCCAGCGCGGTCGGCCCGCAGGCAGTGCGGCTGGTGCTGCCGTGCCCGGTGACGCAACTGCCCGGCTTCGCGCAGGGCGATGTGTCGGTTCAGGACGCCGCCGCGCAACTGGCCGCGCCGCTGCTGATCGGCGACGGCCTGCCAAAAAATGGGCGCGTGCTCGACGCCTGCGCCGCGCCCGGGGGCAAGACGGCTCACCTGCTGGAACTGGCCGATCTCGACGTGCTGGCGCTCGACAGCGATGCGACGCGCCTGTTGCGCGTCGACGAAACCTTGGCCCGTCTGCACCTGCGCGCCCGAACCGTCGCCGCCGACGCCGGCGAGCCGCGCACCTGGTGGGACGCCGTGCCCTTCGACGCGATCCTGCTCGATGCGCCGTGCAGCGCCTCGGGCATCGTGCGCCGCCACCCGGATGTGCGCTGGCTGCGGCGGCCGGGCGACATTCCGGCGCTGGCCCAGACGCAGGCGCGCCTGCTCGACGCGCTGTGGCCGCTGCTCAAGTCGGGCGGTCGCCTGCTTTATTCCTCGTGCTCGGTGTTCAAGGCCGAGGGCCAGGACCAGATCGACGCTTTTTTGCAACGGCAGCCGGGTGCGCGGGTCGCCGCTCACCCCCACTCGCCGGGCCACCTGCTGCCGGTGCCCGACAATGAAGGCACGGACACGGCGCCGACCGGCTCGGTCGCGTCGCCCGATGGCTTCTTCCACATGCTGCTGCAAAAAGACTGAGTGTCCGCACACATCCTGCCCCGCATCCAGACGGATCGCTGCCCGACCAGGCCCCGTGCGGGGCCGGTCTCGGCTGCGCTCATGCGGGCCGTGTTGAAGCGCGGTGCCTCCCGGCTGCGGGTGGCACTGTGGTCACTCTGTCTCGCACTCTGTCTGGCGCTGGGCCTGGCGCTGCCGCAGGGTGCGCGCGCCGATGTTCCCGAACTCACCAGCTTCGAACTGGCGCGTCAGGAAGACGGCCTGCAGCTCAGCTTTGCGGTTCGATTCGAGTTGTCGCGCGGCCTGGAAGACGCGCTGTTGAAAGGCGTGCCGCTGTACTTCGTGGCCGAGGCCGAGGTGCTGCGCGACCGCTGGTACTGGTTCGACCGGCGCGTGGTCAAGACCTCGCGCACCTGGCGCCTGACGTACCAGCCGCTGACCCGCAAATACCGCGTCACCCAGGGCGGCCTGAACCAGAGTTTCGACACCCTCACCGACGCGCTGTATTCGGTGCGCCGCGCCACCGCCTGGAAGATCGCCGAGCCTTCGCAGTACGAAGAAGGCTCGCGCCATTACGTCGAGTTCAGCTACCGCCTGGACACCAACCTGCTGCCGCGGCCGCTGCAGATCGGTATCGGCGGACAGCCCGACTGGACGCTGATGGTCGAGAAGTTCCAGCGCTTCAATTGATGTGGTCAGCGCCGTGAGTCACGCCCTCGTGCGCCCCGCCTGCCGCGCCCACCGACGCTTTCCAGCATGACCAAGGCCAGCCGCTGGGCATGGATCATTTCGCTGGTCGCCGTCACCGGCGCCGGGCTGGTGCTGGCGTTCTTGCTGGCCATCGCCACCAACAACCGCTCGCTCTACGAGCGCCACTACGTGTGGCTGTTCTGGGTCAACGTGGCGGTGGCGGCGGTGCTGGTGCTGGTGATCGGCATTGCCGCCGTTCGGCTTCTGGTGCGCCTGCAGCGCGGCAAGTTCGGCAGCCGCCTGCTGCTCAAGCTGGCGGCGATCTTTGCCCTGGTGGGTGTGCTGCCCGGGGTGCTGATCTACACCGTGAGCTACCAGTTCGTGTCGCGCAGCATCGAAAGCTGGTTCGACGTGAAGGTCGAAGGCGCGCTCGACGCCGGCTTGAACCTGGGCCGCGGCACGCTCGACGCGCAGGTGAATGACCTCGCCACCAAGGCGCGCCTGGCCGCTGAACGGCTGGGCGAGGCGCGCGGCGAAGCGCAGCCGCTGGCGCTGGAGCGGCTGCGCGAACAACTGTCGGCGCAAGACGTGGCGGTGGTCGGCGCGAGCGGGCAGGTGCTGCTGTCGTCGGGCAGCACGGCCTCCTCGCTGATGCCCGAGCGGCCCAGCGCCGCCATGCTGCGCAACGCGCGCAACACGCGTGTGGTGAGCCAGCTCGAAGGGCTGGACGACGAGTCGACAGCCATCGGCCCGGCGGGCGGCAATGCGCGCATCCGCGCGCTGGCCGTCATCCCCAGCAGCAGCTTCGACCTGGCACCCCAGGAACGCTACCTGCTGGTCACCCAACTGCTGCCGGCCTCACTGGCGGCCAACGCACTGGCGGTGCAGGCGGCCTACCGCGAGTACCAACAGCGTTACCTGGCGCGCGAGGGGCTGCGCAAGATGTACATCGGCACGCTGACGCTGACGCTGATCCTGGCGGTGTTCGGTGCGCTGCTGCTGGCGGTGACCCTGGCGAACCAACTCGCCCGCCCGCTGCTGGTGCTGGCCGAAGGCGTGCGTCAGGTGTCGCAGGGCGACCTCAGCGTGAAGCCGGTGTTTGCCTCGCGCGACGAGCTGGGCGGCCTGACGCGGTCGTTCGCCGACATGACCGAGCAGTTGTCCGAGGCGCGCTCGCTGGTGCAACGCAGCGTCACGCAGGTGGAAGGCGCGCGTGCCAATCTGCAGACCATCCTCGACAACCTGACCGCCGGCGTGATCGTGTTCGACCGCCACGGCCGCATCGACACCGTGAACCCCGGTGCCACCCGCATCATCCGGCTGCCGTTGTCGGCCTACCGCGGCAAGCGGCTCGATGAAGTGCCCGGGCTGGGCGGGTTTGCGCCGGCCGTCTGGCAGCGCTTCGAGCTGCATGCCAGCAGCCCCGAGGCCGGCGAGCGCGACCATTGGCAAGACTCGTTCGAGCTGCAGACCGCGCCCGACCGCGACAAGCTGACCCTGCTGGTGCGCGGCGCTGCCATGCCGCAAGGCGCGCGCCTGATGGTGTTCGACGACATCACCGAAGTGGTGTCGGCCCAGCGCAGCGAAGCCTGGAGCGAAGTGGCGCGCCGGCTGGCGCACGAAATCAAGAACCCGCTGACGCCGATCCAGCTGTCGGCCGAGCGGCTGCAACACAAGCTCGAAGCCAAGCTGACCGGCACCGACCAGGCGATGCTGGTGCGATCGGTCGCCACCATCGTCAACCAGGTGCAGGCGATGAAGACGCTGGTCAACGAGTTTCGCGACTACGCGCGCCTGCCCGCCGCCCACCTGACGCCGCTGGACCTGAACGAGCTGGTCAACGAGGTGCTGGGCCTGTACGTCACCGCGCAAGAGGCCGGGCAGCTGAAGGCCGAGCTGGCCTCCGGCATGCCGTTGATCGTGGGCGACCAGACGCAACTGCGCCAGGTGATCCACAACCTGGTGCAGAACGCGCTGGATGCGGTGGCCGACCGCGAGCGCGGCTGCGTGCAGGTGCGAACCGAAGTGGCACGCAGCGAGCAAGGTGAACTGCGCGCCGTGCGCCTGCACGTGATCGACAACGGCCCCGGCTTTGCCGACAAGGTGCTCAAACGCGCCTTCGAGCCCTATGTCACCACCAAGACCAAAGGCACCGGCCTGGGCCTGGCGGTGGTCAAGAAAATCGCCGACGAACACGGCGCGCGAATTCGCATTGCGAACCTCGGCAAGAGCCCGGGCGACGAGGGCGCCGCTGGCGTGGCCGAACGGACTGTTTCGATGCACCCGCCGGAGGCCGCGGCCAGTGGCGCTCAAGTTTCGTTATCATTTTCAAAATTCGCGCCGGCTGACGGCTCGTCGGCCAGCAGCCTTGCTGCTCCGTCACCGGTTCAAGCGCGCGCGCACTGAGGGTTCATGGCCACCATTCTTGTTGTTGACGACGAACTCGGCATTCGTGCCTTGCTGTCGGAGATCCTGACCGACGAGGGACACAGCGTGGAAGTGGCCGAAAACGCTGCGCAAGCACGCGCGTCGCGCGAGCGGCGTCGCCCCGACCTCGTGCTGCTCGACATCTGGATGCCCGATGTCGACGGCATCACGCTGTTGAAGGAGTGGAGCGCCACCTCGCAGCTCAACATGCCCGTCATCATGATGAGCGGCCACGGCACCATCGACACCGCCGTCGAAGCGACCAAGTTCGGCGCCATGGCCTTCCTTGAGAAACCGATCACGCTGCAGAAGCTGTTGCGTGCGGTGGAGCAGGGCCTGGCCAAGCCTGCCGCGCGCACCGCCACCGCTGCAGGGCCGGCCCGCACCGACAGCGAACTGACGGTCGAGTCCGCGATGACCGGCGGCGCCATGCTGCCCACCGCGCCGATGATGCTGGGCCCCCAGTCCGAGCAAAGCTTCAGCCTCGATCGCCCGTTGCGCGAAGCACGCGACGCCTTCGAGAAGAGCTACTTCGAATTCCACCTCTCGCAGGAAAACGGCAGCATGACCCGCGTCGCCGAAAAGACCGGCATGGAACGCACGCATCTCTACCGCAAGCTAAAGCAGCTGGGCGTGGACCTGTCACGCAACAAGCGCGGGGCCTTGTAGGTCGTCAGAGCCTGTACGGCGGGCCGCTATAATCTGCGGTTGACGGCCTGGTAGCTCAGTTGGTAGAGCAGCGGATTGAAAATCCGCGTGTCGGTGGTTCGATTCCGCCCCAGGCCACCAGACCCTCGAATTGGCAATGTCCCAGGAGGTCCAGGGACGTCCCAGGAAGTACAGAAAGCCCTAGAGAATCAACGCTCTAGGGCTTTTTTCTTGTCTTGGGAGGTCTCGGGCAATTCCTTGCAATCCGAGCTTTCGTGCAGTAATTTCTGGAGGAACCCGGGAAATCGGCCCGGCGAGCCAAAAACTTACTCCATGGCCCGAGAGCTCATCCCTTCCGACGCCACGATCAAGGCTATCCGTCCGGGCGACAAGCGCAGGCGCCTGTCCGACGGCGACGGCCTGTACCTTCTGCTGTTCGCCGCCGGCGGCTCGCACGGCTGGCGGTTCGACTACGTGTATCAGACTCGGCGCAAGCTGATCTCGCTGGGCACCTATCCCGACACGTCATTGGCGCTGGCCCGGCGCAAGGCCGAGGCAGCCCGTGCGCTGGTGGCCGAGGGGCTGGACCCCAGCGCCGAGCGCAAGGCCGAACGGCAACGGCACCTCAAGGCACGTACCGAGCAAGTGCGCCGCAGCCAAGGGCTGCCGCCGAGCGGTTCGTTCGAGGCGGTCGCGCGGGAGTGGTTCGAGGTGCGGCGCTCCGGTTGGTCGAAGAGCTACGGCGACAAGATGATGGCCCGCTTCGAGACCGACGTTTTCCCGTGGCTGGGCGCCACGCCGATCGTGAAAATCACCGGACCGATGCTGCTCGAGGTCCTGCGCAGGATCGAGGCACGCGGTGTCATCGAGACGGCACATCGGGCGTTGCAGGATTCCAGCCAGGTCTTCGCGTACGCGATGGCCACCGACAAGCTCGACAAGAACCCGGCGGACAAGCTGAAGATGGTGCTCCGGCAGCCCGAGCCCAAGAACTTCCCGGCGATCACGGACCCGGCGCGTTTCGGCCAACTGCTGCGGGCCTGCGACCGGTACGCGGCAACGCCGGTGGTTCGCGCGGCCCTGAAGCTGGCGCCGATGCTGCTGCTGCGGCCCGGCGAGTTGCGATTCGCCGAATGGCCAGAGATCGATCTTGACGCGGCGCTCTGGACGGTGCCCGCTGCCCGCATGAAACGCGAGGTGCGGGAGAAGCTGTTGGGTGCACCGCACCTGGTCCCGCTGCCGCGTCAGGCGGTGGTGGTGCTGCGCGAACTGCATGAGCTGACTGGTCACGCGACGATGGTCTTCCGCGGCGAACGGCATCACGACCGCGCCATGAGCGAGAACACGATCAACGCGGCGCTGCGGGCGATGGGTTTTTCGCAGGACGAGGTCACGGGCCACGGCTTTCGCGCGACGGCGCGGACGATGCTGCACGAGAGGCTTGGGTTCAGTCCCGAGATCATCGAGGCACAGCTGGCGCACTCGGTCCGAGACAGCCTCGGGCGTGCCTACAACCGCACGGAGTTCACGGAGCAACGCAGAGCGATGATGCAGGCTTGGGCGGACTATCTTGATCAGCTGCGAAGCGGGGAACTCGTCGCGGAGCCTGTCCCCGCACCGGTCGCGGTACCTGCGCCAACTGGGTCTGCTTCTGTGCGCAGCCCAAGGGCGCCCACCAGATCGTCCGAGACGACGATTGCGGTGACCCCGGCCGTGAAGGAGGGGGGTTCAGCG
Source organism: Burkholderiales bacterium (assembly GCA_031386065.1). Taxonomy (GTDB): domain Bacteria; phylum Pseudomonadota; class Gammaproteobacteria; order Burkholderiales; family Burkholderiaceae_C; genus JANYJJ01. The sequence goes on from JANNBZ010000254.1 coordinate 11,367, forward strand.
TCATCGGGCTTGTCGGAGACGCCAAAGGACTTGTCGACTTTGGAGGCCTCCAGGTTCCTGAATGCCTCGCACTTGTTCGTCGTACAGGAAATCGAGGCGGGCCGGCTGAAATCTCGCGAGGTCGGTGCAGATCTGCGCATTTCGATGTCGGACCTCGTTGCGTATGCAGTGCAAGTCCGGCTTGGGGGTGGCGGTGGTGCTGCGCCCGGTTGATACCGTAGTCGCGCGACCACGAGTGCTGGGCGAGAGAATTTCACCATAAATGGTGATTTCAGCGATCGGTGAAATCGGATGATCGAGTGAATACTTCTTGGATTTCAGTTGAGATGATATATTCAGCGAATGTTGAAACCTGCTCCTCTGGTGAACCTGACTAGCCCTCGCGACGTCGAGGAGGCGTGGCCGCAGCTACTCCAGACGATCTTGGAAGCCTCGCCAATAGTTAACAACCTTGTAATCGACCCTGTCCCTGCTCAGGGCGGGGCCGACGGCACCGCGGACTTCGCTATCGCAGATGAACCACACCGCCTCCTCATCGAGTGCAAGTCGTCGGGCCAACCGCGCCACGTCAGAGGCGCGATAAACCAGCTTGAACGAGAGCTTTCCCGAGCCACCACTCTGACGCGCGGACTCTTCGTGGCGCCCTTCATCTCGCCCGCATCGCGCGAGATGCTTGCGGACAGTGGAACGGGGTGGCTCGACTTCGCGGGCAATGCCCGAATACTCTTCCCGCGTTTCCACCTGGAGATCAGCAAGGCCGATCGAGATCCGTTCGCGACCAAACGCGAGCAACGGTCCCTGTTCTTCCCGAAGTCCGCACGCCTGCTGAAGGTGCTGCTGCGCGAGCCCCATCAGTTCTGGAAGGTGACCGATCTTGCCTTGCGGGCGGGCGTTAGTGCGGGACAAGTCAGCAATGTCCGTCGAGCGCTGATCGATCGGGAATGGGCGCGTGCAGAGACGGGTGAGGGGTTCAGGCTTGTCCAGCCGGAGGCGCTGCTCGATTCGTGGCGGGACGACGGCCTGCATGCCCCGAGCGTCGCCTTGCGCGGCTACACCCTGAAGCATGGCCGCGCACTGGATGCCGCGATCGAATCCGTATTTGCCGACCCCTCCTTGCGCGACGACTCACACGTGCTTCTGGCTTCTCATTCCGTCGCACGGCGGGCCGCGCCCTATGCGCGCGTCGCCGGCGAATTCTTCTACGCCAGTGCTGTGGGCATCGACCTGCTCAAGCGTCAATTGGATATCAAGCCAACCGAGCAGGGCGAGAACGTGACCATCTTCAGGCCCAGCGACGGCGGACTGTGGCAGGAGACGATGGACCTCGGTTCCAAACTGAAGGGCACCGATCCGATCCAGACCTACTTGGACTTGTTGTCCACCGGTGAACGCGGCCGCGAAACGGCCGAGCATTGGCGCGCCGAGAAGATCAAACCGCTGTGGATTGGCAGGGCGTGATGGAACCCAAGTCTGCGAACGACTACGACGATGTCGGCACGCAGGCCGTGCTGGCCGTATTGCTGGAGATCGGACAGGTGCTTGGCGCCTACCGAGATCGGTTCGTCGTCATCGGAGGTTCAGTTCCCTGGCTGCTGTTCCCTGACGCCAAGCCAGGTCATGTGGGCACTCTGGACATCGACCTCAGCCTGGATGCGGAGGCGCTTGGGAGCGGCGATTACAAGAACTTGGTCGAGTCGCTCGAGGCTGCGGGTTATCAGCGCACTGCCGAGGACATGAAGTGGTTCCAACTGCGGCGCACGGTCGAGTTCAAGGACCATGCGCCCGTGGCCGTCATCGTCGACCTGCTGATGCCGCGCGAAGCGAAGTTCAAGCGCAACAAACCCCCGCTCCTGGCGAACTTCGCGGTGCAGAAGGCAGATGGCGCCGGAGTCGCCATGCGGTCGTTCGTCGAACACCGGATAGACGGCACGATGCCGGATGGTCGACGCAACACGGTGGAGCTTCGGGTCGCGAGCATACCGGCGTTGCTGGTGATGAAAGGCTATGCGCTCGTCGGTCGGGACAAGCGCAAGGACGCCTACGACATCTATTTTTCGGTGCGCGAGTTCGAAGGCGGACCCGACGCGCTGGCCCATGCTTGTCGCCCACTGCTGGATGACCCGGTGGCTCTCGCAGGCTTCAAGCACATTGCCGGAAAGTTCACCGGGGAGGGCGAATTCGGACCGGTGACGGTGCGCCAATTTCTCAGCGATTCGGCCGCGCTCGGTGACATGACTGCCGAGCAGGTCCAGGTCGATGCGTTTCGTCAAGTGAGGGAATGGCTGGACCGGTTGGGGCTCTAAACGCTTGAAGTACTTCCGTACATCGAAGCGGAAGTCGTTGATCGTCCAACTTTGCATGAAACCAGAGAGACAGGGGCCAGGCGGCAACTACAGGAACCTTCTCATCCCTGGTCAGATGATGTGGGATCGGCGGCCACGCCCAGCCATCCGGTGGCTACAACGCTGCCGTCGAACGCGATCGGACGGACGCAGGCGATCTGATCTCAATGCTTTGCTGGGAGCGAAAATGACAGAGAAAGGCGCACGCGAGGGCGCGCGCTACAGCTCGAGCCGCACCAGCCTGCTAGACCCACAGATGATCGGCTGACCGCGCAGCCAAGCCGACAGAGCGCCCACAAAAAAGGCCACCCGAAGGTGGCCTTTCAACTTGCTGGATCGGCTACGTGCGGTCGTAGACCGGTGCGTTCGGCGCAACGCGCTTCACCGCCTCGATCCCGTTCTGTGCTGCCGCCTTGGTCGTGTAGACCTCGGAGTGACACAGCTTTTCGCCGTTGTTGGCCTTGAGATGCCAGAAGAAGCCGCCACCATTGGCGCGGAAGATCTCAAACATGGGAATTGCCCTTTCTAAGGCGTTGATGCGTCAGGGTCAGCGGGAGTGTCCGAATTTCTGTGTTCGAGGCGGATTGTTGAATTCGTCTTCGCTTGAAGTTCTTTGAACCGAGGCCCCTGCCGGGCCGCCGGAGGCGCCCCCGGTTGAGCCATGTATTTCATGGTTCAACCCAAGGTCC
>JANNBZ010000283.1:0-4216 GCA_031386065.1 Burkholderiales bacterium
TTACCTGCGACTTCAGCTCTTCGCTGTAGCGTCTGCGTGAAGCGGCCCTGTCACTTCCCATCGTGTCCACCTATTTGCTACGTGGACACGATCCTCCCCCGCAGACCTCGCCGGTTCAAGACGGGATCACCGTGCGCTTACCGCGAAGGGTTCAAGGCCGACCGCACCGCGTGCATCAACCGCATCCGCGGCCTGCTCGCCGAGTTCGGCCTGGTCTTCGCGCAAAGCCCGGCCGCGCTCGAAGCGGAGCTGACCGACACGCTCGAAGATGCCAGCAACGAGATGAATACCCTGGCCCGCCTGGTCGTGCAGCAAGCGCATTCGCAGTGGCGCGAACTCGACGCCCACATCGCCTGGTGCGACGAGCGCATCGCCGCGCACGCCAAAGGCAACGCCGACGTGAAGAAGGCCGCCACGCTGATGGGCATCGGACCCGTCACCGCCAGCGCCTCGGTAGCCACCGTGGGCGACTTCAAGCAGTTCCGGCACGGCGCGCAGTTCGTGGCCTGGATCGGCCTGACGCCACGCCAGCATTCGTCGGGCGGCAAGAACAGCCTGGGCGGCATCACCAAGCGCGGCGACAACTACCTGCGCAGCCTGCTGATCCAGGGCGCGAAGTCAGCGGTGATGACGGCGCACAAGCGCAGCGACCCGATCTCGGTGTGGGCCACGGCGCTGCGCGAGAGAGCGGGTTGGCAGAAGGCCGCCGTGGCGCTGGCCAACAAGAACGCACGCATCCTGTGGGCGGTGATGACCAAGGGCGAAGCCTTCGACCCCCGGCACGTCAGCGTCAAGCCGGGTGCATTGACGCCGGCAGTCATCAGCGCATAGCGAGCACCGAATCGGTCATGCAGCAGGCATCAGCCAGAAGGTGAAGTGACAGGTCAGACCGGCAGCGGGCATCGACCAAACTCTGGGTGGCTCGATCAACGATGTCCACGGGATTGAAATGGAGACCCCGCTGAGCGGTTCGCATCTGGGTCCGCACCGCAAGCGCATCACGCGCTCAGTGCAACAAGGCCGTCTTCAGAGAAGCAGTCTGTTCCTCGTTCATTCCCCTCAACGCCGCCTGATCTTGCTTCAACCGCGAATCCGAACCGAGGCCTTCGATGACGAATACAAATACGTCTTGACGGAACTGGGAAGTCCCTTCAAAGGGTTAGGCGTCAATCACGCAAGCCGAAGCGTCATGGAGTCTTCTTTACTCGGCAGCCTTGATGCTGAAGGTATAGATAATGTTACGGATCAAGTCGGCAGAGTCAACCCACACCCGTCCTTCTTCACACTGGTTTGCGGTGTCATAGCTATTACAGGATCTTCCCCAAGAATTGCGCACAAGGTACTGGCACTGTGATCCTCTTGCTCGTCTGCCTACGATGCTTGAGGAGTGAAGTCCAGTATCGGTGCAAAGGCTGGAGGAGTGCTTCCCGTCGACAGGATCAACGCCGGTTGCGTCGCGTCTGCGAAGTACATCAGCACAGTACGTGATGCCAACTGGCATAGGCTTTGTCTCAGTCAGTACTTCATCAATATGTTGTTGAAAAGCTAACGATCGCGCGACCCCTTGCAGCTGGTGCCCGAATACATAACGAACATCGGAGAGCTTTGAAGCATCAACCCGATCACTCTTGCAAGCCAAGGTTACGCGTTCCGCAACCGCCGGGTACGAAGGCGCCTTCGCGCCGAGAGCGGAAGCTAAAAGGTGATTCGTTCTGGCAAGCTCCATTCCGCCTCTAGTGTCGTCCGGTGGGAGTGGCCCGCAGGCTTGTTGTAAGTTTGATGTTAGGGTGACGCCGAAAGTATTCTTTACTTCCGCTACTTCCCTGCATGTCGTAGGGTTCGATCGCATAGCGCCAACGATAGCGTCGGTGGTGCAGACGCCATTTGCGCGCGCGCGATCCATCATCTTCCTGATGTTTTGATATCCATCACCCGAAGCGGCGTCAGCATACGTACTGACCCAAGACAAATGCTTGGTCCTTTTACTTTGATAAAAAAGTGCCGCACTTATCAAATCGGTTGCAGCGACAAATCGGCAGACGTTAAGCGATCCTTGGTCGATGATCGGCATGTCCTCCACTGGACCCCCGTGAAGATCAAGTCGCACCGTGGAGCAATGCTGTGCGACAGCGGAACTTGTAAAAGCAACTGCCAAGGCTCCGAACACAATCGACTTGTTCATGGGCTCGCTTCTCTAGGGCTTAGTATGTACGTGACGAGGCCAATGAGCTGCATCTAACGCCTAACGATCGAGCTAAGCGGGAGATGACGGCAAATGCCTGACAGGCAGAGGATCAACCACAGAGCCCGGCGGGCCGAACCCGTTTGACCTAGCATTGAACGAGTGGCTAGGCGTCACTGGCCGTGACGTGGCAGTGTTGTCTTTCCATTCAGCGTGATGCTGCAGCGCTAGCTGCGGCAGCAGAGGCAGGAGGCGATACCGTCGCTGGAGGATTCTTGAAGCAGCAGCCTCCTTTTCGATACTCTCCTGGAGCCGCTCTAACGCCGTCGTAGCCCTTGTTCTTGCAAAATTTGGTCTTGTTTGTTGGGTACCGCCAGCCAAGCGCTTTCATATCAACACATGCCGGATTGCATTCAGGTATCGCCTTGTTAACGGTGCGGTAATGACGGGTGCCACCGGGGCATGAGTTTGCTCCGCAGGCGAACGTAATGCGGTTACCTTCCGTGAGGCATTCCTTATATGAGTTGATGACCTGCGCGGAAGCGGAAGGTGACAATGAACTAAGGGACAACAGCACCAAAAGAAGAAACGTACGACCCAATGAGTTGTTCACTTTGCGTTCTCCTTTGTGATGTGAGCAGTGGTTGTATGCGATCGCCGTAAAAGTCGCAAGTAGGAGTATTCGTAGTGGGTGCTAGCGACTGACGTAGATGTGTGTGACGCCTAACCCAATATCTGGCGCAAACCTGCGCTCATATCCGGATACGGGCGCAGTCGGGTCGACGCGAAGCGGGGCGCACCTGAGGTTGCTCAACAGGCTGGACGGCCATACACTGGATAAAACAACAGTTTTTTGCCATGGCCCGCATTGCCGATCCTCTGTTGCCGCCGCTGAAGTCAATACGCCTGCTCGATCAGGTTCGCGAACGCATTCGGTACCTGCACTACAGCTTAAGCACCGAGCGTGCATACGTCCATTGGATACGAGCTTACGTGCGTCACCACGGGCTGCGCCACCCCAAGGACATGGGCGAGGCAGAAGTCGAGGCCTTTCTGTTGTGGTTGGCGGCCGATCGGGGCGTCGCCGTCTCGACCCACCGTCAGGCCTTGTCGGCGTTGCTGTTTCTGTACCAGCAGGTGTTTGGCCAACGCCTTCCGTGGATGGACGACATCGTGCGGCCGCAGCGCAAGCCTCGCTTGCCGGTGGTGCTGTCAGTCCCGGAAGTGATCTCCGTTCTGTCGCTGTTGCAGGGTGAGCATCGCGTGTTGGCGCAGTTGCTTTACGGCACCGGCATGCGCATCTCCGAGGCGCTTCAGTTGCGCGTGAAGGACGTTGATTTCGAGTTCCGCACGGTCACCGTGCGATGCGGCAAGGGCGGCAAGGATCGCGCGGTGATGCTGCCCGCCACGTTGGTGCCCGTGTTGCGTGATCAATTACAGCGCGCCCGCATGCTGTGGTCAGCCGATGCGCAAACGGGGCATTCCGGGGTGTACATGCCAGACGCGCTGGATCGCAAGTACCCGCAGGCGGGAGCCAAGTGGGGCTGGTTCTGGGTGTTCCCGCAGGCCGGCTTGTCGGTATGCCCGCGCACCGGCGTGCTGCGGCGGCATCACCTGTTCGACCAAACCTTGCAGCGCGCCTTCAAGCGCGCGGTGGTGTGCACCGGCATCGTGCGGCCGGCCACGCCGCACACGTTACGCCATTCGTTCGCCACACACCTGCTGCAGGCAGGTTACGACATACGCACCGTGCAGGCGCTGCTGGGCCACAGCGATGTCAGCACCACCATGATCTACACGCATGTGCTCAAGGTGGGCGGTGGCGCGGTTCGAAGCCCGCTGGACTCGTTGATGCCAGCCTGATCGCAACAACTCTCAGCCTCGAACTTCCCCCTCAGCCCTTTCCTCCCGCGCCCACCCCGCCGTCACCTGCCGCTGCGCTGCATCCCCGCGCTCCTGCGCGAACAGTTCTTCCAACTGTTGCCGGCCCTGCTTGGCCGCCGCGATCAGCTTGTCTTCGTCTTTCCAGTGCGG
>JANNBZ010000288.1:0-9338 GCA_031386065.1 Burkholderiales bacterium
GATCGGCATGGCTAAGCCCTTGATTCGAAAAGGAAAACCTCGAATTATACGGCGGGCTCAAGGGCTCTGCAGCGAGGCCATGTTGGTTCCGGCGACAGTCGCTCAGGCGGTGGGCAGGCCGGCCACGCGGTGGTGCGAGCCGTGCCGATTCTTCAGCCCTTGCGGCGCCAGCGAGCCGGCGACCATGCCGAGTGCGGCCATCAGCACGCCGGCCAGTTGCGACGGGAACGCGCTGCCCCACGGCGTGGCGCTGAAGATCAGCCAGGTGGCCAGACCCAGGACGATCGACGCGATCGCGCCCTGCGTGGTGGCCCGCGGCCAGTACAGGCCGGCGAGCAGCGGCACGAAGGCGCCGACCAGCGTCACCTGATACGCGCCCGACACCATTTCGTAGATCGGCGTGCCCTGCGACGCGATGGCATAAGCGCAAACGCAGACGCTGAACAGCAGCACCGTGATGCGCATCGTGAGCAGTTCCTGCTTGTCGCCCAGGTGCGGGCGGAACTGCCGCCAGATGTTCTCGACGAAGGTGACCGAGGGCGCCAGCAAGGTGGCCGAGGCGGTCGATTTGATGGCCGACAGCAGCGCACCGAAAAAGATCACCTGCATCACGAACGGCATCTGGGTCAGCACCAACGTCGGCAGGATTTTTTGCGGGTCGTCCTTCAGCAGCGCGGCTGTCTGCTCCGGCATGATGATCAGCGCGCTGGTCACCAGGAACATCGGCACGAAGGCGAACAGGATGTAGAACACTCCGCCGATCACCGGACCGCGCGTGGCCGCCCGTTCGGTGTTGGCCGACATCACTCGCTGGAACACGTCCTGCTGCGGGATCGACCCGAACATGATGGTGATGCCGGCGGCAATGAAGAACGCGATGTCGGTGAAGGTGGGCGGCGGCAGGAACTTGAACATGTCGCGGCTGACTGCCAGCGAGACCACCTTGTCGGCACCGCCGGCCAGGTGGCCGGCGAACACCGCAATGATCGACAGGCCGACCACCAGGATGATCATCTGCAGGAAGTCGGTCACCGCCACCGACCACATGCCGCCGAACAGCGTGTAGGCCAGGATCGACACGGTGCCGATCACCATGCCCGCCGGCATGCTGATGCTGCCGCCCGAGAGCAGGTTGAACACCAGCCCGAGCGCGGTGATCTGCGCCGAGACCCAGCCCAGGTAGCTCAGGATGATGATCAGCGAACACACCACTTCCACCGTGCGGCCGTAGCGCTCGCGGTAGTAGTCGCTGATGGTCAGCAGCGTCATGCGGTACAGCTTGGCCGCGAAGAACAGGCCGACCAGGATCAGGCAGGTGCCGGCACCGAACGGGTCTTCGACCACGTTGCCCAGGCCGCCGTTGACGAACTTGGCCGGAATGCCCAGCACCGTTTCCGAGCCGAACCAGGTCGCGAAGGTGGTGGTGACGATCATGATCAGCGGCAGGTGCCGGCCGGCCACCGCGAAGTCGGCCGTGGTCTTGACGCGCCGGGCAGCCCACAGACCGATGGCGATGGTGATCAACAGGTAGACGATGACCAGGCTCAGCAACATGGCGTTCGCGCTCCGGGCGGATGAAGTTTCGGACAGCGCGGATTATCCCTGCGGCCTGCCACGAAGGGCTGCCTTCAGCGCGGCCAGTGCGGCAGCAACAGCATCACCAGCACGCCCAGAACGAAGCCCATCGCAGCGTAGACGATGCCCTGCAGCAGCCGGTTGGTGCGCCGCTGTTCCAGCAGCAAGGCCTCCAGCGCGCGGGCCTGTGCTGCCGGCCGCGGCTGCAGCGCCTGGTGCAGCAAACGCGGCAGCTCGGGCCGCAATTGCACGTAGCGCGGCGCCTCGTTTTTCAACCGCTCCACAAAACCGCGCCAGCCCACCTGCTCGTTCATCCAGCGTTCGAGAAACGGCTTGGCGGTGGCCCACAGGTCCAGCTCGGGGTCGAGCTGCCGACCCAGGCCTTCGACGTTCAAGAGTGTCTTTTGAAGCAGCACCAGTTGCGGCTGGATCTCGACGTTGAAGCGGCGCGAGGTCTGGAACAACCGCAGCAGCACCTGGCCGAGTGAAATGTCTTTCAGCGGGCGGTCGAAGTGCGGCTCGCAGACGGCGCGAATCGCACCTTCCAGCTCGTCGACGCGGGTGTTCGCCGGTACCCAGCCCGACTCCACATGCAGCTCGGCCACGCGCTTGTAGTCGCGGCGGAAGAAGGCGATGAAGTTCTGCGCCAGGTACTCCTTGTCGAACTCGGTCAGCGTGCCGACGATGCCGAAGTCGAGCGCGATGTAGCGCCCGAACGTGGCTGGTTCCACGCTGACCTGGATGTTGCCGGGGTGCATGTCGGCGTGAAAGAAGCCGTCCCGAAACACCTGCGTGAAGAAGATGGTCACACCGTCGCGCGCCAGCTTGGAAATGTCCACGCTGGCCTCGCGCAGCCGCTGCGCATTGCTGATCGGCATGCCCTTCATGCGTTGCATCACGATCACCGTCTGGGTGCACAGGTCCCAGTACATCTCGGGGATCATGACCAGGTTCAGGCCGCTCATGTTGCGGCGCAACTGGGCCGCGTTCGACGCCTCGCGAACCAGGTCGAGCTCGTCGTGAAGGTAGTTGTCGAACTCGGCCACCACCTCGCGCGGCTTCAGGCGCTTGCCGTCGGGCGACAGCCGCTCGACCCAGCGCGCCAACGTGCGCATCAGCGACAGGTCGTCGTCGATCACCGCCAGCATGCCAGGGCGCAGCACCTTGACGGCCACCTCGCGGCCGTCGTGCAAGGTGGCGAAGTGAACCTGAGCGATCGAGGCACTGGCCACCGGCTCGGCCTCGAAGCTGGCGAACACCTGCTCGATGGTCTTGCCGAAGGCTTTCTCGATCAACTGGCGCGCCTGCGCGGCCGGGAACGGCGGCACGTCGTCCTGCAGCTTGGCCAGCTCGTCGGCCAGGTCGGCGGGCAGCAGGTCACGACGCGTCGACAGCACCTGCCCGAACTTGACGAAGATCGGACCCAGGCGTTCGAGCGCCATGCGCACACGCACGCCGCGCGGCGCATCGAGCCGCCGGCCCAGCGTCATCAGACGCACCAGCAGGCGCACCCAGCGCTGGCGAAAACTCGACAACGCGAGCTCGTCCAGCCCGAAGCGGAGAACCGTGAAAACGATGAAGACGAGGCGCGCGAGGTGCCTCATCGAGCGGCGGTTCCCGCATCCGTGGGCTGCCGCCGCACAACCTGCTGCATCACTGTGCGCAGCGCCCCGGCCAGCCCGCGGCCGACACGGGCCAGCTCGCGCGCGGGCAGCTCGCCGACGATGCGGGCCAGGTCGTCCTGCACATCCCAGGTCAGGTTGTCGACCAGCCAGCTCATGTCGGTGGCCAGGGCTGCATCGCCTGTGACGCGGATGCGCGGTGGCTGGCCGGCCAGGCTGCGTGCCAACTCCAATGCCGGGTTGGAGGCCTCGACGTCGAGTGTCAAGTCCACCGGCAGCGCCATGTCGTCTTCACGCCACTCCAGCAGGCCGGCCGGTGTAACGGCGAACACCAACTCCGGCAAGGCCGGCAACAGCGACGGCCAGCCCTCGAAGTGCAAGCGAATGCTACGACCGGCGTGCGTCTTCAGCCTGGTGGTGGCGACTTCCTCAGCGCCAAGAATGTGGTTGATCAGCAGAGTGACGCGTCGCGCTGCGGCCGGGACCAGAAGTTGCTGTATTGCGTGAACCATGCACGAATTGTAGGCACGGGTCACAGGCTGCTCCCCCCACCTCCGGGTGTGGGGCGTGGGGTTTTTGGGCGAGAATCGGGTCGGATCGTTCACCACCCGAGCGCTCGCGGCGCTGACAAACGCTGCCTCCGGCAGTTGGGCGGGTGGCAGGTTCCGCCACAAGCTCCTGACACGCTTGCGGCCTTCGGGCAGTTGATGTGAATGGCCTGGACAAAGCCCCTCAAGTACCCGCCCGTGCATGTTTGAAAACCGAACCTACAAGCGAACGTTCTACAGCGCACCCCAGTCGGTGACCTCGCTGGTGGCGGCGTTCCTTGAGCCGGCTATCACGGTGCTGACCTTCCTGATTGCGAACTGGTACGTCGGCGAACCTGTCAACCGGCCCGAGCTGACCTTGTGCCTGCTGGTGTTCGCGCTCACCTTTCCGGGCCGCAACCGCTTTCTCGACAACCTCATCGCCGCAGCCGTCGACATCGCGTCGTCATGGGTGATGCTGGTGGCGATCCTGATGTTGTGCGGCTACGCCACCAACAGCGTCGGCTATTTCGACGAAGACGCCTTGATCATCTGGTTTGCGGTCACGCCGCTGCTGCAGTGGTTCGCCATCTGGATCGGCCGGCAGGTGGTTCGCTGGCGGTCGGCTCGGCCCGACGCCCGTCGCAACTGCGTCGTCGTCGGAGCCGGCCCGCTGGGACTGAAGGTGGCACGCGCGCTGGTGGCTGGCGGTGACCACGGCCTGGACTTCAATGGCTACTTCGACGACCGCACCGACGACCGCGTGCACGAGGCCACCGTGCCGCATCGCCTGGGTGGCCTGAAGGACGTGGCGCCCTACATCATTCAAAACGGCGTTCGCGAGGTCTACATCACGCTGCCGCTGGGCTCGCAGCCGCGCATCGTCGAGCTGCTTGAACAGGTGCAAGGCACCACGGCGTCCCTGTTCTTCGTGCCCGACGTGTTCGGCATCAGCATCATCCAGGGCCGCCTGCAGGACATGAACGGCGTGCCGGTGGTGGGCATCTGCGAAACCCCGTTCACCGGCACAAACGAACTGGTCAAGCGCCTCAGCGACATTGTGCTGGCGCTGATCATCCTGGTGCTGATCTCGCCGGTGCTGCTGGCGGTGGCCATCGGCGTGAAGCTCAGTTCGCCGGGGCCGGCCATCTTCAAGCAGCGCCGCAACGGGCTGGACGGCGACGAGATCGTGGTCTACAAATTCCGCTCGATGACCACGCAGGACAACGGCTCGGTGGTGCGCCAGGCCACCAAGCACGACGCGCGCATCACCCGCTTCGGCGCCTTCATCCGGCGCACCTCGCTGGACGAGCTGCCGCAGTTCATCAACGTGCTGCAAGGTCGCATGAGCATCGTCGGGCCGCGCCCACACGCGGTAGCTCACAACGAACAGTTCCGCCAGCTCATCAAGGCCTACATGGTTCGCCACAAGGTCAAGCCTGGCATCACCGGTTGGGCGCAGGTGAACGGGCAGCGTGGTGAAACCGACACCATCGAGAAGATGCAGGCCCGCGTCGAATACGATCTGGAATACCTTCGCAACTGGTCGCTGGGGTTGGACCTGCAGATCATCATTCGCACGGTGCGGCTGGTGTTCTTCGATCGCAACGCCTACTGAGCACCCCCAAACCTGCCGCTTCGCATCAGGCCCCCCGAGGGGGCAAGAAAACCTTGGGGCGGCCCGGCGGTTTTCTTGCGAGCCGCACCTTCGCGCAGTCCGCCACCGACCCACGCATCAATGGAGTTCTCGAATGAAACGCTCCCCTAAATCGCTCTACGCCCTGGTTCGGTTGCAGCAGATCGCGCTGTCGCTGATGCTCGCCTCCGCCCAAGCTGCCTGGGCCGAGGCCAATCCTTACTACATCGGTGTCAGCCAATCGGTTACGCACAACTCCAATGTGTTCCGGACAACGAGCGATCAGGCCGATCGCGGTGACACGATTTCAAGTACCGGCCTGAACGCAGGCATCGACCAGCCGTTTGGCCGCCAGCGGCTGCGAGTCAATGGCAACCTGGACTACAACCGCTACTCAGAGAAAAGCAATCTGAACAACAGCGGTTACGGGTTGAACAGCACACTGGAATGGTCGACCGTCGGGAGGTTGTCGGGCGCGTTCAGTTACTCAGGCAACCAGAGACTGGCCGACTACGGCGAGCCGAATACGCCGACCCTCACCAGCAAGAACATCCAGAAGACCCAGGAATTTGCAGCGCGGGCCTTGTTGGGAGGCGTCACGATACTTTCTTTCACTGGCGACTATTCACATCGCACGGTCGACTACTCCAACTCGGCCTTTGCGGCCCGCGAGTTCGAACAGGACACTGGCAGCTTGGGAGTCCGCTACCGTTTCAGCGGGGCACTCGATGTGGGCGGTGCGCTGCGCATGACCCGCGGTCTCTACCCGAAATTTCGAACAGCGCCCGGTGGCGGCTTTGAAGGCGACACCCTCAAGCGCAGCGACTTCGACCTGACCTCCAACTGGACGCCCACCGGACTGACCACGGTTTCCGGGCGCGTCAGCATGTCGCGTGTCACCCACAGCATCACCAGCGGGCTCGACTTTTCAGGCCTCACCGGCTCGGTATCCGTCAATCACGTCCCCGCCGGGCGCTTGCGGTATGCGGCCCAGATTTCCCACGACACCGGAACGGCCATCAGCGCCTACACATTCACCGACGTCAACGGCCAAGTCATCACGGGCATCAACAACAACAACCGGCTCACGTCCAGCGCGCAGGTTTCAGTCGGCTACGAAGTGACAGCAAAGATTCAAGCCGACGCATCGCTGCACTATCGGAAGGAATCGCTGGTCGACACGCTGAGCCAAAGCAACGGTGGTGCGGCAACTGGCAGCACCGGCGGCGCCACCACAACCGGACTCAATTTCGGTTTGAGTTACGCCCCGCTTCGCAACTTGGGATTGAGTTGCCGAGTCGGGTACGACAGACGCAACACGGCGTCTGCCTTGTCCAGCACCTACGACAGCAAATCGGTCGGCTGCACCGCCAGATACACGCTGCAATGACCGCGCGGAAGATCCTGCTGACGGGGGCAACCGGCTACATCGGGTCGCACACCTGGCTGGCTCTTCTGGCCGACGGCCACCATGTCGTCGGCGTTGACAACCTTTCAAACAGTTCTGCCGAGGTGCTGAATCGGTTGCAAACGCTCAGCGGCGTCAAGCCTGTCTTTGAGCAGGTCGACGTTTGCGACTTGGCTGCGCTGGCTTCTGTGTTTGCGAGTCAAAAAATCGATGCGGTTGTGCACTTCGCAGCGTTCAAGGCGGTTGGTGAGAGCGTGCGCAAGCCACTGGCTTACTACCGCAACAACGTCGGTGGCTTGCTTAACCTGTGCGAAGTGATGCAACAGCACCGTTGCAAGACGCTGGTGTTCAGTTCGAGCGCCACTGTGTACGGCACGCCAGAACGGCTGCCAATTCGCGAAGACGCCGCGCTTGCAGCCACCAGCCCGTACGGTGCCACCAAGTTGATGAGCGAGAACATCCTTTCCGACTTGTACGCTGCGGACGCAGGTTGGGCCATTGGACGGCTTCGGTACTTCAATCCGGTGGGCGCTCACGAGAGCGGCCTGATCGGAGAAGACCCCAGCGGTGTCCCAAACAACCTGATGCCGTACATCGCCCAGGTCGCCGTCGGCAAGCGGGCACAACTGCAAGTTTTCGGCACCGACTACGACACCATAGACGGCACCGGTGTGCGCGACTACATCCACGTACTCGACCTGGCCGCCGGACACGTGGCCGCGCTCAGGCGATTGCTCGACAAGCCCGAACTGCTGACGTTGAACCTGGGCACCGGGCTTGGTTACAGCGTGCTCGAAGTGGTACGAGCGTATGAGCTGGCAAGCGGACGCAGCGTACCCGTGGACTTCGTCGCGAGACGCCCCGGTGACGTGGCAAGCTGCTTTGCCGACCCGAGCCTCGCTCGCGAACTGCTCGGCTGGTGTGCGAACCGCAGCTTGGCCGACATGTGCGCCGACAGCTGGCGGTGGCAAAGCATGAACCCGAACGGACTGCGTGACTGACGATGCGGCGCACCAACAAAAAGGGCGAGACCGAGGTCTCGCCCTTTTCAACTATTGACGAATCGCCGAGTCAATTCGCGCGGCGGCGGCGAACCAGGAAACCGATCGATCCGAGGCCTGCCAGCATCAGAGCGTAGGTGCTTGGCTCAGGAATCGCCGGGACGGCTTTCAAGCTCATGCCCACGACCATGTCGTCGAAGTCGCGGTCGCTCCGGCTCGGGTCGTTGAAGCCCAGGATGTAGTCAAAGACGCCAACAGTCGACGTGGCACCGCGCAGCACACCCCACGACGGATTGGCGCCGGGCAGGAAAATGTCGCCGTTCTTGGCCACCGAAGCGGGGGCGATCGAGTCGAATTGGAACTTCAAATTGCCTGGGCCGTCGACCACCGTCAGGGTGTCGCCAACGGTGCTTGTAATGATCGGCTTGTTAACAAACTTGCCGGTTCCCGTGACCATCTCGACGAAGTGATCGATGTAGCCTGCCTCGGTACCGAGGTAGGTGTACGTCACGTTGTATTTTTGATCGACGCTGAAGACGCCGAAATCGACAAACTTGCCGTCCCAGGCCACGGTGATCGCGCCCGAACCGTTGTTGTCAGTTGGGTTGAACGTACCGAATTTAGTGTCGGAGGCGCCAGCCGTGAAGATGACCGTCGCCGACGCGCTGGACGAGACCGCGATCAAGACGGCAGCTGCAATTAGAGATTTACGCAACATTTTCAGAACTCCCTGAGGATTGAAGAATTTGAACTCGTGGAGGGCTTATTCCGATGAATTCCACGAGCGGATTTTCAGCGGGCACCCGCTAAGGGACAACCCCCCCATCCGTGGGGTCAGGATGTCACGTTGAACCGTTGAAAGCGATACCGCTGCCCGCGTGGCCCGATGCCCATCCGGCACAATCGCCGCACTGCGGCACAGGCTGCTCACCCCCCTGCGCATGACTCGAAAAGTCTTCGCAGTGGCCGTAAAAAATCCAATCAAGCAAGACAGCAGCAAGGAAACGGAATGCAGACAGTCGCAGTCATCGGCCTGGGCTACGTGGGCCTGCCCCTCGTGGTGGAGTTCGGAAAACACACCCGCACCATCGGATTCGACATCGTCGAAGACAAGGTCGCCAAGTGCCGCGCCGGCACCGACCCGTCGCGCGAAATTCCCGATGCCGACATGGCCCTCGCCGTCCATGCTGAATACACCAGCGACCCCGCCGCGCTGCGCGAGGCCGACTTCATTTTGATCGCGGTGCCCACCCCGGTCGACGCAGCCCACATCCCCGACTTCAGCCCGCTGGTGGGGGCCAGCAAAAGCGTCGGCCCTTACCTGAAGCGCGGCGCCACGGTGGTCTATGAATCCACCGTGTATCCCGGTGCGACCGAAGAGGTTTGCATCCCGGTGCTCGAAGCCACGTCGGGCCTGAAGTGGAAGCGAGACTTTTTCGTCGGCTACAGCCCCGAGCGCATCAACCCCGGCGACCGCGAGCACATGCTCACCAACGTCATCAAGGTCGTGGCCGGTGACACTGCCGAGACGCTCGACAAGGTGGCCAAGCTCTACGAACTGGTCGTCAA
>JANNBZ010000318.1:0-3289 GCA_031386065.1 Burkholderiales bacterium
CGCCGACCACCAGCAACACCAGCGTTGCAATCCAGCCGAAGCGCTTCATGGCACACCGCCGCACGGCATCGGCAAAGCGGCCGGCAAGGTGGCCGCAGGTTTCGCGAACGGCGGAACGGTTTGTGCCGCCAGCCACATTGAGATGGCACCGATGTCAGTGGCCGCCAGTCGCTGTGCGGTCTGCGCCATGCAGTCGGGCGCGAGCGCGTGGCGCGCGCCGGTGCGCCAGGCACCGAGCTGCGAATTGAGGTAGTCGCGCGGCATGCCGATCAGCGCGGGAATGAAGGGCGCCACGCCCATCAGTGCCGCGCCGTGGCAGGCCACGCAGGCAGGCACGCGCAGGGCGGCGTCGCCGTGCTTGACCAGGGTCTCGCCGCGCTGCAATTCGGCGGCCGAGGCGGTGGGCGGCTGCGGCGCCGCGTAGGGCAGGTCGAGCGCTGCGAAATGGCCTGCGATCTCGCGCAGGTAGTCGTCGCTCAACGGCGCGAGGAGCTTGCTCATCAACGCGTACTGGCGGCGCCCGTCGCGAAAGGCCAGCAGCTGGTTGTAAAGGTAGCCGGCCGGTTTGCCGGCCATGCGCGGGTAGAAGCCGTCACTCGCCGCGCGTCCCTGCGGGCCGTGGCAACCGGTGCAGGCCAGCACGCGCTGCGCCAAGGTGTTTTCCACCGGCGGCGCGGCCACTGCGGCGGCGTTGCAAAGCAGCAGGCCGACCAGCCAGGCGATGCTTTTCAAGCGACTCAGGCGCCTCACACGGGCGTGCCTTTCACGTCGACCAGCGCTGCCATCGCGTGCGTGCCCAGGCCGGCCGCCACGCCGGCGCGGTCGGCCGTGCTGCGGTTCTGGCTGACCTTCCACTTGCCGTTCAGCGCGGTCAGCTCGATCTCGATGCCGACGATGGCGCGCTGCATGCTGGCGATGTAGTCGTCGGGCGCGTCGGTCACTTTCCACGGCGCGCGCGGCGCGTCGGTTCGCGCGGCTTCATGGTGGTCGGTCAGCCGCGTCACCAGGGCGTGCACCCAGGCTGCGTCGTCGAACACGCGCAGCCGCCCGCGCGCTTCCACCAGCACGTAGTTCCAGGTCGGCACCACCTTGCCGGTCTCTTGCTTGCTGGGGTACCAGGCCGGCGAGACGTAGGCCTGCGGGCCTTGAAACACCACCAGCGACTCGACGTCGGTGCGCGCCTCGCGCCACAGCGGGTTCGCCCGTGCCACGTGCGCGACAAGGGTGCCGAATTCACCGCGCTCGGTGTCCAGCATGAACGGGATCGCGTCCGCCTGCAGGCCGCTGGAGTCTTGAGTCACCAGCAGCCCCAGCGGGTGCGTGCGCAGCAGCGTGTGCAGTACCTCGGGGCGCGATTCCTTGAAGTGGGCGGGCAGGTACATGGTACGTTCAGGCTGGCACGTGGACGGGCTCGCAGCGCACGTCGCTGTTCACGGAATTGGCGATGAAGCAGTCGACGTGTGCCTGGTGGTGCAGGCGTTGCAGTTCGGCCATGTCGGGTTGCGTGGCGCCGCTGAAGCGCACCGCAGGGCGCAGCGTGACGACGGTCATCGCCAGCTTGCCTTCGGCGTTCGGCGCCAGCAGGCCGACGGCATCGTCGCGGTAGTCGTCGACCACCCAACCCGCGCGGCAGGCGATGTCCAGGAACCACAGCATGTGGCAGCTCGACAGCGAGGCCACGAAGGCTTCTTCGGGGTCGACCGCCGTCGGGTCCGAAAACGGCACCCGCACCGCGTGCGGCGACGACGACCCCGCCACCACGGCGCCGCCGTCGAAGCGCCATTCGTGGCGCCGGCTGTAGCGCTTGTCGGTGAAGGCCTGCGCGTCGCGCTGCCAATGGACGGTGGCGATGTGTTCAGACATGGGGGTCTCCTTGTCAACTCAACAATCGAACAATGAAGCCGGGGTGCAGCGCCCAGCCCAGCAGCCCGGCCAGCCCCATCACCACGCCGATCAGCGACGGCAGCATGCTGACCGCGAACAGCCACCACAACTGGGTCAGTGAGGTGATGGCCAGCAGTGAAATCGCAATGGCGATGGCGGCGTCGGACAGGTCGAACTGGTCGTCGCGAAAATTCAGCGCGTCGTAGGTTTCCTGGTCCTTGCCGGCCTGCAGTCGCAACTCTTCTTTCTTGGCCCCCTGGTCCTTCGCCAACTGCTCGTACTGGGTGATGGCTTCGGCATAGGCGGCCTGTCGCTCCGGCGGCTTGTCGCCCGCCTGCAGGCGCAACTGCACCAGCGTGGCCTTGGCAATCTCCTCGCGCAGGTTGCGGGCCTGGTAGAAGGCCCAGTGGTCGATCTTGTCGGCCTGCGCCTGCTGCATGCCCTGCACGATGTTGTCGTCCTTCACCTTGCAGATGCCCATGAAGGTGGCCAGCAAGGCGATGGCCACCGCCACCGCCGGGTTCAGGCGCGACAACTTCGCGCCGGCACGTGATTCTTCGGCGCTGTGCACCATGTCGATCGGGTCGATGTCCATCAGGCGTCAGGCTCCGGTTGAAAGGGGTTGGTCACCACAGCGAGGCGACGGGAAACACCACGCCCGCGAAGTACGACGTCGCGCCCGGCGCGGGTCGCGCAGCCCGTGCGATGCCGATGTCGAAGCTCAGCCGTTTGGTGGGGCTGAACGACAGCGCCGCCAGCACCTGCGTCGTGCTGTCCGCTGCGCGCTGTCGCGTGCCTGAGGCTTCCGCGGTAACGCTCCACTGCGCGTTCAGCGGCAGCGAAAACGATGCCGACGCGCCGGCCTGCAACCGGCCGGTGCCGGGGTCGACCGCGCCCAGCCGCGTGGCGTTCAGGTTCGCATCCATGTGCAGCGGGCCCAGGTCTTTGCTGTAGATCGCGTTCAGCGTGGCGTCGGCCTTGCCGCTGCCCAGCGTGTCGCGCGCGGTCGGCAGCTTTGCGCCCAACTCGATGCCGAACGCGGTGGCGTCGTCGATCAACCAGGCGCGCTTCAGGATCACGTTCGTGTCGCCCACACCGCGCGAGCGCGCGCTGCCTTCGCGCAAGGCCACCTGCGCCTCGCCGCCCAGCAGCAAGCCCCATTCGCTTGAGAAAGCCAGTTTGAGCTGATAGGGCAGGCTGTCGCGGCGTGAGGTGCCTGAGCCGGTACCGGAGCGGTTGCTCAAGCCACCGAGTTCCAGTTCCAGCTGGCCCGCCACCGGTAACTGGGCGGGGCTGGACACCGAGGGCCGGTACGGCAGGATGGAGTCGCCCTCGCCCGCCCGCACGCTGGCCGGCAGCAGGGCTGCACAGGCGCTGAAAACAAGCGCTTCAATCGACGGGCCGT
>JANNBZ010000344.1:0-1911 GCA_031386065.1 Burkholderiales bacterium
GTCGATTCGCGAGTACTACCGGCTCGAAGAAATCTGGGGCGACAAGCCGGTCAAGATGAAGATCGACAACGCGCCGGTGCGGCTGGTCAAGGCCTCGGCCGCCGACAAACCGGTGGCGGCCAAGAAGGCGGCTGCAAAGAAGGTGGCTGCGAAGAAGACGCCCGTGGCGGCGCCTGCAAAAGCACCTTCGAAGGCGCCCGCAAAAGCACCCGCAAAGGCAGCCGCCAAGAAGGCTGCGGCCAAGCGGCCCGCCGCCAAGCGTGTCGCCCCGGTGAAAACCGGCATCACCCGCATGGTGGGCGTGAAGACGTCGGCTGCGAAAAAGCCCGCTGCCAAGACGCCGGTGATGGTGGTGGCGCAGACCAAGAAAGTCGTCGCCAAGCAGGCCGCCGCCAAGAAGGCACCGGCCCGCAAGAAGACCGCCACCAAGAAGGTCAGCGCCCGCGCGTGAAGCTGTTGCTGGTTGCTGTGGGGCAGCGCCAGCCGGCCTGGGCCGAAGCCGCGTTCGACGACTTCGCGAAGCGCTTTCCGCCCGAAATGCGGCTGGAGTTGAAGGCCGTCAAGGCTGAAACGCGGGGCTCGAAAACGCCCGATCAGTTGATGGCCGCCGAAGCCGCCCGTCTGAGCGCCGCGCTGCCCAAGGGCGTGCGCCGCGTGGTGCTCGACGAGCGCGGCACGCGCCTGACCACCGTGCAACTGGCCACGCGCATGCAGGCGTGGCTGGGCGATGGCCGCGATGTCGCCTTTCTAGTCGGCGGTCCCGACGGCCTGGACGCCACGCTGAAGGCCAGCGCCGACGAGACCCTGCGCCTCTCCGACCTGACCCTGCCGCATGCCTTCGTTCGCGTGTGGCTGGCCGAGGCGCTGTACCGCGCGTGGACGGTGACGGTGAACCACCCGTATCACCGGGAGTGAGCGCGGTGTCCAATTCAACGGGAATGAGCGTCGTGCCGGACGACTTCATCTACCTCGCCTCGCAGAGTCCGCGCCGCCGACAACTGCTCGAACAACTCGGCGTTCGCCACGAACTGCTGCTGCCTTCTGCGGACGACGACGCCGAAGCGCTTGAAGCCACCGTCGCTGGCGAATTGCCCCAGCACTATGTCGAACGGGTGACGCGCGCCAAGCTGCAGGCAGCGCGCCAGCGCCGGCGCGCGCGCGGCCTGCCGCGCGCGCCCATCCTGTGTTCCGACACCACGGTGGCGCTGGGCCGGCGCATCCTTGGCAAGCCGCTCGATGCCGCCGATGCAGCGGCCACGCTGCGCCTGCTGTCGGGCCGCAGCCACCGCGTCATCACCTCCGTCGCGTTGACCTGGGGCCGGCGCGGCGACGAGAAAGAGGCGCTGCTGACCAGTGTGTCGCATGTGCGCTTCGCCGCGTTGTCGGCGGCCCGCATCGCGGCCTACGTCGACACCGGCGAACCCTTCGGCAAAGCCGGTGCCTACGCCATTCAAAGCGGCGCGGCGGCGTGGATCGAACACATCGCGGGCAGCTACACCGGCATCATGGGACTGCCGCTGTTCGAGACGGCGCAACTGCTGGCGCGAGCGAAGCTCAAGTACTGAGCGCGGCGCGCCGCGTGCTGGGCGGGGCGTCGAATACCATCACCCCATGCAAGATATCCTGATCAACTGGGCGCCCCAAGAGACCCGCGTTGCGGTGGTCGAAAACGGCGCGGTGCAGGAGCTGCACGTCGAGCGCACGCTGGAGCGCGGACTGGTCGGCAACATCTATGCGGGCCGCGTGGCGCGCGTGCTGCCAGGCATGCAGTCGGCCTTCATCGACATCGGCCTCGACCGCGCGGCTTTCCTGCATGTGGCCGATGTGCAGGTGGCCGGTGCACCGCGTCACGAGCACGGCCCGGGTGCTGCGCCGCCGACGCCGATCGAGCGGCTGGTCTTCGAAGGTCAG
>JANNBZ010000346.1:0-1564 GCA_031386065.1 Burkholderiales bacterium
CTTGCGGCCTTCGATCTCGCCCTTGTAGGCCTCGTAGCTGTCGAAGATGTTGCTGATCAGCCCCGTGCCGCGGGTCATGTTCATGAACTCGTTCTGGAAGCCGATCAGGCCGCGCGCCGGAATGCGGTATTCCAGCCGCACGCGGCCGGTGCCATCGGGTTCCATGTTCACCAGTTCGGCGCGGCGCTCACCCAGCGCCTGCATCACTGCACCCTGGTGCTGGTCTTCGACATCGGCGGTCACCAGTTCGATCGGCTCGTGCTTTTCGCCGTTCACGTCGTGGAATACCACGCGCGGCTTCGACACGGCCAGTTCGTAACCCTCACGGCGCATGGTTTCCAGCAGGATGGTCAGGTGCAGTTCACCGCGGCCCATCACTTCGAAGATGCCGTCCTCGTCGGTCTCGCTGACCTTCAGCGCCACGTTGGATTGCAGCTCACGGTCGAGCCGGTCCTTGATCTGGCGGCTCGTCACGAACTTGCCTTCGCGGCCCGCCAGCGGTGAGTTGTTGACGCAGAAATTCATCGTCAGTGTGGGCTCGTCGACCTTCAGCATCGGCAGCGGCAGTGGAGTCTCCAGGCTGGTCAGCGTCACCCCGATGCCGATGCCCTCGATGCCGTTGATCAGCACGATGTCGCCCGGGCCGGCCTCAGTCGCCTGCATGCGTTCAAGGCCTTCGAACTTCAGCACCTGGTTGACGCGCGCCTTGAACGGCGTGCTGTCGGGGCCGCTGTAGACCATCACGTCCTGCATCGGCTTCAAGGTGCCCTGGTTGACGCGGCCAATGCCGATGCGCCCGACATAGCTCGAATAGTCGAGCGAGCAGATCTGCAGTTGCAGCGGGTCTTCGGGGTTGCCCTCGTGCGCAGGCACGTGTTCCAGAATCGCATCGAACAGCGGCGCCAGGTCGACGCCGCCATAGTTGCCGTTCTCGCCCTGCGTCAACGTGGCCCAGCCGTTCAGGCCCGAGGCAAAGATCACCGGGAAATCGAGCTGCGCTTCGGTGGCGCCGAGCTTGTCGAACAGGTCGAAGGTGGCGTTGATCACGTAGTCGGGGCGCGAACCGGGCCGGTCGACCTTGTTGATCACGACGATGGGCTTCAGGCCCAGCGCCAGCGCCTTCTTGGTCACGAAGCGGGTCTGCGGCATCGGGCCTTCAACGGCGTCGACCAGCAGCAGCACGCTGTCCACCATCGACAGCACACGTTCCACCTCGCCGCCGAAGTCGGCGTGGCCGGGGGTGTCGACGATGTTGACGTGGGTGCCCTTCCACTCTACCGCGCAGTTCTTCGACAGGATCGTGATGCCACGTTCCTTTTCGAGGTCGTTGCTGTCCATCACGCGCTCGGCCACTTTCTCGTTCTGGCGGAAGGTGCCGCTCTGGCGCAGCAGTTGGTCCACCATGGTGGTTTTGCCGTGGTCAACGTGGGCAATGATGGCGATGTTGCGGATTTGTCGTGTCATGTCGGAGCTCTCTCTGGTGCCTGTTCTTGCGGAGACAGGAGGCCTTGCACCTCCAGCGGGCTCAAGAGCCTGGTTGAAATCAGTTCGCCAGCGGTGATGT
>JANNBZ010000406.1:0-4626 GCA_031386065.1 Burkholderiales bacterium
CACGCCGCATTTTTGGGCACCGGCAGCTATCTGTGCGGCATCGCCATAGTCAGCGGCGGCTGGCCTTGGTGGGCGGCCATCGGTGCGGGTGTGACTGCGTCCAGCCTGGTCGGCGTGGTGATGGGCTACCTGGCGATCCGCACCCGCGGCATCTACTTTTCGATGGTGACGCTGGCGCTGGCGCAGATCGTCTACTACGCCTTCTACAAGGCCGAACGCTGGACCGGCGGCGAGAACGGCCTGCGCGGCATTCGCGTGGAGGCGATCGACGTGCTGGGCTGGAAGCTCGACTTTCTCAACCCGACCACCAAGTACTACGTGACCCTGGTCTTCGTGGCCGGTGCGCTGTGGTTCGTCTCGCGGGTGCTGAACTCGCCGTTCGGCGCGGTGATCGAGGCCATTCGCGAAAACGAAAAGCGCACGTCGGCCTGCGGCTTCGATGTGGCGCGCGCCAAGCTGCTGGTGTTCGTTTTGTCGGCCACGGTGTGCGGCCTGGCCGGCGCGCTGCGCGCGCTGCACCTGTCCATCGTGCCCATCGATTCACTGCATTACTTGCAGTCGGGCCAGGCCGTGATGATGTGTCTGCTGGGCGGCATGGGCACCTTCTTCGGGCCGTTCGTTGGCGCGGCTGCCTTCCTCTACCTCGAAGACGTGGCCACCAGCGTCACCACCCACTGGATGGCCGCCGTCGGCGTGATCTTCATGGTCTTCGTGCTGTTCTTTCCGAAGGGCATCTGGGGATCGATATTGCACTGGCTGTACCGACATTCGGTGGTTGAGAAACCGGCATGAGCGGCGCAATTCTGGAAGTCGACAACATCACCCAGCGCTTCGGCAAGTTCGTGGCGCTGAACGGGGTCAGCGCGTCGTTCCAGCCCGGCAAGCTGACGGCCATCATCGGCCCCAACGGCGCCGGCAAGAGCACCTTCTTCAACGTGGTCAGCGGTGCGTTTGCACCGACGCAAGGGCGCGTCCGATTCCAGGGCCGCGACATCACCGGCCTGGCGCAGCACGGGTTCGCGCGCATCGGCATTGCCAAGAGTTTTCAGATCACCAACGTGTTCAAGCAGCTGTCGGCGCACGAGAACGTTCGCGTTGCCGCACAGATGCGCAGCACACGCTTCGAGTTGCTGCGCCCGCGCGCCGGCCTGTCGGCGCTGATCGCCAAGGCCGATGAGTTGCTGGCGCGCGTGGGATTGGCCGCGTTGCGCGACAAGACCGCCGGCGACCTGGCGCACGGCCAGCAGCGCGCGCTGGAGATCGCGATGGCGCTGGCCAGCGACCCGGTGCTGCTGCTGATGGACGAGCCCACCGCCGGCATGTCGCCCGGAGAAACCGGCGTGATGATGCGGCTGATCACCGAGCTGGCCGCCGAGCGCACCGTGGTGCTGGTCGAGCACAAGATGAAGCTGGTGATGGGCCTGTGCGAACGGCTCATCGTGCTGCACCACGGCGAGCTTCTGGCCGAAGGCACGCCGGAGCAAATCCGCAACAACGCCGACGTGCGGCGAGTCTATCTGGGAGAAGGCTGAACATGCTCAAGGTCAGCCAACTCAACGCCTGGTACGACCGCAGCCACGTGGTGCAGAACGTCTCGTTCGAGGTGAATGCGGGCGAGATCGTCACGCTGATGGGCCGCAACGGCGCCGGGAAGACC
This sequence comes from Burkholderiales bacterium, assembly GCA_031386065.1. Classification (GTDB taxonomy): domain Bacteria; phylum Pseudomonadota; class Gammaproteobacteria; order Burkholderiales; family Burkholderiaceae_C; genus JANYJJ01. The sequence continues at coordinate 1,658 of JANNBZ010000406.1, forward strand.
ACCACGCTGCGCGCGCTGATGGGGCTGGTGACAAAGCGCAGCGGCAGCGTGGTGTTCGACGGGAAGGAGATGCTCGGCCAACCGGCTCACGCGCGTTTTCACGCCGGCCTGGCCTACGTGCCGGAAGAGCGCCGCATCGTGCCCGGCCTGACGGTGCGCGAGAACCTGCAGCTCGGCATCACGGCCAGCAAGAGCCGGCATGAGATGGGCCGCATGATCGACGAGATCGCCGAGACGTTTCCGCGGCTGAAGGAGCGGCTCGACCAGGACGGCACCTCGATGTCGGGCGGCGAACAGCAAATGCTGGCGATTGCGCGCGCGATGATGGCGCGCCCGAAAATGATCCTGCTCGACGAGCCCTCGGAAGGCATCATGCCGCTGCTGGTGAGCGAGATGTTCGCGCTGTTCAAGCGCATGAAGGAAGCCGGCACGACGATTCTGCTGGTCGAGCAGAACGTCGAGCGTGCGCTGCGTGTGTCCGACCGCGCGTACATCCTGGATCAGGGCGAGGTCGTGCACGTCGGGACGGGCAGCGAGTTGCTGGCGGACAAGGGGATTCAGGAGAGGTATTGCGCGGTGTGAGAGGGCGAGAAAGAAGCGATTGCGCCGGCCGAGAAATTCTCGCGAAGCGGGCATTGAGCCCGCTTCACTCGCCGCTGCCGACGCTGGTCGATCCCCGTGGGCGGGGCCCCTCGCCCTTCGCTCTGGCCGCTACCCCATGTGCAATCCACCATTCACCGAGAAGTCAGCCCCGGTCGCGAACCCCGATTCGTCTGAGGCCACCCACGACACCATCGAGGCGATGTCGGCCGGCGTGCCCAGGCGCTTGACCGGGATGCCGGCAATGATCTTGTCGAGCACGTCTTGCCGGATCGCCTTGACCATGTCGGTGGCGATGTAGCCGGGGCTGACGGTGTTCACCGTGACGCCCTTGTTGGCCACCTCTTGCGCCAGCGCCATCGTGAAGCCGTGCATGCCGGCTTTGGCGGCCGAGTAGTTGGTCTGGCCGAACTGGCCTTTTTCGCCGTTCACCGAACTGATGTTGACGATGCGGCCCCAGCCCTTGTCGAGCATGCCTTCGATGACCTGCTTGGTCACATTGAACAGGCTGGTCAGGTTGGTTTCGATCACCGCGTCCCAGTCGGCGCGGCTCATCTTGCGGAACATGCCGTCGCGGGTGATGCCGGCGTTGTTGACCAGAACGTCGACCGTGCCGTGTTCGGCCTTGACTTTTTCGAACGCGGCCACGGTCGAGTCCCAGTCGCCGACGTTGCCGACCGAGGCATGAAAGCTGAAGCCGAGCGCCGTTTGCTCGCCCAGCCATTTTGCGAAGTCACGGCTCGGGCCACAGCCGGCGATGACGGTGAAACCGTCCTGGTGCAGACGCTGGCACATGGTGGTGCCGATGCCACCCATGCCGCCGGTCACGTACGCGACTTTCTTGCTCATTCCTGTCTCCCGGTTGGTGAAAACGACTTCATCGTTCGATGGTCAGAGCAACGCCCATGCCACCGCCGATGCACAGCGAGGCGATGCCCTTGCGCGCATCACGGCGCTGCATCTCGTGCAACAGCGTCACCAGGATGCGACAGCCCGACGCGCCGATGGGGTGGCCGATGGCAATGGCGCCGCCGTTGACGTTGACCTTGCTGGTGTCCCAGCCCATTTCGGTGTTCACCGCGCAGGCTTGTGCGGCGAAGGCTTCGTTGATCTCCAGCAGGTCCAGATCGGCTGGCTTCCAGCCGGCGCGCTCCAATGCCTTGCGCGCTGCGGGCACCGGGCCCATGCCCATGTAGGCGGGATCGAGCCCAGCGCTGGCGTAGCTGGCGATGCGGCCCAGCACCTTCAGGCCCAACTGCTCGGCGCGCTTCGCGCTCATCAACACCACGCCGGCAGCGCCGTCGTTCAGGCCCGACGCATTGCCGGCCGTCACGCTGCCGGCCTTGTCGAACGCGGGGCGCAGGCCGGCCAGTGCGTCGGCATTGCTCTTGCGGTTGATGAACTCGTCGGCCGCGAAGACAACGGCGTCGCCCTTCTTCTGCGCAATGCTGAACGGCACGATCTCGTCCTTGAAGCGGCCGGCGTCTTGTGCTGCGGCCGCCTTCTGCTGCGAGCCCAGCGCCAGCGCGTCTTGCGCCTCGCGGCTGACGGCGTACTTCTTCGCCACGTTCTCGGCGGTGGTGCCCATGTGGTACTGGTTGTACACATCCCACAGGCCGTCGACGATCATCGAATCGACCAGCTTCCAGTCGCCCATGCGCTGGCCTTCGCGCGAGCCCGGCAGCACGTGCGGTGCAAGGCTCATGCTCTCTTGCCCGCCGGCGATGACGATCTCGGAATCGCCATCGCGAATTGCCTGCGCGCCCAGCATCACCGCCTTCAGGCCCGAGCCGCACACCACGTTGATGGTCATTGCCGGCACCGCTTGCGGCAGCCCGCTTTTGATGACCGACTGGCGCGCCGGGTTCTGGCCCACGCCGGCCGTCAGCACCTGGCCCATGATGACTTCGCCGATCTGGTCGCCACTCAGCTTTGCGCGCTTGAGAAGTTCAATGATGACGGCCGCGCCGAGGTCGGTGGCGGGCGTCTTGGCGAGGCTGCCGCCGAACTTGCCCACGGCGGTGCGGGTGGCTGCGACGATCACGATGTCGGTCATAGGGGTCTCCAGTGTGTTGGGGTGAAGTGAAAATTCAAACGGCTCTTGCTTTGACGTATCGCCCGGGCGCAGCTTCGATCATTTTGTGCGTGCGGTTGCCGGGTGCCTTGGGTGCCGCCACCTGCTTGCCGCCGTGGCTGGCCAGCCAGTCGGACCAGTCGGTCCACCAGCTGCCAGGGTGTTCCTTGGCTTTGTCGAACCACGCGTTGGCGTCGGTTGGCAATGCGGCGGTGCTGCCGATCCAGTGGCTGCGCTTGTTCTTTGCGGGCGGGTTGATCACCCCGGCGATGTGGCCCGACGCGCCGAGCACGAA
>JANNBZ010000409.1:0-3350 GCA_031386065.1 Burkholderiales bacterium
GACGCCGCAGCTGGAAGGGCGCGACCTGGTGGTCACCGGGGTGGTCGCCAGCCTGCCGCAGCGGTCGAGCGCGGGGCTGCGGTTTTCGTTCGATATCGAGCAGGCCAGCGTGGGCGCCGATGTGGTGACGACGCTGCCGGCGAGCGTGTCGCTGGGCTGGTATGCGGGCTTCCATGAAGACGCTGCGCTGTCGCAGCCACAACGCGAGTTGCGTGCCGGCCAGCGCTGGCGCTTCACGGTGCGCCTGCGCCAGCCGCACGGCAACCTGAACCCGCACGGCTTCGACTATGAATTGCTGTTGTTCGAGCAGGGCGTGCGCGCCACCGGCTATGTGCGCGACGCGCCCGCAACCTTGCTCGACAGCGCCGCCGGCCACCCGATCGAGCGCTGGCGGCAACGCGTTCGAGACGCCATCGACGCCAGCGTGGCCGACCGGCGCGCCGCCGGCGTGCTGGCCGCCTTGGTGGTGGGCGATCAATCGGCCATCTCGCGTGACGACTGGGACTTGTTTCGCACCACCGGCATCGCCCACCTGGTCAGCATCAGCGGGCTACACGTGACGATGTTCGCCTGGGCTGTGGGCCTGCTGGCCAGTGCAGCATGGCGGCGCAGTTCGCGCCTGTGCCTGTGGCTGCCGGCGCCCCAGGCTGCACGCTGGATCGGCCTGCTCACGGCGCTGGCCTATGCGCTGTTCTCGGGCTGGGGCGTGCCCTCGCAGCGCACGGTGTGGATGCTCGCCACCGTCACGCTCCTGCAGGCCGCAGGGCGGCGTTGGCCGTGGCCGCTGGTGCTGCTGGCGGCCGCTGCAGTGGTCAGTGCGTTCGATCCTTGGGCGCTGCTGCAACCGGGCTTCTGGCTGTCGTTCATGGCGGTCGGACTGCTGATGTCGTCGGCCGAGGTTCACGCACCCGAGCTGAAACTGCAGTCAGCGCCCGGCTGGCGCGGCGCTTGGCAGGGACTGTGGCGCAGCGGCGGCCAGAGCCTGCGCACCCAGGTGATCGCGACGGTGGGCCTGACGCCGCTGAGCGTGGTGTTCTTCCAGCAGGTGTCGGTGGTGGGTTTGCTGGCCAACCTGGTGGCGATCCCGTTGGTGACGCTGGTCATCACGCCGCTGGCCCTGTTGGGCGTGGCGCTCTCGCCGCTGTGGTCGGTGGCGGCGTGGCTGGTGCAGCAGGGCGTTTTGGCGCTGGGCTGGCTGGCCACGTTTCCGGCGGCGGTGTGGTCGGTTCCAGTGGCGCCGTGGTGGGCGCAGGCTGCGGGCTTACTCGCGGCGGCGCTGGTGGTCATGCCGCTGCCGTGGCGTCTGCGCGTGCTGGCGCTGCCGATGGCCTTGCCGATGCTGCTGCCGGCGCTGTGGCAGCCGGCGACCGGCGAGTTCGAACTGCTGGCGGCCGATGTGGGGCAGGGCACGGCGGTGCTGCTGCGAACACGCGAGCACCTGTTGGTCTACGACGCCGGCCCGCAGTACTCGCGCGACAGCGACGCCGGCCAGCGGGTGCTGTTGCCGTTGCTGCGCTCGCGCGGCGAATCACGCATAGACCGGCTGGTGCTGAGCCACCGCGACACCGACCATGTCGGTGGTGCCGCAGCGCTGCTGCGCAACCTGCCGGTGGACGAGCTGCTCAGCTCGCTCGATGCGAGCCACCCGCTGCAGGCACTGGCCGCGTCGAACCGGGTGCCCAGCCGCCGCTGCGAAGCCGGTCAAAGCTGGACCTGGGACGGCGTGCGCTTCGACGTGCTGCACCCGCTGGCCGATGACTTCGACCGCGCGCTGCGCTCGAACGCGATGTCGTGCGTGGTGCGGGTGCAGGGCGCGACGCAGAGTGCCTTGCTCACTGGCGACATCGAGCGCGAGCAGGAGGCCTCGCTGCTTTCGTTGCAGGGCGCGGCCTTGCGCTCGCAGGTGTTGCTGGTGCCGCACCACGGCAGCAAGACCTCGTCGACCGCCGCGTTCCTCGACGCGGTGAAGCCCGACGTGGCGGTGATCCAGTCGGGCTACCGCAACCGCTTCGGCCACCCGGCCGCCGAGGTGGTCGAGCGCTACCGCGAGCGCGACATGGCCCTGGTCGACAGCCCGCGCTGCGGCGCGTGGCGGTGGACGAGCGAGGCGGCGAGCGGCGTCTGCCAACGCGCCGCAGGCCGGCGCTACTGGCACCACCCCTGAGCAAAAACGGCCCTGCCGAGCCGGTCAATGGCCCGAAGTTTGCTACGCTCCAACCGCAGGAGACACGCTTGATGAAACCCAGTTTCGACGAGATGCAGATGACGCCGTCCACGGTGCGCGAGCACTACCGCGGCTACGACCGCTGGCTGGCAATGCAGCCGCGCGACGTGATGAAGTCGCGACGCGAAGAGGCCGAGATGATCTTTCGCCGCGTGGGCATCACCTTCGCGGTCTACGGCGCGAAAGACGATGACGCGAACTCGCAAAACGCAGGCACCGAGCGGCTGATTCCCTTCGACCTGATCCCGCGCGTGATTCCGGTTGACGAATGGGCCGAGATGGAACGCGGCCTGAGCCAGCGCGTGCGCGCGTTGAACCGCTTCATCCACGACGTCTACCACGGGCAAGACATCATTCGCGCCGGCTTGGTGCCCGCCGAACAGGTCTGAAGAACGCGCAGTTCCGCCCCGAGATGATGGGCGTCGACGTGGCCGGTGGCATCTACACGCACATCTCGGGCATCGACATCGTTCGCGCCGCCAACCCCGACGGCAGCGGCAGCTACTACGTGCTGGAAGACAACCTGCGCGTGCCAAGCGGCGTCAGCTACATGCTGGAAAACCGCAAGATGATGATGCGGCTGTTCCCTGAACTGTTCAGCCAGCACCGCGTGGCGCCGGTGGCGCACTACCCCGACATGCTGCTCGAAACCCTGCGTGCCGTGGCGCCGGCCACCGTCAACGAACCGACGGTGGTGGTGCTGACACCGGGCATGCACAACAGCGCGTATTTCGAACACGCTTTCCTGGCGCAGCAGATGGGCATCGAACTGGTCGAAGGACAAGACCTGTTCGTGAAGGACAACTTCGTCTACATGCGCACCACGCAGGGCCCGAAGCGGGTTGATGTGATCTATCGCCGCGTCGATGACGACTTCCTCGACCCGACCGTTTTCCGCAAGGACTCCACGCTCGGCTGCGCCGGCCTGCTGGGGGCCTACCGCGCCGGCAACGTGACGCTGTCGAACGCCATCGGAACCGGCGTGGCCGACGACAAGTCGATCTACCCGTATGTGCCGAAGATGATCGAGTTCTACCTCGGCGAAAAGCCGATCCTCGAGAACGTGCCGACGTGGCTGTGCCGCAAGGCCGACGACCTGCAGTACGTGCTCGCGCACCTCGACGAG
>JANNBZ010000419.1:0-12337 GCA_031386065.1 Burkholderiales bacterium
GACGCCGATGGCTACCTTTGGTACCAGGGCCGCAGCGACGACCTGTTCAAGGCGGCCGGCTACCGCATCGGCCCGAGCGAAATCGAAAATTGTCTGGTCAAGCACCGGGCGGTCGCGAACGCCGCCGTGGTGCCCAAGCCCGACGCCGAGCGAGGTGCGGTGGTGAAAGCCTTCATCGTGCTGGCGCCTGGCTTCGCCGGCACGCCGGCACTGGTGGCCGAGTTACAGCGCCACGTGCGCGGCAAGCTCGCTCCCTACGAGTACCCGAAGGAAATCGAATTCATCGACGCCTTGCCGATGACCACCACCGGCAAGGTGCAGCGCCGGGTGTTGCGGCTGCGCGAGGAGGCGCGGGCGGGGCGGAACAGTTGACGCGGGCCGTGCGCCGGCTGTGTCAGTTTTTGCGTCCGGCCGCCTTGTCCAGCAGGTTCAAGCCTCGCGCCACATGGCCTGTTCCGCGAGCCGCGCGCACGGAGAAGCGAGTTTCCGCATCGAACTCGGCCAGCATCAGCGTGGCCATTTCTTCCATCAGTCGGTTGACGCTGGTGCCGCGCTGGCGCGCCAAGGTCTTCAGGCGTGTGTGCTTTTCGTCCGGCAGACGCAGTGTCAGGGCGCTCATAGTGCAAATTCCTTCAAGAATGCTTCCGGCGTTTTGATCGCCAGATTGGGAAACTTCAATTCTGTCGAAACGAGGTCGCGGATATTGCGGCTGACGATGCAAGCTGCGCCGCCCGCTATCGCCAACTCGAAAAGGTGGTTGTCGCTTTCGTCGCGCAAGTTTGGCCGCCAGCCGAAATAGATTCGTGTCCAAGCTGCTGAGGCCAAAAAGATGTCGAGCAGTTCCTCGCGTTCAGCTGACGACAGGCGGCAACGGTGCCACAGGGGATCTCGACCCAGAACGTCTTCGTACTCGGCCAGCAACGCGGCACCCATCAAGGGTTTGTGCTCACCGCGCAAACAACTTGCCACCACCGCGTTGCTGGCCCCGATCCCGAGGCAAGCGCCGATGAACACGTTGGTATCGAGCACGACAATCACCGCCTGATGGTAGCAAAAATGCCACCACTTTTGTCCAGTCTTTATGCTGATTCCAGCTTTGGAGACGAGGTGCGCGTGATGCCGCATGTGTCTGTCTTCGGAGCCGGTCCAACGGTGGTGTTGGGCCATTACCCAGCGGCCATGTCGCGGGTCGCCGTAAACTCGATTGCATGAACTCGTTCCCCCTCGTCACGCTGGGCCGCAGCGACCTGCAGGTCACGCCGATATGCCTGGGCACCATGACCTTCGGCGAGCAGGTCGACGAAGCCGCGTCGCACCGCCTGCTCGACCACGCACTGGCACGCGGCATCAACTTCATCGACACCGCCGAGATGTACGCGGTGCCGGCCCGGCGCGAGACCTACGGCGCCACTGAAAGCATCATCGGCAGCTGGTTCGCCGCCCGCCCCGGCGTGCGCCAGAAGGTGGTGCTGGCCAGCAAGGTGGCCGGCCCGTCGCGCAACATGGACTGGGTGCGGAGCGGCAGCGCCAACGTCACCCCGGCCGAGTTCGTGCAGGCGTGCGACGCCAGCCTGCAGCGCCTGCGCACCGACGTGATCGACCTGTACCAGATCCACTGGCCCAACCGCAACGTGCCGATCTTCGGTGGTGTCTATTTCGACCCGACCAAGGACAAGGAATTCACCTCGATCCAGGCGCAACTCGAAGCGCTAGCCGGCTTGGTCAACGCCGGCAAGGTGCGCCACATCGGGCTGTCGAACGAAACGCCCTGGGGCCTGGGCGAATTCGTGCGTCTGGCCGACCAGCACGGCCTGCCGCGCGTGGTCAGCGTGCAGAACCCGTATGCGCTGGTCAACCGCACACTCGACAACGGGCTGGACGAATCCATGTACCGCCACGGTGTCTCGCTGCTGGCGTATTCACCGCTGGGCTTCGGCGTGTTGACAGGCAAGTACGACGAGACCGGCCGTGCCGCCGATGGCCGCCTGTCGATGTTCGACGCCTTCAAGGCGCAGCGCTGGGCCCGGCCCGAGGCCTTCGAGGCGGGCAGGCTGTACAACGCGCTGGCGCGTCGCCACGGCCTCACGCCCACGGTCATGGCGCTGGCGTTTTGCTACACCAACTGGCGTGTCGCCAGCACCATCATCGGCGTCACCACGCAGACGCAGCTCGACGAGAACATCGACGCCTGGGGCGCCACGCTGGCCCCTGAACTGCTGGCCGAGATCGACGCCATCCGCTGGCGCTTTCGCGACCCTGCGCAGTAAGGCTACAGCCGCACACCATGGCCCGCAAAGACCACGCCTCGGAAACGCCCGCCACGCAATTACTGAAGCGTCGCGCGGTGATCTACAGCGAGCACCTGTACGACTATGTCGAGAACGGCGGCACCACCGAATCGGCCCGCCAGCTCGACGTCAGCGAGCACCAGGTCGTGAAGACGCTGGTGATGGAAGACGAGGCCGCGCAACCGCTGATCGTGCTGATGCACGGCGATTGCCAGGTCAGCACCAAGAACCTGGCGCGGCAGATCGGCGCCAAGAAAGTGCAGAACTGCAAGCCCGAGGTCGCGCAGCGCCACAGCGGCTACATGGTCGGCGGCACCTCGCCCTTCGGCACCAAGAAAGCGATGCCGGTCTACGTGGAAAGCACCGTGCTGGAACTGCCGCTGATCTTCATCAACGGTGGCCAGCGCGGCTACCTGGTGGGCGTCGACCCGAAGGTGCTGGTGACGTTGCTCGGCGCGCGTCCGGTGCAGTGCGCCATCGGCGGCGCCGGCCCGCCGCCGGGGCCGTCGAAGTCGCAGCGGTGAGCCGAGGCTGCGAGCCCCGGTCGCGCGACAATGAAGACTGTTTGAAACCAGGAGCCATGTGATGGAGTTGACTGCAGTTCTGACCCACGCCGAAGAAGGCGGATTCATTGCGCTGAACCCTGAAACCGGCACCACCACGCAGGGCGCGACCGTCGAAGAGGCGATTGCGAACCTGAAGGAGGCAACGGTTCTGTTCCTCTCCGAGTTTCCAATGCCCTCGGTCGGCCACCCCCTCGTCACCATGTTCTCGGTGCCAGAGCCGGCGCATGCCTAAGCTTCCTCATCTCTCCGGCGCAGAAGTTCTACGCGCTCTGGAGCGGCTGGGTTTCCAAAAACTGCGCCAGAGTGGAAGTCACGTCGTGATGAGGCGTGAATCCAAGGGATGCGTGGTGCCGATGCACGGCGAGGTCAAGATCGGAACGTTGGCGGGCTTGCTGCGGCAGGCAGAGGTATCGACGGACGACTTCATGCAAGCGCTGCGGGCATGACGTCGCCGAGGTGCAGTTGCCCAGCACACATGGGTGGATGGCGATGAACGTCTGCGTCACAGGCGCAAAATAACCGCAAGCTTTTCGCAACCCTTCATGCCCACCTACACCCCCGTCATCGCCACCTTGGTCGCCTACCTCATCGGCTCGCTGTCGTTTGCCGTGATCGTCAGCCGACTGATGGGCTTGAGTGATCCGCGCAGCTATGGGTCGGGCAACCCGGGGGCGACGAATGTGCTGCGCTCGGGCAACAAGCTGGCGGCCGTGCTGACGCTGGCGCTGGACGCGCTGAAGGGCTTCCTGCCGGTGTGGTGGGTGGCGCAGTTCGGCGGGGCCTACGGGCTGGGCGAGGGCACGCTGGCGCTGGTCGGGCTGGCGGCGTTTCTGGGTCACCTGTGGCCGGTGTTCTTCAAGTTCGCCGGTGGCAAGGGTGTGGCCACGGCAGCCGGCGTGCTGATGGGCTTCAACCCCTGGCTCGGGCTGGCCACGCTGGCCACCTGGCTGATCATCGCGTTCTTCTTTCGCTACGCGTCGCTGGCGTCTCTGGTGGCGGCGGTGTTCGCGCCGTTCTACCAGTTGCTGATCTGGGGCGGCAACCCGGTCGCGCTGGCGGTGGGCGTGATGGGCCTGCTGCTGGTGTGGCGGCACAGCGCCAACATCCAGAAGCTGCTGAAAGGCACCGAGAGCCGGCTCGGACAAAAGGCCGATGCGGGGGTCAAGCACGTGGCCCCGCACGCCAGCAAACACACACGACACGGAGCCCGCAAATGACGCAAGGCCTGAGGCGCTTCCATGTGGGCGACCGCCTGTCCGAGATGGCGATCTTCAACCACACCGTCTACCTGGCCGGCCAGGTGGCGAGCGACGCCACGCAGGACATTCGCGGCCAGACGGCGCAGGTGCTGGCGATGATCGACAAGCTGCTGATCGAGGCCGGCACCGACAACGCGCACATCCTGATGGCGCAGATCTACCTCGCCGACCTGGCCGATTTCGACGCGATGAACGTGGTCTGGGAAGACTGGGTCGCCCCCGGCGACGCGCCGCCGCGCGCGACGGTGCAGGCGCATCTGGCGCGGCCCGAATGGAAGATCGAAGTGGTGGTGACGGCGGCCATCTCTGCCGGCGCATGAACCCATTGCTGCGCAAGTTCGGATCGCTCGCGCTGCTGTTGGTCGCGGTGTGGGGCGGCACGCAAGGCCTGCAGGCGTGGAGCCGCAACCAGCTCGGCGCCCAAGCTGCGGCGCACGCGAAACCGGGCGACATCCAGATGATGTCGTCGCTGACCTGCCCCTATTGCGCTGCGGCACGCGCCTGGTTCACCGAATACCGCGTGCCGTTCGACGAATGCTTCATCGAACGCGATGCCGCCTGCGCAGCGAAGTTCAACGCCATGCTGGCGCCCGGCACGCCGCTGCTGCTGGTGCGCGGGCAGCGCCAGGTGGGCTTCGATGCGCAGCGGGTGGTGAAGGCGCTGCAGCCTGCGGGCTGATCGTCCCTCACGCGCCGGGTTTGCCGCCCGGTGCGTGCTTGACGACGCGCCCGGTGCGCGCCTTCAACGCATCGCGCAGCATGTACTCCACCTGCGCATTCGCGCTGCGCAGTTCCTGCGCGGCCAGCCGTTCGATCTCGGCCCACAGCGCCGGGTCGATGCGCAGCAGGAACGGCTTCTTGCCGGGGCTGGCCATCGTGGGTGCGCAGCGCGACGGGTTGCGGTTTCAGTTGTAAAGGGTGCCGGTGTTGACCACCGGCGTCGCGTCGTGATCCGAGCACAGCACCACCAGCAGGTTGCTGACCATCGCCGCCTTGCGCTCGTCGTCCAGCTGAACCAGGCCGCGCTCGGCCAGCCCTTTCAGCGCCAGCTCCACCATGCCTACCGCGCCCTGCACGATCTTCATGCGGGCGGCCACCACCGCTTCGGCCTGCTGGCGGCGCAGCATGGCGCCGGCGATCTCGGGCGCGTAGGCCAGGTGCGTGAGCTTGGCGTCGACCACCGCGATGCCGGCTTCGCTAAAGCGTTCCTGCAACTCCTGGCGCAGCGCGGCGGCTACCACGTCGCCGCCCGAACGCAGCGTGGTTTCTTTCGTCAGCACCGTGGCCTCGTCGGCGTCCAGGTTGTCGTAGGCGTAGCTCGACGCGAGGTGCCGCACGGCGGCCTCGGCCTGCGTCAGCACATAGGCCTCGAAACTCTCGACATCGAAGCTCGCGCGGGCGGTGTCTTCGACACGCCAAACGATGGCGGCGGCAATCTCGATCGGGTTGCCGCGCAGGTCGTTCACCTTCAGCTTTTCGCTGTTGAAGTTGTGCGCCCGCACCGACATCTTGTTGCTGGCATAGAAGGGGTTCGCCCAGCGCAGGCCTTCGGTGCGGTCGGTGCCGCGGTAGCTGCCGAACAGCGTCAGCACGGCCGCCTTGTTGGGCTGCAGCATGTACAGCCCGGCCCAGCACCACAGCGCCACCAGAATGCCCGCCAGCAACACGCCCACCATCCACGGCGACGGGCGCGACAGCACCATGGCCACGCCCACCACCACGGCGACGATGCCGAGGGCCACATACGTCAAGCCGTTGAAGGATGCGGCCCGGCGCTCGATGGAAGCCTGCTTGTTCATGCGCGATTCACCTTGATGACCTGCCCGGTAGGCCGGGGAACCCGCGCCGAAGCGGACGGTCCGCAGCAGTCGCAAAGTGATATCACTTTAGTATTGAACGGCCGGGTCGTCAAGCAGCCAGGCGCTGCTTCAGCGTTGTTCACCGTCCTGCGGCGTCAGCCCATACGGCTCGACCAGTTTCCACACGTGGGGCGGCACCATGTTCTTCACGTTGCGCGGCTCTTCGCGGCGCAGGTGGATCACGGTTTCGATCGCCTTCATCTCGACCCGCGTGCGCGCGAACTCCAGGCCGCGCGGCCCGATGCGCGGCATCAGCCAGCCGACGATGGGGCGCAGCCAGTTCGGCATTCTGCGCAGCGGCAGCCCGCCGGCGGCGCGTTCCACGTTGGCCATGAAACCCTTCACCGCGCCGGCCCGCTTTCCCGCGCTGTGCGGCGTGCTGACGCGCAACTCGTCGCCCAGCAGCGCCAGCAGTTCTTCGCCGCGCGCGTTGCGGACCAGCAGCCACTGCTCGCCGGTGCCGCCCATGTAGCCCACGGTGATGTCGGCCAGCACGTTGGTGTAGTCGACGCAGGTGCGGCAGGTCAGCGGAAAGAAGTCGGGCGGCAGTCGCGAGATCGGCAACTGCAGGAACGGGATGGCCTTCACGCGGCCGTCGGTGAAGCGCAGCTCGACGTGATAGTCGGGCCGGAATTCGAGGTAGCTGATGCTGGCCGGGTCGCAGGCCAGGTCTTCACCGATCAGCTTCAAGAAGTCGTGAAAGCGCTCGGTGGTGGTGTTGTCCGAACACGGCGTGCCGATCACCACCAGCTTCTCGAACCCGAGCTGCGATTCCAGCGCCCGCAGCGCATGCACCTGGCACGGAATGCCGATCACCGCGAGGCGCTTGAAACCGCTCGCGAGGGCAGGCTCCAGCAGCGCCAGCAGCGGCGCGTAGCCCATGCGCATGCCGCGGCACTGCGCCATGCCCGAGGCCTGCGTCACCAGCACCGGCACCGGCCGCCAGGCGTCGTCGGGATCGGGCGCCATCGTCAACACCGCATCGACCGCGCCGGTTTCCAGCAGCCGCTCGGCGATGCGGGTGGTGATGCCGGTCCACTGCGCACCGTCGCGCGGTGTGCGCATGGCCGCGCGAAGCATGCGCAGGTGCGGGCCGAAGAACGGCTCGTCGGGCCGCGCTGCATCGCGCACGCGGCCATGCACGCGCTGCTCCAGCTTCGCGTAATCGGGCTGGATGAACTGGCAGGCCGTGGCGCAGCGCTTGGGCTCGCTGCTGCGCGAGATGCCGCAGTCGGTGCACAGGCTGCGCGGCACGGCCGGGTTGACGGGAACCACCCAGACCGGCGGCCGGGGCGTCAACGTTGCGGCACGGTCGGAAAGGTCGGCGGACATCGGCAATGGGTGCTGGCGCGGCAACAGCCAGCCGCTGGCCTGATCGTAGCTGCCGCACTGAGGAATGGGCACCGGGACATTCCTCGGCGCGGCGGCGGGCATGTTCGACACACTTCGGGTGCCGCCGGGCAACAAGCTGGAAGCCCTGCTCGGTGCTCGCAAGGGTCAGTATTCGATCCGTGTGAATCAGCAGTGGCGCATTTGTTTTCGCTGGAAGGCCGGCAATGCACACGACGTCGAGATCGTCGACTATGACTGACCCCGCCGGGGTCTCGCCAATGGAGCGGCACACATGAGCATCGCGCGCAAGGAACTGAAGGGTCACGACTTCAAGGGCGTAAGCAGTGGACGCAAGCTCGCGCCGGTACAGCCGGGCGCGGTGTTGCTCGCCGACTTCATCGAGCCGATGGGCCTCACACGCTACCGGGTGGCGAAAGCGATCGGGGTGCAGCAGCGTCGGATCGACGAAATCTGCGCGGGCACGCGGGCAGTCACTGCCGATACCGCGCTGCGCCTCGGGTTGCTGTTCAAGATGGAGCCGGAGTTCTGGCTGCGCTTGCAGAACCAGTTCGACATCGAGGTGCTGCTGCGCGAGCACGGTACAAAAATCAAGAGCGACCTCGCCAGCAATTCGCGGCGTGACGCGGAGCCGATTCCTGCCGACGTGGAACCTCACGTGATGGACCATTGAGCGAGACCGTCATTGGGCCGCTGAGCATGCGCGCGGCAACCGGCTGGACGCTGCGCCGCGTACTCCACCACCACGCCGGTCGCACAGGTGAAACCGAGCAGCGCAAAGCGTTCAACGCCGTGCGCGTCGACGACGCTTTCAAGATCTTTCGCCCAGGCTTTGAACGAGATATCGTCCAGCCGCCGCTGCGCGAGCCCGCACCTTCGGGTGTCGTAGTGAAGGTAGGTGCCGTTGCGGCTGAACTCATCGATCAGCGCCGTGTGAATGCTGCCCGGCGGCGTGTGTTCGATGTGCGTCAGCCATGTGGCAGCTTTCACCACGACAGGGCCTGAACAGAACTGCGCCGAAGCGAGCTGAGTGCCGTCGGCAGAGTTGCAGAAACGGATGTGCGGTGGGCTGGGCATGGCGTCGTTGGCGCTGCTTTATGGGCGCGCGGATGAAGGTGTGGACAGCAGGTTCAGTCATCCTCTCTTGTGAACGTGGTGAGGCCGGGCCTGGGGCTGTGGTCGTCGGCTGCAGCCGGTGACGCGGGCGGCGTTCGCTGGCCGCGCGCTGTTGCCAGCGCAACGTTGCGCGGCCATGCACGCGTTGTTCGAGCTTCGCGTAGTCGGGCTGGATGAACTGGCAGGCCGTGGCGCAGCGTTCGGGCTCGATGCTGCGCGATGCCGCAGTCGATGCACAGGCTGCGCGGCACGGCCGGATTGACGGGCACCACCCAGACCGGCGGCAGGGGCTTCAACGGCAAGGCCGGCTGAGAAGGGGCGCGGACATCGGCAGGGTGCATGCGCGGCAACAGCCGCCGCAAAGTCGAACCCAAATCAGCGCTGTTGTTGGTGATCCTGGGCGCCGGTCGATTTTGCTTTCTGTTCCGCAACCTACGCCCAAAGCTAGATTATGTGGATGTAGCAGGTGGACTCATAAATTCCAGGCCAAGTTGCTTCCGTTTCGCTTTATCGGAGGCAAACCGAATTCCCCATCTCTCACTGATGAAATCGATTAAAGTCAAGCCACGGTCAAGAATCTGTTCAGGACCCCAATCGGGACTGAGCGCTACCTCAATTTCGCTGTAGCTTCCAAATTTGTAAGCAATCTTTCGATCGGGATTCCCCACCTTCTCATGGAACGGACGATTTCGAAGAGACGAATTCCGAGGTGAAGATGTTGCTACAAGATTGCCGAGAGAGTTGGTAATTTTCTTAATTTGGGTCGGCGTATAACCTTTTAATCGATCCTTCCAGTACGGATCCGATGGCGTTTGTGGAAGAATATGTTCGATACTCTCGTGATCTTCCCCATTATCTTCAATGAACGTATCCCAATCAATTTTGTCCGACTTGCGTCTAGACTTAAATTTTAGGTGGCACTCGTACTCGTACATAAAATACCGCAACTCACGCCAATCATAGAATCCCCTCTCTGCAAGACCTTCGAGTACTGCTTCTGCTTGTGAAGGATCGGCCTTGAATGCCCTAATTTGGCTATCAATTTTAGCGACGACTTCTACCAATGAAGTCCGCCCCGCAGCGCAGCATAGAACTTCTTGACCAATCTGCAACGTGAGGTTCTTTTTCTTAACTCGATAAGTGACAACGCTCGTTAAGAAGAAGTAGCTTTCCAAGCTTTGTAGTATTGCCAATCTAGCACTCTCATCTTGCTGCTTCGGGAGCAAGAGTAATAATAGTACAAATATTTCACGAGTATGAGATGTCTGGATCAATCGACGAAGACGAGAAAGCCACAGTTTTTCGTCTGCAGTAAATGGGCTATCGGCGGGAAAATTCGTCTGATAATATATTTCGACAACTCGTTTCAGGTCCATCGCGTAATGATAGAGCCTTGTGGACGTAACGCGCTCTTCAGGCTGCGTAGAATTTATCCTTCTCAAAGTGAAGCGATCTTCGAGGAGAAATGATTTATACAATCCATTGACATTATGAAGCGAGTTTTCGAATTGAGTCAGATGTTCATCAAGTAGGTCTTTCGCGAAGTAAATCAGAAAATGAACTTGGAGGAAATAGTCGTCACTTAACGAAACCCCTGGATTCTTGCCAAGGTAATAGTAAACGGTTTTCCAAGAGTCGTTTATCGTACGCCGGAGAGTTTCTATATTGTTAGATGACTCACCGAGTCGTGTCGTGAGATATATTAATCGATTTTTCAGTAGCTCAAGATTTGAAAGCTGAAGGCCGCGATTGTTCATTGTCTCAAATGCAACATGAACGTCAACTTCTTTCTCAATATTGAAGACATTGAATAGAAGGTGCTGAGTTACCTTAGTAAATAGATTTTCTAATTCTGACTTTTCAAGCTTACTAATCTTGTCCTTAAAAAATTTTTTAGCACTGATCAGGTTTTTTGTGTATATTGTTGATTCGCCAGTCGTATATCTCGATGAACTTCGATGAAGAATTTTGCTTTTTAGACACTCGTAACTTGGATTGTCCTTTTCATAGCCAAACAAAAAAGAACCTTCGGTAATGCTTTTATGGATAAAAATATATTTTGACTGAATCTCATCCTTAGTACTATAGTTGAGTTTATCCTCGCTTTTCATTTCCTCTGTAATACATTGAAGAAGTATTACGATCGTTGTTAGTCTCTGCTGCCCATCTACGACATGAAAGGGAATAAAGTTTTTCGCGCCGATTAACCATTCATCGTCAGCCCACTGTTTCGACACCTTTGGTTGAACTACCTCGAGCGTTAGAACTCCAAAATAGTGATGATGATCGGTCTCCAACTGCTCGATGTCTGACCAAAACTCGTTGAGTTGTTTTGATGTCCAGGAGTAGCCTCTTTGATAGTCAGGAATCCGAAGTAGGCGTTCGGTAAAGAGCTTTGATAGTGATTTCAGGCCTGATTCCAACTGCATCTCCTTCACGCAAAGATTGGGTCTATCCTCAGTCGAGGTACACGGGGGTCTATCGGTATATCGACAATGGTACCGTTTGTTTTCTAACAGCTAGAGGTTCAACTTGACGACCGCCACACGGCGTCGGTCTTTGAGATGTTCACGGGGCGGTCGGGAGGGACCCATTGAGCTGTTCTAGGCCGGCCGCTCACCTGTTCCGGGAATCGGCCAGAAGCCGACATTTAGTTGATGCGCCCTCCTCCAATCGACGGAAGTGCTAAAGGTCATGAGCGACATCGGCCACCGAGGATGCTGCTACCTTTTGCGGCTCCCCGGCCGAAATCGAAACATCGCTAATGCTTTTACCTGGCCGTCGATTTCGTGCTGGCTGCACATTGAGGACGCCGATCAGCCAGCCTCTGTGGGCATGGCAGCTACGACCTGGATCGCCCCCTTGCGGCAGCCATGCTTCGCCCTGAGCCGAGTGGCCCGCCACCTCCCTGCGCGTGGCTCCAATGGGGGATGTTCCAAACGGCGGTTGCGACCAGACTTCTGTCACGCGCCGAGACGGCGCTTCAGCGCGCTTCCCGGGCCGGGTCAACGCGACCGTCAACCATCATGAAGCTGCGCCACCACTATCTGTTCGTCTCGCTGCTCGCCGTCATCGCGGCGGGTGTTCTGTGCTTTGCTGCACCGTCGCCGACGGGTGGGCCGGTTGTCCCGTTGGGGCTGGTGGCCGGCGCAGATGCGGCGGATGCGAACCTGAATACCGCGCAGTCGTCAGTCACCGCATGAGCAGTTTCAATTCTGTCCGCACCTTCAGGCCGTGCGGCCCGTTGATCACGCCGACGCGCATCCCCGGATTGTTGGCCGCCCGGCAGCGTGCACGGCATCTGGCCAGCGCCGCCGCGCGACGGTCCTGAGCGGCCCAGACCCCTCACTCCCCGCCCTCTCCCCAAAGGGGCGAGGGAGCAATGCAACGCGCCTCACGCCTCGACCGACAACCCCAGCAGCGCCGGGTCACCGCGCCCCAGCCGCACGATCACTGGTGCGTCGCCGGTGAGGTCGATCACGGTGGTGGGCTGGCGGGCGCAGGCACCGGCATCGACCACGGCTTGCACCTGCTTGTCGAAGCGCTCGCGTATTTCGTCGGGGTCGTTCATCGGCTCGGTTTCGCCGGGGGCGATCAGCGTGGTTGCCAGCAGCGGCTGGCCGAACACGGTCAACAGTTCCTGCAGCACCTTGTGGTCGGGCACGCGCAGGCCGATGGTGCGGCGTGACGGGTGCGAAAGCCGGCGCGGCACTTCCTTGGTGGCTTCCAGGATGAAGGTGAACGGCCCCGGCGTGCCGAGCTTGAGCAGGCGGTACTGCTTGTTGTCGACGCGTGCGTAGCTGGCCAGTTCGCTCAGGTCGCGGCACAGCAGGGTGAGGTGGTGCTTGTCGTCGACGCCGCGAATGCGCCGCAGCTTTTCAGCCGCGGCCTTGTCGTCG
>JANNBZ010000421.1:0-3675 GCA_031386065.1 Burkholderiales bacterium
ACTCGTCGCGCCTGGCCTTGAACTGCGAACGGTGCGGCTCGACGATCTCGAGCGGCAGCAGCACGTTGTCTACCGTGGTGCGCCACGGCAGCAGCGACGGCGCCTGGAACGCCATGCCGCTGATCTTCAGCGGCCCGGTGACCGGCTGGCCGTCGATGCGGATGCTGCCTTGCGACGGCATCTTCAGCCCGGTGGTCAACTTCATGAAGGTCGACTTGCCGCAACCCGACGGACCGACGATGGCGATGAATTCACCTGGCCGCACCTGCAGCGAAATGTCTTCCACGGCGAACTGGCGCTGCGCCAACAGCGCGTCGTTGTAGGCCAGCCAGACCTTTTCGAATTCGACGAAATTTTGCATGGGCGTGGGGGATGTCAGGGAGCAAGTTGCGAGATCAACGCGCGCAGTGCCGCCTGGTACGCCTCGGGCGCGTCGCGCTGCAGGTTGCTGTGCGAGCCGCCGGCAATCTCGACCCAGCGCGTGCCCTTCGGTGCGGCGTCGCGCAACTGCCGCCCCAGCGTTACCGGCACCGTGGTGTCCGCACTGCCGTGCAGCATCAGGATGGGCGCGTCTACCTGGCCGATCTTGGCGACGGAGTCGAAGCGCTGGCTGGAGAACCGCGACAGCACCGAACCCAGCACGCCGCTGGCCGCGCCCACGTCGGGCCAGCGGGTGAAGGTGGACTCGGTGACGAGCGCGGCGTAGTCCACGCCCACATGCTTGCGGTGGGCCAGCTCGATGGCCACGCCACCGCCCATCGAATGGCCGTAGATCACGCGCCGGCGCGGGTCGGGCTGACGTTTGACCAACTCGGCCCAGGCGCTGTTCGCGTCGGCGTAGATGCTGGCCTCGGACGGCACGATGGGCGTGCTGTCGCCCCAGCCCCGGTAGTCGACCGCCAGCACTGCGAAGCCGGCCGCGCGCAGCGCCTCGATCTTTTGAATGTTTTGGTAGAGGTTGCGAAAGGTGCCGTGCAGGTAGAGCAGGGCGGGTGCATTTGCGTCCACTTTGGCGTCGGCATCGGCCTGCGGCAGCCACCACAGTTGCAGCGTGTCGGGCACCGCCGGGTTCGCGCCGGGCACCGCCAGCGTGAAGGCGCTGTCGCCGGCGCGCAAGCCCGCGAAGCCTGCGGGCTGACCGGGGGTGGCGCGGAACACCAGCTCGCGTTCCTTGAGCTCGATCCAGGCGCAACCGGCAACCACCTGCAAAGCACAGGCAACAACACACGCTTTCACGAGTCTTGCGATTGCACGACCCGGAGCCCGCGAAATCTTGGAGACAATCGCGGCCATGAAATTTTGCACGGTCACCCTCACCATCGGCATGCTCGGGTTCTGTCCCTGGGGCTTCTCGCAATCAACCGTTCCTGCAGCCACTCCATCGAATGCGGCGGAGGCTGCGTCTGCGGCCGGCAGCAGCGGCGACTATTGGCGGCTGAACTACTCACCGTACACCTATCATTTTTCGCGCACGCCTGACCACAAGTATGTGTGGCTGCTGGGGGCCGAGCGTCAATACGCCGACTCGACCCTGCTGGGCGGCGCCTTCTTCAGCAATTCGTTCGGGCAGCCCAGCGCCTATGTCTACGGCGGCAAGCACCTGACGAACTTCACGCGCTTCGAGCCGCTTTACGCGCAGTGGACGGTGGGTGTGGCGTACGGCTACAAGGGACAGTACGAGAACAAGGTGCCGCTCAACTACAAGGGCTTTTCGCCGGTGGGCGTGGTGTCGATGGGCTGGCAGTTCACGCCGACCTACTCGGCGCAGGTGAACCTGCTGGGCAGTTCGGCGGTGATGTTCCAGGTGTCGGCCAGCCTGCGCTGAAGCGCACGGCCACGGCGGCGACGAACCGGGCGCAACGTCCGCCGCTGTCACTTACTTCTTCGCGCTCTTGAAGATGTCGCGCTCGGCGGCGCTGGGTAAAAAGCCGTCGCTCCACACCGCCTCGGCCTTGACCCGTTCCTTGGTGGCGAACGCGTCGGAGACTTGACTCGCCATCAGGCTCAGCCGGCCGGGGTTGACTGCGCCGAAGCCTTCGGTGCGCGCATCGGCGGTCAGCACGGTGGCGTCCATCGCCAGGTTGAGGCGGCGCAGTTCGAGTGCGTCGTTGATGATGCCGTCGCGGGCCTTCACCGTGGCGATGGCGCCTTTCGGGTCGGCAATCACGTCCTTCATGCCCTTGGTGAAGGCACGCAAAAAGGCCTTCACCGCGTCGGGATTTTTCTTCAGGAATTCCTCGGACACGATGATCGCGTTGCCGTACAGCTTGACGCCGAAACTGGGGTAGGGCAGCACCACCACGTCTTCGGCCTTCACGCCACGCGCCTCCAGGTTCAGCAGCGAGGTGAACGAGAAGCCGGTGATGGCGTCGACATCGCCGCGCGCCAGCATGGTCTCGCGCAGCGGTGGGTCCATCGACGTCCACGCCACGCCGCTGATGCTGTTCGCCTTGGCGAAAATCGGGAAGGCCTTGCGGCCGGCATCGAACACCGGTGCGCCGAGCTTTTTGCCGTTCAGGTCGGCCGGCGTCTTGATGCCCGATTTCTTCAGCGCCAGCACGGCGGCCGGCGTGTTGTTGTAGACCATCATCACCGCCACCGGCTTGTTCGGCGCGGTCGGGTTGTTGGCGTGGAATTCCATCAGCGCGGCCAGGTCGGCGAAGCCCATGTCGTACGCGCCCGAGGCCACCCGCGTGACCGCCCCGCCGGAGCCGTTGCCCGCGTCCACCGTGACGTTGAGCTTCTCGGCCTTGAAGTAGCCCTTGGCGGCGGGCACCAGGAACAGCGCGGCCGGGCCTTCGAAGCGCCAGTCGAGCTGGAACTTGACCGGCGTTTCTTGCGCCTGGGCCAACGGCATGACCAGGAGCAGCGCGGTGCTGGCGGCCAGCAGTTTCAGTGCGGTGAAGGAAGGGCGAACAGCTGGACCCATGGGGTGTCTCCGGCGAAGGTTGAAGTCAGACGGGCGAGTGAGCAATATCTGTGCTCGCCTGCTCATGTGCTCACGTGAGCGCACTGTGCCGCATGCGCGCCCGGGTTTGAATCGGGGGCTGCCCGTGTCGGGCGCAAGCCGCGTCAGCTCAGCAGGTCGAACAGCATCCGCGCCACCACCTTGGTGGCACCGCGCAGGTCGTCGAGCACGATGTGCTCGTCGGCGCGCTTGGCATTGCTTTCGAGCACGCTGCGTGGCCCGGCGCCGTAGATCACCGCCGGGATGCCGCGCTCGAAGTACAGCCGTACGTCGGTGTACAGCGGCGTGCCGGTGGTCGGAATCGGTTCGCCGAACACCGCTTCGGCGTGGCGCTGCAGCGCATCGACCAACACCTGGTTGCCCGGCAGCGGCTGCAGCGCGCGGGCCAGCAGCAGGCGCTTCATGTCGACCGTGATGCCGGGGCACGCCGCCGCCGCATCGGCGATCACGCGGCGGATGTCGGCCTCCACCTCGACCGGGTTTTCTTCGGGGATCATGCGGCGGTCCAGCTTCAACACCACCTTGCCCGGCACCACATTGGTGTTGCTGCCGCCTTCGATGCGGCCGACGTTCAGGTACGGGTGCGTGATGCCGGGCACCGTGGACGTGATGTTCTTGTAGAGCGTGTTCTGCTGGTACAGCGCGGCCAGGATCGCCACCGCGCCTTGCAGTGCGTCGACACCGCTGTCGGGAATGGCGGCGTGCGC
>JANNBZ010000448.1:0-15842 GCA_031386065.1 Burkholderiales bacterium
CACGACCCGCCCGGCGGGTCGATTGGCGTACTCGGCAATCGGGGTGCACCAGTCGCGACGGGCCGCCGCGCCGGGCCGCCCCAAGCAAGGCACGACCCGCCCGGCGGGTCGATTGGCGTACTCGGCAATCGGGGTGCACCAGTCGCGACGGGCCGCCGCGCCGGGCCGCCCCAAGCAAGGCACGACCCGCCCGGCGGGTCGATTGCTGTACTCGGCAATCGGGGTGCACCAGTGACCGCTGCGAACCTGTGCCTGTTCGACCTCGACGAGACGCTGCTGCCACTGGACAGCGACCACGCCTGGGGCGAGTTCTTGATCCGCCTGGGCTGGGTCGACGAGGCCTCGTTTCGTCGCCGCAACGATGCCTTCTTCGCGCAGTACCAGCGCGGGGAGCTCGACATTCACGCCTACGTCGACTTTGCCACCGAGCCGCTGCGCGCTCGCAGCCCTTCCGAGGCGGCAGTGGCGCAGCAGCGCTTCATGCACGAGGTGATCCGCCCGCAAATGCGCCCGGCGGCGCTGGACCTGGTGGCGCTGCATCAGCGGCAGGGCGACCTGGTGGCGCTGGTCACCGCCACCAACGATTTCGTCACCGCGCCGATTGCGCAGGCATTCGGCATTGCCGATTTGCTGGCGGTGCGCTTGCAGCGGGGGCCCGGGGGTACCATCACGGGTCGAATCGACGGCACGCCCAGCTACCGCGAAGGCAAGGTTCGCAGGGTGGAGGAGTGGCTGGCCCAGCGGGGCGCGCAGTGGCGGGATTTCGACCGCATCAGCGTCTACAGCGACTCTGCCAACGACCTGCCGCTGCTCGAGCGAGCCACCGATCCGGTGGCGACCAACCCGTCTGACGCGCTGGAAACCATTGCACGCGAACGCCACTGGCGAATTCTCAAACTCTTCACATGATCAAAAAGTTTTTCGATCGATTGCTCGGCAAACCGGCCAGCAAAGCGGCCGTCGGCAGTGCGCCCAAGGGCAAGCGGGTCGAGGTCGGCAAGGCCGAACACGGCATCGACCCCAGCCTGGTCGACGAACGTGCTGTCAAGGTGGTGCGCACGCTCACCGACGGCGGCTACGAGGCTTACATCGTCGGCGGCGCGGTGCGCGACCTGCTGCTCGGCCTGCGTCCCAAGGATTTCGACGTGGCCACCAATGCCACACCGGAGCAGGTGAAGGGCCTGTTCCGGCGAGC
This sequence comes from Burkholderiales bacterium, assembly GCA_031386065.1. Classification (GTDB taxonomy): domain Bacteria; phylum Pseudomonadota; class Gammaproteobacteria; order Burkholderiales; family Burkholderiaceae_C; genus JANYJJ01. The sequence continues at coordinate 1,196 of JANNBZ010000448.1, forward strand.
CTTCATCATTGGCCGGCGCTTTCGCATCGTGCACGTGGTGTTCGGTCGCGGACGCCAGGAACGGGGCCTCAGCGAGGTGATCGAGGTGTCTACTTTTCGTGCCGTGATGGACGCGGCGGCCGCCGAGCAAGTGGCCGGCAACGAGAAGACCTCGAAGAGTGAGATGGCCGGCAAGAGCCATGTCGTCGACGCCGAAGGCCGCGTGCTGCGCGACAACGTCTGGGGTCCGCAGATCGAAGACGCGGCGCGTCGCGACTTCACTGTCAACGCGATGTACTACAACCCGCAGACCGAGATCGTGGTCGACTACCACGGTGGCCTGAAGGACGCGAAGAAGAAGCTGCTGCGCATGATCGGCGACCCCGAAGCGCGCTACCGCGAAGACCCGGTACGCATCATCCGCGCGGTGCGCTTTGCGGCGAAGCTGGGCTTCGAGATCGAACCGAAAACACGCGCGCCCATCAAGGCCATGGCCGCGCTGCTCGACAACGTGCCGCAGTCGCGGCTGTTCGACGAGATGATCAAGCTGCTTCAAACTGGCCACTCTCTGGCCAGCATGGAAGAGCTTCGCAAGCAGGGCCTGCACCGCGGCGTGTTCCCGGTGCTCGACGTGGTGCTCGACGAAGCGCATCGCCACGACGGCCGCGAGAAGTTCGTGCAGCTGGCCTTGGCCGACACCGACCGCCGCGTCGGCGAAGGCAAGTCGGTGGCACCGAGCTTCATGCTGGCCTGCATGCTGTGGCACGACGTGCTTGACCGCTGGCAGCAGCTGAAGGCGCGCGGCGAGGCACCGATGCCGGCGCTGCAGCAGGCCGTTGATGCGGTGTTCGATGCGCGCATTGGAGACATCTCCGGTCGCGGCAAGCTGGCCGCCGACATGCGCGAGATCTGGCTGATGCAGCCGCGCCTCGAACGCCGCGTGGGCAGCGGCCCGTTCACGCTGATCGAACAACCGCGCTTTCGCGCCGGCTTCGACTTCCTGCGCCTGCGCGCCGACTGCGGCGAGATCGATCCCGAACTCGGCACCTGGTGGGAAGAGTTTTCGCTCGCCGATGACGCTGGGCGTGAACGACTGATGGACGCGGCGCGCAGGCGCGAGCCGGCGCGTCGCCAGCACGCCCCCGCCCTGGCCTCGGACGCGGATGCGGCTGGCGATGCGGACTCTGAACTGCCCGCCACCGGCGAGCCTGCCAAGCGGCGCCGTCGACGCCGCCGCAAGCCCGCCGACGCGGGCACGGCGGCTGCACCGACAGGCCCCGCCGTCGATTGATGTTGCGCGCCTACGTGGGTCTGGGCGCCAACCTGGGGGACGCCGCTGCTGCGTTGGAATCGGCGGTCGCCGCGATGGCTGAAATCTCAGCGACGACTGTCGTGGCGCGTTCCAGAACCTACCGCAGCGCGCCACTCGATTCGACGGGGCCCGACTACCTCAACGCGGTCGTTGCCATCGACACCGAACTGCCGCCGACAGAACTGTTGAGTGCCCTGCAACGCATCGAGCAGGCGCACGGCCGCGAGCGCCCGTTCCCGAACGCGCCGCGAACGCTGGACCTCGACCTGCTGCTGTTCGGCGACCAGACCATCGACATCCCCGGCCTGCAGGTGCCGCACCCGCGCCTGCACGAACGCGCCTTCGCGTTGCTGCCGCTGAATGAGGTGGCACGCGACGTGCTGATCCCTGGTCGTGGCCCGCTTCGACAATTTTTGTCAGGTGTGGCCCAGCAACGCATCGAGGTGTGTGAATGAACGGCATCGGCGCACTGCGGCACATCGCGGTTGAAGGCGCGATCGGCGTCGGCAAGAGTTCGCTGGCGCGTCGTCTGGGCAATCACCTGGGCGCTGAATTGATGATGGAGGCGGCCGACGAGAACCCGCTGCTGGAGCGCTTCTACGCTGACCAGCCGGGCTATGCCTTTCAGACCCAGCTGATCTTCCTGTTCCAGCGTTTGAAGCAGATGCAAAGCCTGGCCCAGCCCGGCATGTTCTCGGCCACCGTGGTGAGCGATTTCGTGTTCGCCAAGGACGCCCTGTTTGCGCGACTCAACCTCAGCGACGAGGAGCACCGCCTGTATGCGCAAATGCACGCGCAGGCCGCGCAGCAAGTGCCCGAGCCCGACCTGGTGATCTGGCTGCAGGCCTCGCCGACCACGCTGTTGCAGCGCATCCGGCGGCGCGGCATTCGCATGGAGCAGGGCATCACCGAAGACTACCTGCAGCGGCTGTGCGATGCCTACACAAGCTACTTCCAAAGCTATGACGGTGCGCCGGTCTTTTCAGTGGCGACAGAGCACTTCAACCCGGCCAATCACGAAGATGACTTCGCGCGTTTGCTCGACGCCTTGTCGGGCTTCACGGCGCGCCGCGGGCACTTCGATGCGAGTGGTCAGGCGAGCGGCGCCACGCAGGTACCACCGGGGTGAACCGCTACACTGCGCGGGTTTCAAATGGATGACGTTTTCGTGACGGTGGTCGTCCTGACCGCAGCCGAGCGTCCGCGCAGGAGCCCCGCATGCTTTTCGGCAAATTGCTGCCCCGTGAAGGCAATTTTTTCGAGCTTTTCAACCAGCACGGAAACTACATCGTCGAAGGCGCCAGGGCGTTCATTCTGCTGATCGAGAACTATGCCGACCCGCTGCTGCGCGAGAAGTACGGCAACGAAGTGGGCCATGCCGAGCGGCAGGCCGATCGCGTCACCGCCGAGGTCAACCGGCTGCTGCACAAGACCTTCATCACGCCCATCGACCGCGAGCAGATCCACGGGCTGATCAATGCGATGGACGACATCCTGGACCTGCTTCAAGACGCCACCGAAACGATGCAGCTCTACGACGTGCGTGCGATGACCGAGGACATCCTTCGTCTGGGCGAGATCAGCGCCAAGTGCTGCGAACGCGTGCAGCATGCGGTGTCGCTGCTGCCGCGCATCAGCCAGAGCGAAGCAGCCGAATCGGCGATCAAGACCTGCGAGGAAATCGACAAGCTCGAATCCGATGCCGATCGCGTGATGCGCTCGGCGATGTCGAAGCTGTTTCGCGAAGAGAACGACGTGCGCGAACTGATCAAGCTGAAAACCATCTACGAGCAACTCGAATCGATCTCCGACCGCTGCGAAGACGTGGCGAACCTGATCGAGGGTGTGGTCCTCGAGAACTCCTGAATGGGTTCGGTACAGACCGCCTTCTGGGTGGTGGCGATGCTGGTGATGCTGGCCATCGCCTTCGACTTCATGAATGGCTTTCACGACGCGGCCAACTCGATCGCCACCGTTGTTTCGACGGGTGTGCTCAAGCCGCAGCAGGCGGTCATCTTCGCCGCCTTTTTCAACGTGCTGGCGATCGCCATTTTTCAACTCAAGGTGGCGGCGACCGTGGGCAAGGGCATCGTGGTGCCCGGCGTGGTCGACCACCACGTGGTGTTCGGCGCACTGATCGGGGCCATTGCGTGGAACATCATCACCTGGTGGTACGGCATTCCTTCAAGTTCGTCGCACGCCTTGATCGGCGGCATCGTCGGCGCGGTGATCGCCAAGGCCGGCGCAGGTGCCCTGATATCGGCAGGCGTGTGGAAGACGGTGCTGTTCATCTTCCTGTCGCCGATGTTGGGATTTCTGCTTGGCTCGCTGCTGATGGTGCTGGTGGCGAATCTGTTCAGACATGCGTCGCCGCTTCGAGTGGACAACTGGTTCAGACGGGCTCAACTGGTGTCGGCCGGCTTGTACAGCTTGGGTCACGGTGGCAACGATGCGCAAAAGACCATCGGCATCATCTGGATGCTGCTGATCGCCACCGGTTATTCGGCAGCCAGTGACGCGATGCCGCCGACCTGGGTCATCGTGAGTTGCTATCTGGCGATCGGGCTGGGCACGATGTTCGGCGGCTGGCGAATCGTCAAGACCATGGGCCAGAAGATCACCAAGTTGAAACCGGTGGGCGGCTTCTGCGCAGAGACGGGCGGTGCGATCACGCTCTTCCTCGCCACCGCGATGGGCATTCCGGTGTCGACAACGCACACCATCACCGGTGCCATCGTCGGCGTGGGTTCGGTGCGCCGCGCCTCGGCCGTGCGTTGGGGCGTGGCCGGCAACATCGTCTGGGCCTGGATCTTCACCATTCCCGCATCGGCGTTCGTGGCGGGTGTGTCGTACTGGCTCAGTCTGGTGTTGTTCGCCTGACGGTCAGGTGCGGGCGACGCGGCCGGCTTCGATCTGGTACTCGAAGAATCGCTGGCCGCTGAAGGCGATGGTGGCCATCAACACCGAGGTGCCGAAGAACAGTGCCAGCACCACGCCGATGATTGCCAGCCAGCCCGAATCGGCCTGGTGTGCCAACGGGTTGAAGCGGGCGTTCCACTTTTCATCGCTGGTCAGGCCGTAGACGATCGCCGCCAGCATGCTTGCGGCGATCGTGATTCCGAGCAGCGGGATCAGGGCCCACGAGAGCGTGTCGTCCTGACCAAACGCCATGGCCCGTTGAATCCCGTACACACCGAGCAAAGTCGGTAGCGGATGCAGCCAGCCGAACAGATCGCGCCGGCCGTGGAGGTAGAGCCGGTGCAACCCCAGGCTGCCACCCAGCAGGGCCAGCCAGGTCGCGAGCGTCTTGGATTTCGGGGTGCCCGCAGAACCCGTCATCGCGGCGTGTCTTGTGGGGTGTCGGTCGGCACCACCGTGTCGCCTTGACCCAGGCTGCGCTGCATCAGCAGCACATCGAGCCAGCGCTCGAACTTCCAGCCGGCCGCCTTCAGCACGCCGGTCTGCTCGAAGCCCAGCGCGCGGTGCACGCCGATGGAACTCGTATTCGCCGAGTCGCCGATGACGGCCAGCATCTGCCGTGCGCCCCGTGCTTCGCACTGGCTCAGCAACTCGGCCAGCAGCAGCCGCCCGACGCCTTGGCCTTGTGCTGCGGGACAGAGATAGATCGAGTCCTCCACGCAGAAGCGATAGGCTGGCCGCGGCCGGAAGTGATTCGCGTAGGCATAGCCCAACACCTGACCGGACCGCTCCGCGACCAGCCACGGCAAGCCCTTGGCCAACACGTCCTCGCGGCGCCTGGCCATGTCGGCGGCGTTCGGCGCGACCAGTTCAAAAGTGCCCGTGCCGTGGAGTACGTTCCAACCGTAGATCTCGGTGATAACGGCGTTGTCGGCAGGCGTGCTGGGGCGGATCAGGAGAGCGGGCTCGGACATGGCGTTGAGGGCAAGAATGGGGAACAGCTAGAATCGAGGGTTTCGGCAACGGTCAGCGCGGCGCGCTGGCGTATCTACGGTGCCGTAGCTTACCGGTTGATCCACAGGTCAATCAGTGGTTTGTGGTCAGCGTGAATAGCGCCGGTCAATTGCGATCTGCTTGCCCTGAGGTGTCTCCCGGTGCGGTGGTCGATGGTCTGAATTCAGTTCAAGGAAACATCATGGTTGTCATTCGACTCGCACGCGGCGGTGCCAAGAAGCGCCCTTTCTACAACATCGTCGTTGCCGATTCGCGCACCCGCCGCGACGGCCGCTTCATCGAACGCGTGGGGTTCTACAACCCTGTCGCTTCCGGCGCCGAGCAGCCGCTGCGCGTGGCCTTCGACCGCATCGATTTCTGGGCCAACACCGGCGCCCAGCTGTCGCCCACGGTCGCTCGCCTGGTGGCCCAAGCCAAGGCAGCCGTCTGAGCTGTTGAGTGTCGACTTCGATGGCAACGCCCGCAGGCGCTCATGCGCCGGCCTGGCCTGAAGACGCTGTCGAAGTCGGCTTCATCCTTAATGCCTGGGGCGTCAAGGGCTGGGTCAAGGTGCAGCCTTTTGCATCCGATCCGCAAGCCATTTTCTCGACCCGCCAGTGGTTCCTGAAGGCGGCTGAACCCGGCGGCTTCAAGCGGCCGCTGACCGCCGTGGCGCCGTATCCGCCGCTGCTGGACATCGTTCAGGTGAAGGCTCATGGCGACGGATTGGTGGCCTTGCCGCAGGGCGTGTCCGACCGTTCGGGTGCCGAAGCCTTGCGCGGCGCGCGCATCTTCGTGTCGCGCGCCAGTTTCCCACCTGCGGACCCCGACGAGTTCTACTGGGTCGACCTCATCGGCCTGTCGGTGGTGAACCGCGACGGCGCGGAACTCGGCACCGTCTCGGGGCTGATCGACACTGGCCCGCACAGCGTGTTGCGCGTGGTGCCGAACGGCTCGGAGCCGACCGACGAGGCTGCGCAGCGGCTGATCCCGTTCGTTGGCCAGTATGTCGATGCCGTCAGCCTGACCGATCGCCGAATCACGGTGGATTGGGGCCTGGACTACTGACGCCGGGCCTGCGGCATGCGCTTCGACGTCATCACGCTGTTTCCCGAATTGTTCGCTCCGCACCTGACGCACGGCGTGACCCGGCGCGCTTTCGAATCGGGTCAGGTCGAAGTCAAGCTGTGGCAGTTGCGCGATTTCGCGGACAGCACCTATCGCCGCATCGACGACCGGCCGTACGGCGGTGGCCCCGGCATGGTGATGCTGGTCGAGCCGCTGCAGCGGGCGCTGCAGACGGTGGTTACCGATCGGGCCGATGCCGCGCGAGTGGTTCATTTCTCACCCACCGGCCGCCGTCTGGACCAGGCGCTCGTCAACGAATTTGCGGCGGGGCCGGGCGCGGTGTTGCTGTGCGGCCGTTACGAAGGAATCGACCAGCGATTTCTGGACCGCCATGTGGACATCGAGATCAGCCTGGGCGACTTTGTCCTTTCTGGCGGCGAGTTACCGGCACTGGCGATGCTGGACGCCGTGGCGCGTCTGCAGGAAGGCGTGCTCGGCGACGCGCAATCGCACCAGCAGGACAGTTTTTCCGACGGCTTGCTCGATTGCCCGCACTACAGCCGCCCGGAAATTTTGCCTGCGCCTGGTGGCGAGCAGCCTGCAGAGCCGATTCCCGCAGTGCTGCTGTCAGGCCACCACGCCGAGATCGCCCGCTGGCGCCGCGAGCAGTCGCTGATCCTGACCGCTCGCCGGCGTCCCGACCTGATCGACGCCGCCCGCAGGCGTGGCGCCCTGACCGCCGCCGACGAGACGCTGCTGAAGTCGCTCACGCTATAATCAAAGGCTATTTGATCCTCTGCCAGCCGGCGCTCGCTTCCAGCGAGCCAGACCTACAGCTTCTTTCAACAACGGCGTCGGCACGATCACACGGAGAAACCATGGACCTGATCCAGACCCTGGAGCAAGAAGAAATTGCTCGCCTCAACAAGACCATTCCACCGTTCGCCCCCGGCGACACCGTGATCGTCAGCGTCAACGTCGTCGAAGGCACACGCAAGCGCGTGCAGGCCTACGAAGGCGTCGTGATTGCCAAGCGCAATCGGGGGCTCAATTCGAGCTTCATCGTGCGCAAGATCTCCAGCGGCGAGGGCGTCGAGCGAACCTTCCAGAACTACAGCCCGCTGATCGCCTCGATCGAGGTGAAACGCCGCGGCGATGTGCGTCGCGCCAAGCTGTACTACCTGCGCGACCGCTCCGGCAAGTCGGCACGGATCAAAGAGAAGCTGGCTTAACCCACCTGAAGCCGCCCTGCCTTCGCAAACAGCCGCCGTCAGGGCGGCTGTTTCGTTTTCAATCCACGCATGCCTTTGAGTTTCAATCCGCAAGAACTGCCCGTCATCGGCATCGATGACCACCTGCTGCCGGTGGCCACCGAGCGGTTGGTGCCGCAGGCCTTGCGTGCCCGCTTTCATGCGCCGCCGATCTGGCACCCCGAAGTCGTGGCCGAGCCTCGCTTCACCGAGCGCGAGCCGACACACGCATCCGTGCTGGTGCCCCTGGTGGTGCGAGACCGGTTGATGGTGCTGCTGACCCAGCGCACCGACCACCTGACCGACCACCCTGGCCAGATCAGCTTTCCGGGTGGCCGTGTCGAGCCGACCGATGTGAGCGCCACGGCGACCGCGCTGCGCGAAGCGCACGAAGAAATCGGCCTCGATGCGAAGCACGTCGACGTGCTTGGCGCATTTCCCCCCTACACCACCGGCACCGGCTTCATCGTGACACCGGTGTTCGCGCTGATCGACCCCGGCTTCACCGTTACCGCCGATCCGTTCGAGGTCGCTGAGGTGTTCGAGGTGCCACTGGATTTCCTGATGAATCCGGCGCATCACCAGCGCCACGAGGTCGAAGTCGCCGGACAGCGCCGAGAGTTCTTCTCGATGCCGTGGCAAGGCGTCGACGAAGCCGGTCAACCGCGCCGCTATTTCGTTTGGGGTGCCACGGCGGCGATGCTGCGCAATTTCTATCGCTTCCTGTCTGCGTGATCGGCGTCGGTATCATGCGCACGCATGAGTTTCTTCGCCGTCCTGTTCGCCTTGCTCATCGAGCAACTGAAGCCGCTGCCGCGCGGCAACAAGGTGCATGACGCACTGACCGCGTGGATGCGCTGGACAGGGCGAAATTTCGATGCGGGCGACGATCACCACGCCTGGGTGGTGTGGGCCATCACGGCCTTGGTTCCTTCGATGCTTGCCTGGGCGATGTTCGCCGCACTGGCTCATTTCAGCGTGTTGTTGGCCCTGGCCTGGAACGTGGCGGTGCTCTACCTCACGCTCGGCTTTCGGCAATTCAGCCACTACTTCACCGACCTGCGTGCGGCGCTCGAACGGGGCGATGAACTGGAGGCGAGCCGCCTGCTGACCGAGTGGCGGCACCTCGACGCCAGCGAGCTGCCGCGCACCGAGCTGCTGCGTCACGTGATCGAGCATTCGCTGCTGGCAGCGCACCGCCATGTGTTCGGTGTTTTCTTCTGGTTCGTCGTGCTGTCCAGCCTCGGCTTGGGGCCGGCCGGTGCGGTGCTGTATCGGATGGCCGAGCTGGGCAGTCGGTACTGGGCCTACAAGAATCGCACTGTGGGCGAACCCACCAACGAGCGCTTGATGGCCTTGTCGCAGCGGCTCTTCAGTGTGCTCGACCACGTGCCGGCGCGATTGACCGCGTTCGGCTTCGCGGTTGTCGGCAACTTCGAGGAAGCGGTGAATTGCTGGCGCCGCGACGCGGGGCTCTGGAAGCATCCGAACGAGGGCATCATCCTGGCCGCCGCCGCAGGTGCCGTCGGCGTGCAACTGGGCGGCAGTGCGGCGCCGGGGGTGACGCCCGACCGCTCGAAGACCTTCGACATGGGCGCCGCCGCCGAAGACATGGCCGCTGAGGGATCGACCCCGGGCGCGCCCGCAGTGCCCGCCCATCTGCGCAGCATCGTGGGCCTGGTCTGGCGATCGATGGTGCTGTGGATGCTGCTGCTGGCCTTGTTGTCGCTGGCGAATCTGATCGGCTGAACGACTTCGGTGGCAGCTGCGCTACCAGCGCGTCTGCGACAACTCGCGAAGAATTTCACCGTAGATGCGGTACCTCGATTCACTGATCTCACCGCGCTGCACCGCCGCCGTCACCCCGCAGCCCGGCTCGTGCTGGTGGGTGCAGTTGTAGAACTTGCATTCGGTCGAAGCCCGGCGCAGATCCGGCATCAGGCCGGGTAGCTTTTGCGCATCGACCTGGCGCAGCCCGAACTCCTGAAAACCCGGCGAATCGATCAGCCCGGTGCTTCGTTCGGCGTCCAGCCAGTACCACTGCGTCGTGGTGGTGGTGTGGCGCCCCGAATTGAGTGCGTGAGAGATGTCGCCGACCTGGGCCTTGGCGTTCGGCGCCAGCAGGTTGATGAGGGTGCTCTTGCCGGTGCCGCTGGGCCCCAGCACCAGGCTGGCACGGCCGGTCAGCAACGGGTCGAGCAGGGCGCGCGCCTCGGCGGGGTGGGTCTTCAGCGCGACCTCCAGCACCTCGCAGCCCATGGCGGTGTACGGCAACAGGCGGGCGCGCGCGGCTGTGATTTGTGGCAGGTCGGCCTTGTTCAGCAGGATGCGCGCGGCGATGCCGGCACTCTCGGCGGCGATCAGCGCACGCGCCAGTTGGCTCTCGCTGAACACCGGCTCGCTGGCGACCATGATCAGGATCTGGTCGAGATTGGCTGCGAACGCCTTCGTCTTCCACTCGTCCTGCCGGTACAGCAGGTTCAGGCGCGGTTCCAGACGCTCGATCACGCCTTCGTCCCCCGCCGGTTGCCAGCGCACGCGGTCACCGACCACGCAGTCGCTTTTCTTGCCGCGTGGATGACAGGTGATCCGCGACCCGTCGGGCGTTTCGACGATGTAGTGGCGGCCGTGTCCGGCAACCACCAGCCCCAGGTCCAGCACGACAGTTTTGCTCAAGGCTTCGCCTTGGCGCGAAGCACCTCAGCCGACAAAAGCCACCAGTGCATTCGCCTTCGCGGCGCAGATGAAGTCATTGACCGAAATGCCCGCCACCGAGTGGGTGCTGAAGCGCACCACGCAGCGGTCGTAGCTGACCGCCAGCGCGGGGTGGTGGTCTTCGACATGGCAGATCCAGGCCAGCGCGTTCACGAAGGCCATGGTCTCGTGAAAGTTCTTGAAGCTGAAGGTCTTTTCGATCGCGCCGTCGTTCGACTGCCAGCCCGGCACGGCGGCAAGATGCGAATGGATGTCCTGCGCGCTCATGGCAGAGCCGCCTTCGAGGGCGCGGCATTTCTGGTTCAACAGGTCTTTCATGAATCAGCCCCGGGGTGTCGACGATGCGTGGTGAAGTGCCGCCAGCCGCTCTCCTGCAGGCGGGTGCGAATAGTAAAAGCGAACATACAGCGGATCGGGCGTCAGGGTGGCAGCGTTGTCTTCGTGCAGCTTCAGCAGGGCGGCCGCCAGATCGCGACCATCGGCTTGCGCGCAGGCGTAGGCATCGGCCTCGAACTCGTGCTTGCGGGAAAAGCGCGCAAACAGCGGCGAAATGAAAAAGCCGAACAACGGCACGACCATCAACAGCAACAACAAGGCGACCGCGTCGTTCGGGGCGTTCATCGACGCCTGCACGCCCAGCCCGCTGTAGAACCAGGCCTGCCCCGACAACCAGCCCAGCAGCGCGAAGCCGGCCAGACTGAGCGCGAACATCGACACGATGCGCTTGAGCACATGCTTGTGCTTGAAGTGGCCCAACTCATGAGCCAGCACCGCCTCCACCTCGCTGGGCGTGAGCTTCTTCAGCAGGGTGTCGAAAAAGACGACCCGCTTGGCCGCACCCAGGCCGGTGAAGTACGCATTCGCATGGGCCGACCGCTTGCTGCCGTCCATCACGAACAAGCCCTTCGCAGCGAAGCCGCAACGCGTCATCAGGGCCTGCACCCGGGCCTTCAGCGATTCGTCGGCCAGCGGCTCGAACTTGTTGAACAGCGGCGCGATGACGGTGGGGTACAGCACCAAAGCCAGCAGGTTGAAAGCCGTCCATGCGCCCCAGGCCCACAGCCACCACAGGCCGCCGGTGTGGCCCATGATCCACAGGATCAACGCGGCGATGGGCAGGCCGACCAGTGCGCCCACCAGCGCGCCCTTCAAGGTGTCGCTCAGGTACATCTTCCAGGTCATGCGGTTGAAGCCGAAGCGTTGCTCGATGCGAAAGGTGCGGTAGAGCTCGAAGGGCAGGTCCAGTGCCGCGCCGATCACGCTGAACGCAGCCAACAGCGCCAACTGGTAGGCCAGGGCCCCGAAGCGCGGCTGCACAGCGTCACGCACCGCGATGTTCAGCGTGTCCAGCCCGCCGAGCAGGGTCCAGCCCAACAGCGCGGCGGCTGAAAACGCTGCCGTCAACACGCCGAAGCGCCCCTTCGCCAACGTGTAGTCGGCTGCCTTTTGATGCGCTGCCAAGGTGATGGTTTGCGCGAAGACTGTCGGCACCGCGCTGCGGTGCGCGGCGACGTGGCGCGACTGTCGGGTGGCCAGCCAGAATTTCACCAGCAGCGAGCAGACCAGAACGACAGCCAGGGACACAGTGAGTGCAGAAGATTCCATGGCCCCAAGTGTAGGGCTGCGAGAATCCACGCAAGGAGCATTCGACATGAAAGAAGTGAGTCCAACGAGCCCGGGTTCCACACCCGAACCGCTGATGGCCAGCGACCAGAACCTGATCTGGATCGATCTGGAGATGACCGGGCTGTACCCCGACACCGATCGCATCATCGAGATCGCGGTGGTGGTCACCAACCCGCAACTGGGCCAGCGGGTTGAAGGGCCGGTGTTCGCAGTGCACCAGAGCGACGCCGCGCTGGACGCAATGGACGCGTGGAACAAGGGCACCCACGGCCGCAGCGGCTTGATCGACCGGGTCAAGGCATCGACTGTCGACGAAGCCCAGGCCGAAACCCAGGTGATCGAATTCCTGAAGCGCTACGTGCCGCGCGGGAAGTCGCCGATGTGCGGCAACAGCATCTGCCAGGACCGGCGCTTTATGGCGCGCACCATGCCCACACTGGAGGCGTTTTTTCACTACCGCAATCTCGACGTGAGCACGCTGAAAGAACTGGCCAAGCGATGGAAGCCCGAGATCGTCGCCGGCATCAAGAAGGCCCAGGCGCACACGGCGCTGGCCGACGTCCACGAGTCCATCGACGAGTTGGCTTACTACCGGGAACACTTCCTGCTGAAGTAGCCTTTTTGGGAGCCGCGATGATCGTCGAAAAAATCAGGACTGCGCTGCGCGAGCGGCCGGCGTCGGATTTCTATCGCTATGCCGCGATCCTGCTGCGCAACGCAGTCGGCCTGCCGAACCGGCTGCACTCGCCCGACCGCGACGTGCTGGAGCGCGTCGTCCTGCCGGCGTATGCGCGGCTGCCTGGCATGCGCAGGGTGTTGTTCGTGGGTTCAGACTGGTTCACGCGGCACTACGAAAAGCTGTTCCCGGGTCAGGAATACTGGACGCTCGACCCCGACCCGTGGAAGCGAAAGTTCGGCGCGCGCAGGCACATCGTTGCCGGGCTTCAGTCGCTGGACGCGCACTTCGACGAAAGCCATTTCGACCTGATCCTCTGTAACGGCGTTTTCGGTTGGGGGCTGGACGAACGCGACGACTGCGAGCGCGCGTTCCTGGCCTGCTTCACGCGTCTCAAGCCGGGCGGGCACTTCATGCTCGGCTGGAACGACGTGCCGGCGCACAGCCCGCTGCCGCTGGCCTCGCTGCGGAGCCTGGCTCGCTTCACCCCGCAACCACTGCCGGTGCTGGGAACAGCGCGCTTTCTGGCCGATGCGCAGACCCGCCATGTGTTCGACTTCTACGTGAAGAACGGCGGTTGACGACGGGCGCTTGTCAGCGTTAACCCGAATCGCATACAATCGCAGGCTTGCTGGAAGTTGCCAGCATTTCGTTCATTTCCTCTGACCTCTTTCGAGCCACCCCACGCCTGAGTCGTGCGGCCTGTCTTGATCTCCCACCAGCGAATCCACGTCCAGGCGCACGCAACAGCGGGCCAAAGTGAAACGCCAGGGTAATGGTTGGCGGCGATGCCGTCGCTTTGACTGTTCCCTGAACGCTGTGGCGACCTGACCGGGCGGATCCATCGATGGACCGCGGGTGCCCTTCAACGTGCCGAACCTCGGTACGCGGGCACTGCTTTTCGAAAGAGAAAAAATGAGTTTCGATTCCCTGGGCCTGCAAGAAGCCCTGACCAAAGCCGTGACCGAATCGGGTTACGACACCGCCACCGAAGTACAAGCGCAGGCCATTCCTCCCGCGCTCGCCGGCCACGACCTGATGGTCTCGGCGCGCACCGGCAGCGGCAAGACCGCTGCGTTCATCCTGCCCGCATTGCAACGCGTGCTGGCGGCCCGCGGCGACAACACCAAGCGGCGTGAAAAAGGCGTCATCTACGGCCCGCGCATCCTGGTGCTGGCACCGACCCGCGAACTGGCGATGCAGGTTGCCAAGGCTGCGGCCACCTACGGCCGCCATGTGCAGGGCCTGCGCGTGGCCACCGTCGTCGGCGGCGTCCCGTACCCGGCGCAGATCGCTGCGCTGCGCGGCCCGCTGGACATCCTGATTTCGACACCGGGCCGCTTGCTCGATCACATCCAGACCGGCCGCTGCGTGCTGGAAAATGTGGAAATGCTGGTGCTCGACGAAGCCGACCGCATGCTCGACATGGGCTTCATCGACGACATCACCACCATCTCGCAGCAGATCCCTGCGGCGCGCCAGACGGTGATGTTTAGCGCCACCTTTGCCGGCAGCGTCGGGCGCCTGGCGCAGAACCTGTTGCGCGATCCGAAGCGCATCGACGTGGCCTCGCACACCGACACCCACGAAAACATCGAGCAGCGCCTGCACTGGGCCGACAACAGCAACCACAAGAACGCCTTGCTCGACCACATCCGGACCCAGAAGGAAATGGAGCAGGCGCTGGTGTTCACCAGCACGCAGCGTGACGCCGACTGGCTCGCTGACCGCCTGGCCGACATGGGCCACCACGTGGCGTCGCTGCACGGCGGCCACCCGCAAGGGCGCCGCAACCGCGTGCTGCAAGGGCTGCGCAACAAGCAACTGAAAATCCTGGTCGCCACCGACGTGGCCGCGCGCGGCATCGACGTGCCCAGCATCAGCCATGTCATCAACTACGGCCTGCCGATGAAGGCGGAGGACTACGTGCACCGCATCGGCCGCACCGGGCGCGCGGGCCGCAACGGTCTGGCGATCACGCTCGGCGAGCGCATGGACACCGGCATGATCCGCCGCATCCAGCAGTTCACCACGCAGAACATTCCGGTCGCCACCATCGTGGGCCTGGAGCCGAAGACGCCGGAGCCGAAGATGTTCGCGCCGCGTCCG
>JANNBZ010000023.1:0-3848 GCA_031386065.1 Burkholderiales bacterium
TTCGGCGGGCGCAACAGCGAAGGCCGCTCGACCAACCCCATCGTTGGCCTGCTGGTGATGCTGCTGGCACCGCTGGCGGCCAGCCTGATCCAGATGGCCATCAGCCGCTCGCGCGAGTTCGAGGCCGACCGTGGCGGCGCCGAGATTTCCGGCGAGCCGCAGGCGCTGGCCAGCGCGCTGCAAAAGATTCACCGCAGCGCGCAGGGCCTGCCGCTGCAAGCCACCGAACGCCACCCCGAAACCGCGCAGATGATGATCATCAATCCGCTGTCGGCGGGCGGCTTGCGCGGGCTGTTCTCGACCCACCCGTCGACCGAGGAGCGGGTCGAGCGTCTGCTGGCGATGCGCTGATCCCACGCGACGAGCGCGGCGTTCAAGTCGGCGCGTTGCGTGCCGATAAGCAAAGCAAACCCGCTTTTCAAACCGCGCCATGCATCGCCTTCTCGTCGCAACCGTTGTCACCTTCGCCGCGCTGCTCAGTGGCTGCGAGATGCTGGGTGTGGAGTCGCCTGAAAAGCTGGCCGCCGTGCGCGAGGCTGACGGCAAGGCCATTGGTGGCGCCTGCCGGCACGCCGGCCGCGCCATCGAAGACTGCTACGCGCTCAACAAGAAGGCCGAGAAGGCCGCCGTGTTCGCCGGCTGGCGCGACATGAACGACTACATGCGCGAGAACAAGATCGAGCCGGTGCCGCCGCAGTTGACGACCGAAGTCGCCGATGCCGGCAAGGCAGCGAAGACCGCCGCCGAGGCTGAGCTGCCCGCCGACAAGCCGTCCGGCAAACCGCAAGCGGCCAAGGCGAGCAAGACGCACTGAGCCGACGCAGCGAAGCACCTGCGAAGCTGTGCAGCGCAGTCGGCTCACCTCAGGCCTGCTCTGCGCAGTTGACACAGGCGCTTCGTTCCGGCCTGAACGTCCTGCAGCGGTTCCCGCTATGGCCGGCATAGCCGCCGCTTCCTTGGCAGCGACCCGTGCAGCCGCTAAGGTGGGTCGATGAACGCGCGTTCCGCCTACCTCGACCACACGCAGCGCCACCGCGCTGCCGGCCTGTTCACCGTCGAAGGGTTTTCCACCCATTTGCCGATGGCCCTGGGGGCGTTGCTGGGCCTGGGCGCGCCTGCCGAGGTGTTGCACCGCTTTGCCGCCGGCTACGCCACGCGGTTGCCGCCCGCGCCGCCGCGAAGCGTGACGCCGCTGAACACGGCGCGCGACGCGCAGGCCGCCTTCGGGCAGTCCGCGCGCTACGCCGATCTCCTCGCGTTTTTCAGCGCTGAGATCGAACGCGACGGTGCGCTGCGCGTGCAGGCCGAGTGGCTCGACGAGCTGCTCCAGGCACCTGCGTCGACCGCGTTTCACAGCCTGATCCGGCTCGCCTACGGGCGCCGCTTCGACCACCTGGGCGAGATCGCGAGCGGCCTGGCCGACCTCGCATCCCAGCGCCGCCTGCTGGCGCCGCCCGAGGGCCTTGATGTGCCCATCGCGGAGGCCCTGGTGCGCTTGCAGGGCGCACGCGCGCTGGTCGCACGAAGCTGGCTGCAGCCACCGATTTCGCAGCGCCTGCGCGAGGTCGCGGGCGCCCCCGAGTTTCGTCAGGCCTGTGCCCCGCTGTGGGTGGCGGCGAGCGATGTGCCGTCGGCGCTCGACGCGCTGTGCAGCGTTTCGATCGACGAATACGGGGCCGGGATGAGCTTCACCGCGCTGCACCTCGTGACTGCCTGCCACGCACTGCGCATCGTGCTGCCGGCGCTGACCGATCCGGTGGCCGCGCTGCGCGCCTTCTGGCCCGCCTGGGCTGCGGCCTGGGTGGTGGCGCGTGGCACGCTTGCCGAATTTGGTGGCGGCGGCGAAATCGAAAAGTCTTTAGCCGAAGCGGTTGTCGACTGGCCTGCACTGGTCGCGCGCACGCTGCGCAGCGACGACGATCACGTGATCAAGATGGTGTTCACCTGCAAGGAAGAACACGAGCGCAGCGGCGACTTGCGGTACGCACGCGTGGCGGCTCGCTTGCTTGCCATCGGCCATTCCTGAATCGACCCGCCGCGCGAGCGTGAGGACGATGGTGGGTCGTGTGCAATCCCGGGGCTGAAACCGGGCCGTAACTGTGGCGGGCCCGGCGTCTCTAGAATTCGCCACCCACCGAGGTTGCCCATGAACGTCATCCGCTTCGAAGATCTGGTCGCTCAAGGCCGCGTGTCCGGCCAGCGCGTGTTCATTCGCGCCGACCTCAACGTGCCGCTCGACGCCCGCGGCGCCATCACCGAGGACACCCGCATCCGCGCCTCGGTTCCGGCCATCCGCATGGCGCTGGACGCCGGCGCGGCGGTGATGGTCACCTCGCACCTCGGGCGCCCGACCGAGGGCGCCTTGAAACCCGCCGATTCGCTGGCGCCGGTGGCGGCCCGCCTGTCCGAGCTGATGGGCATCGCGGTGCCGCTGGTCGCCGATTGGGTTGACGGCGTCAGCGTCGCGCCCGGCCAGGTGGTGCTGCTGGAGAACTGCCGCGCCAACAAGGGCGAGAAGAAGAACGACGAAACACTGGCCCGCAAGATGGCCGCCCTGTGCGACGTGTTCGTCAACGACGCCTTCGGCACCGCGCACCGTGCCGAGGCCACCACCTACGGCATCGCGCAGTTCGCCAAAGTCGCCTGCGCCGGCCCGCTGCTGGCGGCCGAGATCGACGCCATCGGCAAGGCGCTGGCGAACCCGAAGCGGCCGCTGGTGGCCATCGTCGCCGGCAGCAAGGTCAGCACCAAGCTGACCATCCTGAAGGCGTTGTCCAGCAAGGTCGACCGGCTGATCGTCGGCGGCGGCATCGCCAACACTTTCATGCTGGCGGCAGGGTTGCCGATCGGAAAATCGCTGGCCGAGGCCGACCTGCTGGCCGAGGCGAAAGCCGTCATCGACGCCATGCAGGCGCGCGGCGCGGCGGTGCCGATTCCGCAGGATGTGGTGACCGCGAAAGCCTTCGCCGCCGACGCGCCAGCCACAGTGAAGGCGTCTGCCGACGTGGCCACCGACGACCTGATCCTCGACATCGGCCCGCAGACCGCCGCCTTGCTGGCCGACCAGCTCAAGACCGCCGGCACCATTGTCTGGAACGGGCCGGTGGGCGTGTTCGAGTTCGACGCGTTTTCGCACGGCACCGAATCCATTGCGCGTGCCATTGCGGCGTCCAGCGCCTTCAGCATTGCCGGCGGCGGCGACACGCTGGCGGCGATTGCCAAGTACGGCATCGAAAAAGACATCGGCTATATCTCGACTGGCGGCGGCGCCTTCCTTGAAATCCTGGAAGGCAAGACACTGCCGGCGTTCGAGATCCTTCAGCGGCGGGCACAGGAACAAGCACCCGCCTGACCTCAGTTCAGCGTTAGCGACGCAACACGACAAGACCGGAGACACACCATGCCACGCGCCACCAAGATCGTTGCCACGCTCGGCCCTGCGTCCAGTTCGCCCGAAATACTGGGCCAGATGATTCGCGCCGGCGTCGACGTCGTGCGACTCAACTTTTCGCATGGCACGGCGCAGGACCACATCGACCGTGCGAAGCTGGTGCGCGACGTGGCGCGAGAGGCTGGCAAAGAGGTCGCCATCATGGCCGACCTGCAGGGCCCGAAAATTCGCGTCGGCAAGTTCGACGGCGGCAAGACGCTGCTGGTGGCCGGGCAGAAATTCGTGCTCGACGGCGCCACCACCGAACTCGGCACGAACGAGCGCGTGGGTCTGGACTACAAGGAACTGCCGCGCGACGTGAAGCCGGGCGACACCCTGCTGCTCAACGATGGCCTGCTGAAACTGATCGTCGATGACGTGCGCGGCGAACAGGTGCATACCCGGGTGCTGGTCGGCG
>JANNBZ010000062.1:0-20854 GCA_031386065.1 Burkholderiales bacterium
CGAGCGCCGCACCTTTCTCTTCGAGCACCGCGTGCGTCGCTTCGACGGCGAGTGGCGCCGCTTTGCCATTCGGGCGGTGCCGGTGTTCGAGCCCAGCGGCGCGCTGCGCGAGTGGGTCGGCGTGCACATCGACATCACCGACGCGGCGCAGGCCACGCAAGCGTTGCGCACCGCCGACCGCCGCAAAGACGAATTCCTGGCCACGCTGGCGCACGAGCTGCGCAACCCGCTGGCACCGATTCGCACCGCAGCCCATTTGTTGGCCCAGCCCGACCTGCCGCCGGAAAAGCTGGCCTGGATCAGCGGCGTGGTGGCGCGGCAAACGCGCACCATGTCGCGCCTGCTTGACGACCTGCTCGACACCTCGCGCATCACCAGCGGCCGCCTGAAATTGCGCCCCGAACGCGTGACGCTCGACTCGGTGGTGCATGTGGCGGTTGAAACCGTGCGCGAGCTGTTCGACGCCAGGCGCCACACGCTGGAACTGGTGCTGCCTGCCACGCCGCTGATGCTGCAGGCCGACCCGATGCGCGTGGTGCAGGTGCTGGGCAACCTGCTGGCCAACGCCGCGAAGTACACCGACGACGGCGGCACCATCCGGCTCGAAGCCACGCAGACGGGCGACGCGATTCACATCGCCATCATCGACAGCGGCGTCGGCATCGCGCCCGAGTCGCTGCCCGGCATCTTCGAGATGTTCAGCCAGGTGGCCGGCACGCTGGACCGTTCCGAAGGTGGCCTGGGCATCGGCCTGGCGCTGACCAAGCGCCTGGTCGAAATGCATGGCGGCAGCATTCGCGCCTTCAGCACCGGCCTGGGCCATGGCAGCCGCTTCGACGTGAGCCTGCCTGCCGCCGTGAATACCGCCACATGAGCCTGCCTGCGCCGCCATACTCAATGCCAGTCGTTGAGGGCATTGCCACGCAGACATGAAAAAGAAAAGCATGTGGATCGCCCTGATCAGCAGCGTGGTGACGCTATGCGCCGTGTTGCTGGCGATGAACTTCATCACCGCCGAAAAGAAGATCGAGCGCACGCTGGAACGCCGCTACGCGACCGACGACCCGCAGTTCGCGCGCGCAATGAGCGTGCTGCTGGGGCCGCCCATCGTGGCCGGCAACGAGGTGCAGGTGCTGGTCAACGGCGACCGCATCTTCCCGGCCATGCTGCAGGCGATTGCGCAGGCGCAGCAGACCATCACCTTCGAGACCTACATCTACTGGTCGGAAGCCATCGGCCAGAAGTTTGCCGATGCGCTGACCGAACGCGCGCAGGCCGGCGTGAAGGTGCATGTGCTGCTCGACTGGGTGGGCAGCGTGAAGATGGAGCAGCGCTACCTCGACCAGATGAAAGCCGCCGGCATCGAGATCGAGCGCTACCACGAGCCGCACTGGAGCCACCTGCCGCGCTTGAACAACCGCACCCACCGCAAGCTGCTGGTGGTCGACGGCCGCATCGGCTTCACCGGCGGCGTGGGCATTGCCGACCAGTGGGGCGGCGACGCGCGCAACCCGAAGGAATGGCGCGACACGCACTTCCGCGTCGAAGGTCCGGTGGTGGCGCAGATGCAGGCGGTGTTCATGGACAACTGGATCAAGGCCAAGGGCAGCGTGCTGCACCAGGCCAGCTACTTCCCGGCCTTGCCGTCGCGCGGCGGCATGTCGGCCCAGGTGTTCAGCAGCTCGCCCACCGGCGGCAGCGAGAGCATGCAGCTGATGTACCTGATGGCGATCACGGCGGCACGCGACAGCATCCAGCTCGCCAACTCGTACTTCGTGCCCGACGCGATGACCACCGCCGCACTGGCGGCCGCCGCGAAGCGTGGTGTGAAGATCCGCATCATCACGCCGGGCGAGCACATCGACACCGAGCTGGTGCGCAAGGCCTCGCGCGCCGGCTGGGGCGACCTGCTGCAGGCCGGCATAGCGATCGCCGAGTTCGCGCCGACCATGTTCCACGTCAAGTCGATGGTGGTGGACGGCTTGTTCGTGAGCGTGGGCTCGACCAACTTCGACAACCGCTCGTTCCGCCTCAACGACGAAGCCAATCTGAACGTGCTCGATGCCGGCTTCGCCAAAGAGCAGGTCGCCATCTTCGACGCCGACTGGCAGCGCTCGCGCCCGATCAGCCACCAGCAATGGTTGAACCGACCGTGGCACGAGAAGCTGCTCGAGCATCTGGCGTCGGTGTTCAGCTCGCAGTTGTAGCCGTCAGCCGCCACGCACACACCGGAACCCCGCATGACCGACCCCGCCAACACCGAAGCCCGCCTGGCCAACGAACGCGCCACCGACGCGGCGCTGGCCACGGTCGACGAAGCCGAAGCCGTACAGCCCACCGCGCTGCTGCCGTTGCCGCAGGAGCCCACCGTGCTGCCGCCCAGCACGGTGAACCTGCGCAGCACCTCGCTGGTGGTGCTGGCCGCACTGGCCAGCGTGTACGTGCTGCACTGGGCGGCGGCGGTGTTCGTGCCCTTGCTGCTGGGGCTGATGTTCAGCTACGCGCTGACGCCGGCGGTCAACCGCATGGTGCGCTGGCACCTGCCGAGGCTGGCTGCGTCGTCGCTGCTGGTGCTGGGGATCCTGGCCGGCATCGGCACCATGGCGTACCGGTTGTCCGACGACGCCAGCGCGATGATCGAAGCCATTCCCGAGGTGGCGCAAAAGGTTCGCCGCGTCATGGAGGGCCATCGCAGCGACGGCGCCGCCGCCACCATCAACAAGATGCAGCAGGCCGCCTCCGAACTGGAGCGCACGGCAGAGGCCAGCGCGACCCCCGCCGCCCGCACCAGCCGCGGTGTGACCAAGGTGCAGATCGAGCGCCCGCGCTTCGACGTGAAGGACTACCTGTGGCCGGGCGCGCTGGGCCTGGCGGCAGGGGTGGGCCAGGCAACGGTGGTGGTGTTCGTCACCTTCTTCCTGCTGGTGTCGGGCGACACCTTCCGCCGCAAGATGGTGAAGATCGCCGGCCCGACCTTCGGGCAAAAAAAGATCACGCTGCAGGCGCTGGACGAAATCGACGCGCAGGTGCAGCGCTACCTCGGCGTGCTGGTGATCACCAGCGCCATCGTCGGCGTCGTCACCTGGCTCGTATTCCTGTGGATCGGCGTCGAGCGGGCGGCGGTGTGGGGTGTCGCCAGCTTCGTGCTGAACTTCATTCCCTACCTGGGCAGCATCGCGGTGACGGGGCTGTCGGCGCTGATGGGCTTCGTGCAGTTCGGCTCGGTCGAAATGGGCCTGCTGGTGGGCGGCGCCTCGCTGGCAGTGCACACGGTGGTCGGCTACATCCTGACGCCGTGGCTGACCAGCCGTGCCAGCCGCATGAACCCCGTCGCCGTCTTCGTCGGCGTGCTGGCCTGGGGCTGGTTGTGGGGCGTGTGGGGCCTGTTCCTCGGCGTGCCCATCCTGATGGCCATCAAGGCCGTGTGCGACCGGGTCGACGACCTGAAGGCGGTGGGCGAGCTGCTGGGAGACTGAGCCGACGCAGCGAAGGACCTGCGAAGCTGTCCAGCGAAGGCCAGTGCAGAACATTCGATCAACCTCGGATGCGCGGGCCTCAGCGGCAGCCAGCATCTCTGGCGCGTCTCCTACAGCCGATCGCTGGGCCGGCCTACGCTGCGGCAACGCGTGTCGAGTGAACCATGCGGCTCACACCCAAGGAGCCAACATGCCGCGCGCGATCTGGAAGGGAGCCAGCAGTTTCGGACTGGTGCACGTGCCGGTGGCGCTGTACCCGGCGTCGCAGGAAACCGGCATCGATTTCGACTGGCTCGACAAACGTTCGATGGACCCGGTGGGCTACCTGCGCGTCTACTAGCGCACCGTCAAGGAATTTCAGAAAGTCGACATCGTCAAGGGCATCAAGCAGGACGACGGCGACTACGTGGTGCTGAGCGAGGACGAGATCAAGGAGGCCTTCCCCAAGAGCACGCAGACGATAGAAATCGAGTCGTTCGTGAAGGCGGTCGAAAATCCCTTCGTGCTGCTGGAACGCCCGTACTACCTGGAACCGATAGGCAAGGGCGAGAAGGTCTATGCGCTGCTGCGCGAGGCCATGCTCGAAGCCGGTGTGATCGGCATTGCGCGGGTGGTCATGCACACCAAGGAACACCTCGCGGCGCTGATTCCGTCGGGTCCGGCGCTGGTGCTCAACACCATTCGATGGGCCAGCGAATTGCGACCACCCGACGACCTGAAGCTGCCCGCTGAAGGCAAGTCGGCCGCCAACCTGAAGCCGGCCGAATTGAAGATGGCCGCCCAGTTGATTGCCGACATGACGGCGCCGTGGAAGGCCGAAGAACACGTCGACGGATTCGCCGCCGCCGTGCATGCGCTGGTCAACAAGAAGGTCGCCGCCGGTGAGACCGAAACGGTCACGCCGCTGGAAGAATCGCCGGCCGATGGGGTGTCGTCGAACGTGGTCGACCTGACGGAGCTGCTGGCCAAGAGCCTGGCCGGCCGCAAGGCGGCAACGGGCGCGAAACCGGCAGCCACTAAGCCGCCCGTGAGGGCCGCAGCAAAGCGCCCGGCCCGCAAGCAGGCCTGACGATTCCTGCGGATTGTTTGGGCTCAGCGCGCCACGTTGACCTGGCCGCGAATCTCACCGCCCGGGTTGGCAGCGGTGTGCACGTTGAAGTACCACTTGCCGGCCATCAGGTCGGCGGCTTGCGCGTCGGTCAAGGTGGCCGAGCCGCTGATCGGGCTGGCCAGGCTGCCGGTCAATGGCACCACCACACCGGCGTTCTCGCTGATCGCCGCCGGGCCATGGAAGTGCGCCCCGGTGGCCGGGCCGGTGAGGCCGGAATAGTTGACGGTCCACGCCATCACCTTGGTCTGTTTGTCGAAGCTGATTTCTGCGGTGCCATTGCCGTTGGTGGGCACGCTGGGCACTTCATTGGTACCCGACAGGCGCGCCACCATCGGGCTGTTGGCCGGCATCATCGGCGTCATGCTGCAGGCACCCAGAACCAGGCTGGCGAGCAACGCGCCGCAGATCGCAACGGGGGAAGTTTTCATGAGGATTCTCCGGGTGAATTGAACGGCGGATGATGCGCGCCGATGCCCCTCCGCACTGTGCGCTGGCGCACACAGACGATGCGCGGACGCCGGCTGCTCAAGCCATCGTCCTACGCGTGAAGTGATGAAGCTCCGACGGTGCGAAGTTGGTGCCGATTTCATGATTCGCGAACTTCACTTTGTCTGCCCACCATGGCCATCTCCAATCTATCCACCGCCGACGATCTGGCCCGCAACCGTGGCGCCATGCCCGCCCTTCACATGGACAGTTCGCGCACGCACACCAGCGCGGTCTCGTGGGGCGCCATCGTGGCGGGCGCCGCTGCGGCGGCCGCGTTGTCGCTGATCTTGTTGATCCTGGGCACCGGGCTGGGCTTGTCGTCGGTGTCGCCGTGGGCGCACGACGGTGTCAGCGCCACCACCTTCGGCGTCGGCACCATTTTGTGGCTGACGCTGACGCAGTTGCTCGCTTCAGGCATGGGCGGCTACATTGCCGGCCGGCTGCGCACGCGCTGGGTCGCGCTGCACTCTGACGAGGTTTACTTTCGCGACACCGCGCACGGCTTTCTGGCCTGGGCGGTGGCATCGCTGGCCACGGCGGCACTGTTGACATCGGTGATCGGCTCCATCGTCGGCAGCGGCGTTCAGGCCGGCGCTTCTGCGGTGGGTGGTGTGGCCAGCACGGCCGCCGTAGCGGGTGCAGCGGCTGCGGGTTCGAACGCCGACAAGTCAAGCGCCGACAGCGGACCCATGGGCTACTTCATCGACTCGTTGTTCCGCAAGCCGGCCTCCACGGACGCGACCGCAACCACGACTCCGGCGGCTCCGGCGGCTCCAACTGCTGCCGCCTCGCCCGCCGAAGTGACGCGCATCTTCGTGAATTCGATGCGCAGTGGCGCCTTGCCGTCCGACGACGTTCGCTATGTTGGCCAGCTGGTTGCGCAGCGCACCGGCCTGAGTCAGCAAGACGCCGAGAAGCGCGTTACCGACACCTACACCAGCGTGCAGTCGAAATTGCGCGAGGCCGAGGTGACCGCCAAGGACGCTGCCGACAAGGCGCGCAAGGCCTCGTCGTACGGTGCGCTGTGGTTGTTCATCTCGCTGCTGATCGGTGCCTTCGTCGCCAGCCTGGCGGCGACCTTCGGTGGCCGCCACCGCGACGATTGAGTCCTGTTCTTCAACGCCTTCAAACCTCAGGAGACCGCGATGCGATCACTGCTGCTGCTCTTTCTCGGCATCCCTATTCCCATCATCATTTTGATCGCGCTGTTCACCTGAACGCTGGTCAATTCCCTTCACCCACAGGAAGAAAAAATGGCAACTGCACCCAAGAAAACCACGACGCGCAAGACGTCTCCTAAATCCCCCAAGCCCCCCAAGCCCCTTGACGCGACCGCCTTGCTGCGCGCCGATCACAAGGCCGTCAGCGACCTGTTCGCCGAGTACGAAAAGACAAGGTCGCCGGCGCGAAAGATGACGCTGGTGAGCAAGATCTGCACCGAGCTCAGCGTGCACGCGCAGGTCGAGGAAGAAATCTTCTACCCCGCCGTGAAGGCCGCGTTGAAGGACAAGGAACTGGTGCCCGAGGCCATCGTCGAGCAGGCCACGATGAAGGCACTGATCGCCCAGGTCGAGGGCGTGACGCCCGACGGTGAAATGTTCGACGCCAAGGTCAGGGTGCTGGCCGAGTACGTGAAACATCATGTCAAGGAAGAACACACCGAGTTGTTTCCGAAGGCCAAGGCCAGCAAGCTCGACATGGCCGACCTCGGCGCCCGCCTGGCCGCGCGCAAGAGCGAACTGATGGCCCAGCGCGCCTGAGGCATGCGCCTTTCCGGCCTGCATCACCTGTAGGAACCGGCTCACACGCAAAGCCGGCTGCGACCGATGGCAGATGTTCGCTTGCGAACCGACCATCAACGCTTCGCAGACGCAGGAGTGCGTGCATGGAAACCGCCAGCCCGTTCCGCCCCGAAGTGCAAGCCTGCGGCATCCGCCGCGCGTTGGCAACGGGCGGATCGCCGCCTTTGTGCCCACGGCGATGAGCGCGCTGGCTGGCGCGGGTGCGGTGTTCATAAAGCGTCCGCTCGTTGCTGGATTCTTGACCTTGTTGCTACTGGTGTTGGTGGGCCTCGGCATTGGCGAGACGATGGGTTGGCCGATGCTGTCCGGGCCCCTGCAGCGCCTGATGGCCGACAAACTGGACCGGCGTGTCAGCCTCACCGCGCCGTCCGCCACTGCGTCTGATACTGCGCCCGCGTTCAGGCTGCGATTTCTCGGCGGCGTCGAATTGCGCGCCTCACAAATGGAGATCGGCGCGCCGAGCTGGAGCACCTCGCCGCACTTGCTGCTGGCGCGAGACGTGTCGCTGGACCTGCGCTACATCGACCTGTGGCGCGCTTATCGGGGGCAACCGCTGCGTGTGGAACGGCTGCAGGCCAGCACCCTCGACGGCAACCTCGAACGCCTGGCCGACGGGCGCGCCTCGTGGCAATTCCGTCCGCCGCCGACGAACGCGCCGATCCAGCCGCTGCTGCTGCCGCAGTTCGGCAGCCTGCAGGTCGCCGACGGCACGCTGCGCTACCGCGACAAGCCCTTCGACCTGGACGTGGACGCACAGCTGACGCTGGCCGACTCGTCGGTGATGGCGCGTGTGTCAGCCGCACCGGCCGCACCGGCCGCACCAGTGGCATCGGCGGCATCGGCCGCAACCACCAGCAGCGTGGTCACGCAGCAGGCACCGGCCAACGGCCTGCGCGTCACCGCCAGCGGCCGCTACCGGCAGTTTCCGTTGAAGCTGACGCTGTCGTCGTCGGGCGTGTTGCCATGGGCCGCCGACCCGGCCCTGGCCGCGCCGGTGCCGGTGACGGTCAACGCCACCATCGGTCGCGCCAGCCTGCTCTTCAACGGCAGCGCGGTCGACGCGCTCAGCCTGGGCGGGCTCAGCGGCCGCTTCAGCCTGAAGGGCCCGTCGCTGGCCGCCGTGGGCGACCCGGTGGGCGTGACGCTGCCGACCACCGGCGCATTTCGCACCGACGGCATGATCGTCAAGGAGGGCAACACCTGGCGCATCAGAGTCGACGACGCGACGGTGGGCGCCAGCCGCCTGAACGGCGCCTTCACCTATGAAGCCGGCCTGGCCGTGCCCACGCTCAGCGGCCGGCTCGGTGGCACGCGGCTGCTGCTGGCCGACCTGGGCCCGGTGCTGGGCACCACGCCGGCGCTGGCGTCGGCCGCGGCGGCCGAGAAGGGTGATGCCGTTGGCAAGCCGCTGGACAACACCGCCAAGACCAAGGGCAAGGTGCTGCCCGACCGCCCGTTCGACCTGGCCGCGCTGCGCATGATGAACGCCAATGTGCTGATCGACATTCGCGATGTCGACCTCAACACCAGCCTGCTTGAACCGCTGCGCCCGCTGCATGCCCACCTGCAACTGGAAGGCGGTGTGCTGACCATCACCGACATCGATGCCCGCACCGCCGATGGCCGCCTGATGGGCATGTTGCGACTCGACGGGCGCGCCACCAACGCGCTGTGGAACACCGACCTGCGCTGGGACGGCGTGCGGCTGGAACGCTGGCTGAAGCTGGCGCGCGCCGAGGGTGCGCCGCCGTATGTGTCGGGCAAGCTCAACGGGCGCGCCATGCTGCGCGGCCAGGGCCGATCGACCGCCGAGATCCTGGCTAGCCTGAAGGGCACGGTGCGCTCGCAGTTGCGCGACGGGTCGGTCTCGCACCTGGTCATCGAAGCGGCCGGCATCGACATCGCCCAGGGCCTGGGCGTGTTGTTCAAGGGCGACGACTCGCTGAAGGTGCAATGCGCCGTGGCCGATCTGGCGGCCGACGGCGGCGTGCTGCGCCCGCGTGTGATGGTCATCGACACCACCGACTCGACGCTGCTGGTCGACGGTTCGCTGTCGCTGGCCACCGAGGTGCTCGACCTGCGCGCGGTGGTGAGCCCGAAAGACTTCAGCCCGCTGAGCTTGCGCACGCCGCTGCTGGTGCGCGGCAGCTTTGCGCACCCGCAGGTCTCGCTCGACAAAGGGCCGCTCGGCCGCAAGCTGGCCACGGCCGCGCTGCTGGCCCTGGTGAGCCCGCTGGCGGGCCTGATTCCGTTGATCGACCCGGGCGATTCCGCTGCGGCCGACCGCGATGCAACTGCCTGCCCCGGCCTGGCCGTTCGCACCGCCGCGAAGACCGTTCCCGTGCCCGCGCGGAGACGCTGATGCGGCCGCAATTTTTGCCATCTGTATGCCAGCGCACAGAAGTGTTCAGGGTTCGTCCCTACGCTGGCCCGGTGCCGGACACGTCGCCTCGGCGACGTGTCGGTTTGTTCGTGGAGGCGCAAATCGTCCCTGCCACGCTTTATCAACCTGAGGAGGATAGAAGATGAAACATTCCATTCTGATGGCGGCGATCGTGGCCGCGACGGGCCTGGCGGCCTGCGACAAACCCACCGTGGTGAACGTCCCTGCGACGACACCGGTGGCGGTTCCCGGCCCTGCCGGCCCGGCCGGTGCCGAGGGCAGCAAAGGCGACCCGGGCAAGCCCGGCAGCAACACCACGGTCATCGTCACGCCGCCGGCGTCGGCGCCGGCCAACTGAGCCGACGCAGCGAAGCACCTGCGAATCTGTGCAGCGAAGTCGGCTCATTTCAGGCCTGCTCTGCGCAGTTGACACAGGCGCTTCGTTCCGGCCTGAACTGATTCACCCAACACCAAGAGGAAAACACCATGAGCCTGGGCACCATACTTTTGATCATCCTGATCCTGATGCTTGTCGGCGCACTGCCAAGCTGGGGCCACAGCCGGAGCTGGGGGTACGGGCCCAGCGGTGGCCTCGGACTGCTGGTCATCATCGTCATTGTCTTGCTGTTGATGGGACGACTGTGACCGCAAAGGCTTGCCAGTTCGAAGCCGGGTTGCGCACTTGACGCGAGCCTTGCTGCGCCATTGGTCGAGCCTGGGATGGCTGCTGCTGGCCTTGTCGGGCTGCAGCAGCCTGCCCACCATCGTGCCCGACCTGGCGCGCCGGCCCACCGGACCGGTGGTGCTGGAAGGCGCGCGCGGGCCGCTGTCGACCGCACGCAGCAAAGCCGTGCTCGACCGGCTGCGCAGCCGGGGCGTGGCGACCGATATTTTCGAGCGCCACCTCGCGCTGGAAGAGGAGATCGTCGGCAGCCCGCTGACCACCGGCAACGAGGTGCTGCTGCTGCAGGACGGACCGGCCACCTACCAGGCGATGTTTGCTGCCATCGAGGCCGCGCAAGACCACATCAACATGGAGACCTACATCCTCGAAGACGACGAAGTCGGGCAGCGCTTTGCACAGGCGCTGATCGACAAGCAGTCGCAAGGCGTGCAGGTGAACCTGATTCGCGACAGCGTGGGCACGCTCGGCACGCCCGCGGTGTTTTTCAAGCGCCTGCAGGACGCGGGCGTGAAGGTGTTGGAGTTCAATCCGCTCAACCCGCTGACCGCCATGTCCGCGCGCAAGGAGTGGGAGCTGAACCAGCGCGACCACCGCAAGCTGTTGATCGTTGACGGGCGCACCGCGTTCCTGGGCGGCATCAACATCAGCAGCGTGTACTCCGGTGGCTCGTTCAGCCGAGGCTCGCGCGGCTCGGGCCAACCCACCGCCGACAAGCCCGATGGCGACCCCGCCTGGCGCGACACCGACGTGCAGTTGCGCGGCCCGGTGGTGGCCGAGTTCCAGAAGCTCTTCATCGAAACCTGGGACAAGCAGAAGGGCGAGACGCTGGCGCCGAAGAACTACTTCCCGCCGCCCGAAACCGTGGGCCGTCACGTGGTGCGCGCCATCGGCAGTTCGCCCGACGAGCCGTTCAGCCAGATCTACGCCACCTTGCTGTCGGCGATTGCCAGCGCCGAGACCAGCGTCAGCATCACCAACGCCTACTTCGCGCCCGACCCGCAGTTGCTGGCGGCGCTGCAGTCGGCCGCGCGGCGCGGGGTCGACGTGCGGCTGATCCTTCCCAGCCGCACCGACTCGTGGCTGGTGTTCCATGCCGGGCGCCGCTACTACGCGCAACTGCTGCGCGCGGGCGTGAAAATCTACGAGCGACGCGGCGTGATCCTGCATTCCAAGACCGCGCTGATCGACGGTGTGTGGGCCACGGTCGGCTCCACCAACCTCGACTGGCGCAGCTTCCTGCACAACCAGGAATTGAACGCCGTCGTGCTCGGCCCCGAGTTCGGCCGCCAGGTGCAGGCGATGTTCGACAAGGACCTGGCGGCGTCCGATGCGGTCGACCTGGCGCAGTGGGAACGCCGGCCGATCGAGATGCGTGTGAAAGAGCAGTTCGCGCGCGCCTGGGAGTACTGGCTTTGACGCCGCCGTCCGCACTGCGAGGGTGTTGAACAACGCCGGCCTCGCAGCCGTTTTCATTCTTCAGGAGTCGACCACCATGAGCAAGCATTCAGACACCACAACCCCCAACGCCGTCAAACCCACACCGGGTCCGGCGACCACCAAGCCGACCCGTCCCACCGGCCAGAAAGTCAGCCTGGAACGCGGCAAGGCAACGCACAAGAAGAACCCCGGCAAGCGCCCGAAGCAGGGCGGTTGAACCCCGCCGAATTGGCCGCACCACGCGGTTCGACTGCGGCGCGTGACGGCATCGAAATTGCGAGCGGCCTGCGCGCATGAACATCGTCATTCGAAAGCTGTTGCGCGCTGCGGCGTGGCTGGCACGCGCGTTGCATTTGACGCGTGCGTCGCGCGCCATCGACGGCTGGCTCGAAGCACCTGCTGCACCTGCAGCGCCTGCTGACACTTCGGTTCGTGACGCCGCCGAGCCCGCTGCGGTCAACGCGGAGGCGTCGGCCTCCACGTTCGAGCCGTTCCTGCAGCCGTCGGCGCCCGAGCCGCCGCGCGTCGAACCACCCGCAGTGCCCGCTGCTGCGGACCTTTCTGCTGAAAGCTTCACCGCCGCCACCCACCTGCACGACGGCGCGCTGTGCGACTACAAGCTGTACATGCCGCCTGGCCCCGCCGAGCGCGGGCGTGCGTTGGTGGTGATGCTGCATGGCTGTACCCAGGACGCGGACGACTTCGCGGCCGGCACCGGCATGAACGGCTGCGCGCGCGAGCAGGGCTTCTTCGTGCTCTACCCCGCTCAGTCCGACGTTGCCAATGCGCACCGCTGCTGGAACTGGTTCAAGCCCGAGCACCAGCGGCGCGACAGTGGCGAGCCAGCCTGGATCGCCGAGCTGACGCGCAATGTGATCGCGCGCCACGCCATCGACCCGCGCCGCGTCTACATCGCCGGCCTGTCGGCCGGTGGCGCGATGGCGGCCGTCGTGGCCGAGGCCTACCCTGACCTGTTCGCCGCCGTCGGTGTGCACTCTGGCCTGCCCGTGGGCGCGGCCAGCAACGTGATGGAGGCGATCGGCGTGATGCGCAGCGGCGCGTCGTTGCGCATGCCGTGGCGCGTGATGACCGAGATGGCCGAGGCTGCGATGGGCGTCGGCGACACCGCGGAACCCGACGCGGTGCTGGTGCCCACCATCGTGTTCCACGGTGACGCCGACGAAACCGTTCATCCGCGCAACGGCGAACAGATCATCGCGGCAGTGGTGGGGCTGGCTGCGGCCTCGGGTGACGGACGCGCGCCACCGCCACCGCGCATCGAGGCCAGCGACACCGACGAAGGCCGCAACCACACCCGCACGGTGCATCACACGGAAAACGGCTCGGCGACGGCCGAGCACTGGGTGGTCCACGGCGCCGGCCACGCCTGGTCGGGCGGGCTGCCGGCCGGCAGCTTCACCGACGCCGACGGGCCAGACGCCACGCGCGAGATGCTGCGGTTCTTCTTCGACCCGGCGCGCGAGAAGAATGAGCGTCGCACTGCGGCGTAATGGCGCCGCGAGGCACGCATTCCGTGCCGACCCGGTTCAGCGCTGCCCGGCGCGGTTGCGTCTGCGCGCCGTGAAGCCCACCGCGGCCAGGCCCGCCAGCATCAGCGCGTAGGTTTCGGGCTCGGGCACCGCAGCGGCCATCTGGCCATCGATCTGCACCCAGCTGGAATGGTTGTAGCCATACACCGGCCAGTTGTCGGTGGCGGCGTAGGCGACCAGGTTGTCGCCGAGCGTGAGGTAGGGCAGCAGGTTGGCCACGTCGACGTTGTTGGCAACGCCGTTGTGGTCGTCGATCACTTGAACGCCGTTGATCCACAGGTCGGCGTCGTCGTCGAAACCCGCCTTCAGCGACGCGCTGGTCGGCAGCGCATCCAGGCGAAACACCTGGCGCGCCCAGAGCGACGTTTCGGTGCTCGAGAACTGACCGCCCGAGCTCCAGATGCCTTGCGCGGTGTAGGTCGGGCCCAGGTAGAAGCCGACCTCGTACAGCACGGTTGCCGCCTGCCATGTCGAGGTGTCGAAACCGGCGGCCGAATTCCAGCTGCCGGTCGGCGCTGTGGCCGTGACCTTCCAGGTGGCGTCGGTCTTCGCCAGCGTGGCGGCGCTGGCCGGTGCGGCGGCAATGGCGCCGGCCAGCGCCATTGCGGACAAGCAGAAACTGCGGGTCGTGATTCGGTGCATGTGATTCTCCCAAGGGGTTGATGAACGCTGCCACCGCTGCGCGGCAAGCCGGTGCCGGCATCGATTGCCGCCTTGGTTGTAGCAAGCCCGCCGTTATGAACGCGTTAGGGCGCGGGCTCCGCCATCATCAACAGCCCACGTGCGCGAGGCGGCAGGGTTTGCAGGATCGGTGCGCGCATCAGGTAGTTCTGCCGCCACTCGATGGGCAGGCTGGCCGCCGCGCGTTGCATCCAGGCGGATGCGCGCAGCGCGATCACCTGCATCAGGTCGGCGTGCGTGTCGGCCAGCGCAGCGCACAGCTCGGCAGCCAGGCGCGGGAACATTTCGACGCCGGCGATGCCGTCTTCGACCCGTTGCCAGACGGCCAGCGCTTGCTCTTGCGCCTCGGCGCCCCGCCCGGCCATGCGCAGCGCGGCCACGCGGCGCGTTTGCAGCGTCAGCCACAGGCCGTGCGCGCCCTGGTCGCGCGCTGCCGCCGCGCTCAAGGCCAGCAGCGGCAGGATGCGCGTCGGGTCGCAGCCCGGCTGGGCCAGGCACAGAATGCGCGCGCGCAGCGGAAAGTCGTCGAGCGCGACCACCTGCTCCAGCAAAGCCGCGCTGTCCAGGCCGTCGCCGATGCGCAGCAGTTCGGCGTCCAGCGCAATGCGTTCGGGCGGCTGCAGGTCGTCGCGCGCGCGCAGGGCGCGCAGCCCCTTGAGCGCCAGGTCGCCGCGACCCAGTTCGAACTGCAGCCCGTGCAGCCGCTGGCGGGCATGTTGCTCGATGCGCAAGACGACCCGCTCGCAAATCCCCACTGCATGTTCGGCGGCGGCCAGTGCCCCGCCCAGGTTGCCGCCGAGCGCCAGGATGCCGGCACGCTGGCTCGCCACCGACACCCGTGAGTGCTCGCCGCCGTCGTAGCGGTCGTCGTCGGCAATCGACTGCGCACTCCAGTCGAGCGCGCGTTCGAGGCTGCCCTGCTCCAGGGCATTGCTGGCCAGTTGGTTGGCGATGGCACCGGTGTAGGCCCACTCGCGATCTTGCCGGGCCTGCTGCAAGGCCTGCACCAGTTTCGCGTTGCCTTGCACGTAGTGGCCGGTGGACGACAGGATCTGCCCCAGCGCGCTGGTCAGCTTGAAGCGCGTGCCCAGATGTTGCAGGCGCGCGGTGGCCGGGTCGACGGCGGCCAAGCGCTCCAGCGCCTGCTCGGTGCGCTGCGCGGCCTCGGCCAGCTCGCGTTGATCGAGGTGGAACAACGCCAGGAACCACAGCAGCTCGACTTCGATGTCGGCCAGGCCGGCGCGCTGCGCCTGCGGCAGCGCCTGCAGCGCCAGTTTGCGCGCGGCGTCGATCTGGCGGCTTTCGTGCAACAGGAAAGTGGGCACCAGTGCTGCTGCGGCGCACTGGCCGTCGTCGTCGGCCAACTGCTGCAACGCGTCGCCAAGGGCCGCCAATCGATCCCTGCCGACCATCTGACTCGTGGCCTCTGCTGCGGCAAAGAAGGCGTCGAAGGCGCCGCGGCGGTCACCTGCCGCGCGCAGGATCGTGGCCACCTGTTCGTGCAGGTCGGCGGCTGCGCCGCGCTGCCACGCCGCATGCGCCCGCTGCGCCGCGCGGGTCAGGTGCGGCACCGCTTTGTACGGCTCGCCGGCGGCCAGCCAATGGGCGGCGATGCGCGCCGGCTCACCCTTGGCGCGCTCCAGAAAGCCCGCGATCTCGGCGCGCAAGGTCCGCGCGATCGGCTGCGGCACCAAGGCCAGCGCGGCTTCGGCGATCAGGTCGTGCGCAAAGCCGCCGTCGCGAAGCACCTGCGCGGTTTCGAGTTCGGCCCAGGCGTCGGCCAGATCGAGCGGGCGCAGGCCGAGCACCTCGGCGGCCAGCGGCGGCGAGAGATCCTGCCCGGCCAGCGCGGCGCAACGCGCCAGCTTGAGTGCCAGCGGCCCGAGGTGCAGCAGGCGTTGCTGGATCAGCCGCTGCACGTTGTCGGCGCGCGGCCAGGCGATGGCCGTGGTCGTGTTGGCAGCGCCGCCACCGACACCGGGGCCCGCCAGCGGCACCAGCGCCACCGGACCCACATTGCCATTCGCCGCCAGCGCCAGCTTCAGTGTTTCAAGCAGGTACAGCGGGTTGCCGCCGGTGCGTCGGCGCAGCGACTCGGCCTGCGCCATGCCGCCGATGCCCTCGATCGCCAGCGAGTCCAGCAACGCGGCGATGGCCTTGGCGTCGAGGGCTTGCAGTGGAAGCGTCAGCGCACGGGTTGATCCGGCATGCGCCTGCACCAGCGCACGTGCTGCCGCGCCGAGTTCGTCGGGCCGCATGGCGACGATCCAGGCGCACTCGGTGCCGCCCACCAGCGGGTGCAGCAGCTCGATGCTGGGCGCGTCGGCGTAATGCAAGTCGTCGATGACCACGGCGCGCAGGCCCTGCTGCACGGCCCGCTCCAGCAGCGCCCGCACCGCGCCGCGCAAGCGCAAGCGTTCGTCGGCATCGGCACGCGCGGTCGCCGGGCCAAGCTCGGGCAGCACGCGGGCCAGATCGTCGCGCTGCGCCACGCTGGGCTCGACGCCGGGCAGCAGCAACACGGCGCGCAGCCAGCGTGCCGCCACCGCGTACGGCACCGCAGCGTCGCCCGGTCGCGCGCTGACGCTGACCACGTGATTCGCTGCGTGCGAAGCCGATGCGCCGGCGGCCGCCCGCCAGTCGGCGATCAGGCGTGACTTGCCCATGCCGGCCTCGCCCATCAGCAGCACCACCGCTGCGTCGTCAACGGCGCGGGCCAGCGCCTGCCGTTCGGTGTCGCGCCCGATCACGCGCGGCGGTCGCAGCACGGCGGGCGGCACGGCGCGCGCCGGCTGCTGCGTTGAATCCAGCGCGGCGCGTTCGATGGTTGCCAGAAGTGCCAGCGTTTCGGCTGAAGGCCGCGCGCCGACGTCGTTCTTCAGCACCTGCTCGCAGCGGTCGAACGCCATCAATGCGGCGGCGCGGTCGCCGGCCAGGTAGTGCAGCCGGATCACGCGGCGGTGCGCGGCTTCCGACACCGGTTCGAGCGCCAGCAGCTCCTGCGCATGCGACAGCGCGTCGTCCCAATCGCGAGCGCCTTCGGCCATCTGTGCCAGCTCGACCAGCGACAAGTGCATGCGGTCACGCCGGCGCTGGCGCTGCTGTTCGAGCCAGGTGGCGAACTCGCCGTTTGCGGTGGGCGCAGCGTCGCCAAGCACGCTGTCGGCGTCGTGCAGATCGTGTGTCAGGCCGTCGGCCAGCGCCAGCGTGGTGCTGCCCACGACGGCATCGAAGCCGAGCGCCTTGCGCAACTGGAACAGCCGCTGGCGCAGTGCATTGCGCGCCGCGTCGGCGTCGCTGTCGGGCCACAGCAGCGCGGCCAGGCGGGCCCGCGGTGTCGGCCCTTCGAGCGCCAGCCAGGCCAACAGCGCGGCGTCGCGCGCGGCCAGCGGCAGCATCTTGTCCGCAGAGAAGCTGAGCTGGGGCGCGTGGCTGAGTTGCAGGTGCATGGACTTCGGGCCGGAACCGTCAGATGACGCACCGATGCTAGTGGAAGGCCGCCTCAGCGCCCCCCCAACCGTTCCTCGGGCGGGTACTCGGCGGTGAACGGCCCGAGCTCGATCCGCGTGTTCAGGTCAGCGCTGTTGTAGGGGCTGGCGCCGGCAACGGTATGGGACTGGGTGACGGCATCGGCCGCGTAGCGTGTCGAAAAGGGCACGCTGATCGTCAAGGTTGTGTCGGGATCGAACTGCGAGTCAATCTCGAACCCGATGCTGCGGATCGTCACTCGCGGCGCAGAGCCCGGAATGCTGACCGTCGTTTTTTCCTGGATGCCGGTGCCGAAGATGGTCGCCAGGAAAGCGCCGGTGCGGCTTTTTGGCGTCACCGTGCCGGTGACTGCCACGCCGCTGGCACCGAGCATGAACGGCCCCACCACGCCGCTGCCCGACCATTCCACCGTGACGGTGCCGCCGCTGTCGCCCGCGCTGTAGCGGTGGACACCGGTTGCGGTGAAGGTGGCCGTAGCGGCCAGCGGCGTCGAGCACGCGGTGAGTGGCAAATAGGTCAGCGCCTGCACGGGGTCGAGTCGCACGCCGCGAAAGTCGCCGCGAAAGGAAAGGTTGGCGTTCACCTGAACGCTCAGGCTGCCGCCGAAGTTCTTGTTCGCCTTCAGTGGAAAGTTCACCCGCGTCAGCTGCACGCCATTGCTCCACCGGCCGTCCACCACCACTTGCACGATGCCGGACGAACCCGGCCCGTCGGCGGGCAGCTTCAGCACCACGTTCTCGCTGCGCCAGTCTTTCACCGCCAGCGGCGTCGCATCGGCCACCCGCCAGTCCGCGCTGCGGCCATACGAGGTACAGGCCACGTTGCCGCCCAGGCAGGGCATGCTGGCGCCGATGGCGGCGGTGCCGGGCCGGGTGCCGAAGACACCGCCGATCAGAATCATCTCGCTGCGGGCCTCGTCGAACGCGGTCCAGTAGATCGACGGCCGCAAGCCCAGGAAGCCCGCCGGCACGGCCTTGTTCAACGTGGGCTCCAGTTCGACGATGCCGTCGTCTTCGTCCAGGTAGTAGGCGGCCTGGGTGCGCGAGTGCAGGTGGTCCATCACTGCGCCCCAGTCGTAAGGCCGCTGGAAGGGCTCGATCTCGGCGCCCCGCGTGTCGCCGCCGTTTTCGTTCAGCCCCAGCGCCAGCGAGAAAAAGTCCAGCGCCGCGCCGCACATGGCCCACAGCCGCACCGGCTTCGTCCAGCCCATGTACACCGAGGCGCCGGCATCGAGGAAGGCCTGCTTCATGGCACCGGTGGCGCTGGCGCAGGCGTTGACGAAAACCAGGCTGTGTGGGCCGAACGACCAGCCGTACTTGCGGATGAATTTCGGCGTGATCGCCAGCCGCGTGTAGTGCGTGCCCGAGCCGCGCGTGTTGCAGGCGAGGGGTGCCATGCACAGCACGCCGGTGTAGTAGATCAAGGTGCCTTCGGCGAACTCGTCCTTGTAGGTGTCCTCCACCGTCGATCGGTAGGCCTCGGTGCCCGTCATCAGGCCCTGGATGATGTTGCCGCCGGGGTCGAGCGTGCCGCCGTGGGTGGTCCAGAAGAACACGCCGTCGCCCTTCACGTTCTTCAGCGCCTCGACCGTGTTCGCAACCGCGTCGCCCGAAAACGCGTCGGTCCCGCCGATGGGCTGGTAGCCGAAATCCACCAGGTGCTGGCCTGCCTGGCTGATGTCACTCATGGCCGACACGCCGGACCGACACCACACGCCGGCCGGCCAGTCGCTGCCGTAGTCGAACCAGGTGTTCAGGTAGCGAAACTGCTTCGAAGGGATGCCGGCCTCGAAGTCGGTCAAGGCTTGCGCAGACTTCACGCTGGATGCGCGCGTGGCAGCCAGGGTGCGCTTTCGGTTCGCGGCGTCGAAGGCAGCGGCCGTTCTCGGCGGGCCGTCGCTGACGCCGTTCGCATCGATGCGTGTGTTGGTGCCGACGATCAGCGCGCGACCGTCGGTGAACACTGCGTACACATTGCCGGTGGCACTGAAGCCTATCGTCTGATAAGCGTCTTGCTGTTCGAGCCAGGCCAGCGCCCCGGCCGGCGAGGCGATGCCCCGCGTGCTGTCGTACAACCGGTTCAGTTGGGCGTTCAACGCGTCCAGCGCTGCGGCACGCTGCGCCGGCGTCACCGGCGTGCCCGGCACGCCTTTGCCGTCTTTCGAGAAGGCTGCTTTCGGCTCGGTCGGATCGACCACGATCGGACCAGGGCCCGGTCCGGGCTCGGGAGCGACCGGGTCGGAGGCGTCGCCCCCACCGCCGCAGCCCACGACTGAAGATGCCGCCGTGAGCGAGATCCAGCGCAGCAGGTCGCGGCGCGTTAGCGGCGGTGACGGCGAAGTGGCGGCAGGCGGGAGGTCGGTTGCGTCGCTCATGTCAATGCTCCTGGAAACGCTTCAAAGATGGCGCGGCAGCACTCACCGGCCGAGCAGGCCGCGCAGCAGGTTCACCGCTTCGGCCGCTTTCTTGACGGGCTCGGCAGCGGCTGGCTGTGTGGGCGGCATGGCGGGTACAGCGGGTACAGCGGGTGCGGCCGTGGCCGCTGCGGCGGTCGTCGTGGTGGGGCTGGCGGTGACCGAGGCGGTAGAGGCGCTGGTGCCCGACATGCCCGCGAGCGCGCTCGCCGGCAGGTCGGGCACCGGCGTTGGCGTGGCTTTGGCGGCGACGGCGCCGGACTCGGCTTCGCTGGGCAGCGGCTGGCCCAGCAGCGCCTGCAGGCGTGCACTGTCCATCGCCGCTGCCAGCGTCTGGCGCAACGGGCCGTCGGCTCCGACCGCGCTCCACGCGACGTTGTGCACCTTCAGGCCGACGCTTTTGCCCGGACTGGCCGCGCCGTGGCTGCCCACCACCGCGCGCTCGTTCGCCGTCGGCAGGCGCTGCAAGTTCATGCCGACCACGACCTCCACTTGCTGGCGCTCCAGGTCGATGGCGATCCGGCGCCGGTCCAGTTCAGTGAGCTGCGGCTTGACGCTGGCCTCGTGTTGCGCGTCGATCGCGTCGGCCTGGTTGCGCAGGCTGCGGTACTGCGCATCGCTGGCTTGCGCAGCGGTTTTGTCGCCGGCCTTTTCGGCGTCGCGCGTGGCCTGCCAGGCGGCGTTCGACTGCTGGCGCAAAACCTGCTGCTCGGCGGCCTTGTCGGGCGGCGTTTTCTTCAGCGCATGGAACTGCGCGGTCAGCGTGTCGTACTGCGCGCTCCAGTACTTGCGCTCGGCCTCGCTGTGTTTTCTGGTGTACTGGCGACGCGCCGTGATGCTGAATTCGCCCTCTTTCGAGCCCTCGCACAACACCTCGTAGATGGCCGGTGGGTTCTTGAAGTCGAAGGGCTTGGCGTCGACTGCCACCACGCCTGCGGGGGCGGGCGGCAATGCGGCCACGAGTGCTGCCATGGCGCGGGCATTGAACGCGGTTTCAGCGGGCCGGGTCTTGCGCTCGGTGCAGTCGGCGAAGGCCGCTGTGGCGGCCATGCAGGCGGCGGCGACGATGAGCCGGCGTGAGGCGAAGGGGGGGTTGTGCATGGAGCCTCCTGTGAACTGGAAATGGGCAGCGTGGGTTCAGCGGCCGAGCACGCCGCGCAGGATGTCGAACGCGCCGGGCTTCTTGTCCTTCGGCTCGGGCTCGGCCGAGGGCGAGGGTGAGGGCTTGCCTTCGGCGGACTTGTCCATCTCGCCCATTTCTGACATGCCGAGCATGCTGCTGGCGACCGACTTGACGCGGACCTTCGCGGCCCAGACCGGCTCCCACGCTGCCTTCGG
>JANNBZ010000118.1:0-12361 GCA_031386065.1 Burkholderiales bacterium
ACAGGCTTCATGGGGGCGATATCGCGTGGTGCAAAACCGGCCGATTTTACAATGACGGTTTTGGGCCGCCGCATGACCGAGCAAAACAACCCCGCCAGAGCGCGCCGATCCGCGTCACCGGCCCCTGCCGCAGCGGGCGCGCCGGCCACCCCCGACCCCGAGAAGCAGGCGCTGGCGTGGACCCACACCGCGCGCTTCCTGACCACCGCCAGCCTGCTCAACCAGCTGCCGCAGAGCGAGCTGCCCGAGGTCGCCTTCGTCGGCCGCTCGAACGCCGGCAAGTCGACCGCCATCAACGTGATGACGCAGCAGAAGCGGCTTGCCTTCGCTTCGAAAACACCCGGCCGCACCCAGCACATCAACCTGTTCGAGCTGGGCCCCAAAACCGCCGCCGACGCGCTGTTCGCCGACCTGCCCGGCTACGGTTACGCCGCCGTGGCGCGCGGCGCCAAGCTGCGCTGGCAGCTGGTGATGGCCGAGTACCTGGAGGTGCGCCGCGGCTTGAGCGGCGTGGTGCTGATGATCGATTCGCGCCTCGGATTCACCGACCTCGACAAGCAGTTGCTGGCCTTCGTGGCGCCGCGCATCGGCAACGGTTCGGTCAAGATGCTGGTGCTGCTGACCAAGGCCGACAAGCTGAACCGCAGCGAACAGGCGGCAGCCTTGGCGGCCGCGCAGGAGGCCCTGGCCGACCTGACCACCGAACAGGCCGATGTCAGCGTGGCGCTGTTCTCGGCGCTGAAGAAAACCGGCATCGCCGACGCCGCCGTGGTGCTGCACGGCTGGACCCACGGCGGGAGCGCGCATGTTGTCGAACCCGCTTGAGCCCGCCGCTGGAATAGCGCAGGTTCAGATCGCGCTGCCGCACGGCATCACGCTGTCGTGCCGCGTGGCCGGCCCGGCCGACGCGCCGGTGCTGGTCTTTCTGCACGGCTTTCCGGAAGCGGCGTTCGTGTGGGACGAACTGCTGCGGCACTTCGCCACGCGCTTTCGCTGCGTGGCCCCCAACCTGCGCGGCTTCGCCGATTCTTCGGCGCCGGCCGAGGTCGAGGCCTATCGCGTCAAGCACCTGCTGACCGACCTGTCGGCGCTGATCCAGATCGTCTCGCCCGGACGGCCGCTGGCCGCGCTGGTGGCGCACGACTGGGGCGGCGCGGTGGCGTGGAACTTCGCGGTGCAGCACGCGGCACTGCTTGAGCGGTTGGTCATCGTCAATTCGCCGCACCCCGCGACCTTCTTGCGCGAGCTGCAAGGCAGCGCGGCGCAGCAGAAGGCCAGCGCCTACATGAACTTCCTGTGCCGGCCCGATGCGCAGGCGCTGTTGACCGAGAACCACTTCGCGCGGATGTGGCCGTTCTTCGAGAACATGGGCGCGGGTGATGCGTCGCACCCCGGCGGCGGCTGGCTGACCGAGGCGGTGAAGGACCAGTACCGCGCCGTCTGGCGGCAAGGCATGCAGGGCGCGCTGAACTACTACCGCGCCTCACCGATGCGTCCGCCGACCGGTGCCGACGACGCGGTGATGACGCTGCGTTTCGCGCCCGAGTTCGTGACGGTGCTGCTGCCCACGCTGGTGTTGTGGGCCGAGGCAGACACCGCGTTGCCGATCGCCTTGATCGACGGGCTGGCGGCCTTCGTGCCGAATATGAAGCTGGTCAGGCTGCCCGGCGCATCGCACTGGGTGATTCACGAGCAGCCGGCGCGCGTGGCGGCTGAGATCGATGCGTTCCTGGGGAACGGTCAAACCACCACGTAGCGGCCTTGCATCATTCGCAGCGCGGCGCGCAGGTGTTCGCGCAGGTGCGGGAACAGCTCCGAGCGCGACTCCGACGCGTGCACCTGCCGCGCCTGGTACTTGGCGGAGTAGTCGACGTTGACCAGGCAGGCGGCCTCGCCGGTGCTGTATTCGATCCAGTCCGCACCGACCAGGCTCACCGACCAGCCGTCGGATGACTCCACGCCGTTGTCGCCGATCCTGATCAATTCGCTGTCCGTCATCGCACTGCCTGCTTCGTTCGTCTCGCGGCCACGCTGCGAGTGAAGAAAGTTTATTCAGTGCCGCGCGGCGACGCATCCCCCAGACGGTGTTTACCCCCGAACCGTGGGAGGAAAAAAGTCACGTCACGGCTTGCCGATGAACAGGTACAAGCCCGCGGACCCGCGCGGCGCATAGGTGGCGCCCAGGTACACCGGGCCGAGCCCGGTGTCGGCGCCGAAGAACAGGCTCATGCCGCTGCGCAGGCCGCCCAACGAAACGGCGCTGTTTCCCGCCCAGGCATTGCCCGCTTCCAGCGTGCCGCCGATGAAGATGCCGCGCGTCAACAGCGGCACTTCTTTCAGGCGGCGGTAGTACGTCAGGCGCCCGAACAGCACCTCGTTGCCGTCGAGTTGCCCAAGCTTGTAGCCCGACAGCTCGTGGAAACCGCCCAGCGTGTAGCGACCCAGTCCGCCCGCCGCGTTGCCGCCGACCCGCTGTGCCCGCAGGGTGGCGTTCAAGGTGTGCGGCCCCCAGCTGGCCACGCCGGTGGCCTGGGCTTCGATGCGCGCCACGTTGGTCTGCGTCTGCTGCAGGCTGTCGCGGCTGCGGCCGATCACCGCCTCGGCCTGCACCCGGTAGCCGTGCTGCGGGAAATTCGCGTAGTCGAGTTGGTCGACCACGGCCGCCAGCCGCAGCCCGGTTTCGCGCACGGTCAACGGCTGTTGCATTCCGTTGAAGGTGCTGGCCAGGATCTGCGGGCTGCTGCGCACGACCACGCCGGTGATGCCCAGGCGGAACTGGCCCAGCTCGCCCCACAGCTGCCCGAGGTCGATGCCGACGCGGCCGGTGCCCTGAAGAAAGCGGCCCTGCTCGGCGCCGCTGTCGTTGTTGTAGACGTTCAGCACGCGGCGTTCGGCGCCGGCATAGGCGGCCACGAACCAGTCGTTGCTGATGCCGTTGGTCCAGTTCAGCGGGTGGTAGATCTCGGTGAACGCCAGCGGCACCTGGCCGATCTGAATCCGGTTGCGCCACTCGGTGCCGTTCTCGTCGAGCCAGTGGCGGTTGTGACTGACCTTGATGTTGAAGCGGCTGTCGCCGCGAAAGTCGGTGCTCATGTCGAGGCCGACAGTGAAATAGTGCGGGCCCCAGGGCTTGTCTTCCAGGTCGAACACCAGGCCCTCGCCCTGCGGCGCGCGCAGCAGCTTGAAGTCGGCCCGCGTGTAGTCGCCGCTGGCCGCCAGGCGACGCGCGTCGCGCTCGGCCTTGGCGTCGTCGAACAGCTGGCCCGGCTTGCTTTCCAGCTGCGACTCGAAACGCGTCGGGTAGGTGTTCTCGCTGCCCTCGAAGCGAACGAAGACCAGCGGCGTCGGATCGGTGCCACCCACCCGGTGCTCACCGCGCCACTGCGCATAGGCCGCCGTGTCGACAGACAGCGCTGCGAGGCGTTGCACCGACGGCAAAGCGCCCTGTTCGCCGAGGGCCATCAGTTCGCGCGCCTTGTTGAAATCGCCCGCGTTGAGCTTGCCCAGGGGCGGCGTGATCAACACGTCGCGCGGCGTCAGCAAGGCCAGGCTCTGGCGCACGTTCTGCTCGGTCAGGATGTTGATCATCTGGCCGGTCAGCCCGCTCAGCGAGGCCAGCGTTTCGCGGCCCGACAGCGGCGTGCCGATATTCACCGCGATGACGATGTCGGCACCCATCGCGCGCGCCACGGCCACCGGCAGGTTGTCGACCAGGCCGCCGTCGCCGAGGATGCGACCTTCGACCTCGGTCGGCGCGAACACGCCGGGCACGCTCATGCTGGAGCGCAGCGCCAACGCCAGGTCGCCCTCGCGCAGCACCACCGGCAGGCCGCTCTCCATGTCGGTGGCAACGGCGCGAAACGGGATCGGCAGCCGGTCGAAATCGCGCACCTGCCGCGCCGGCAGCGTGTAGCGGCGCAGCAGGCTTTCGAGCCCGCGACCCGACAAGGCGCCCAGCGGTGCGCGCAACTCGCCGTCGCGCATGCCAAATTCGAGCACCGGCGAGATCTCGAAGTCCTCTTCCTTGCGGCGTTGCGACAACTGCTGCCGGCCGACCCGACTGGCAAACACCGCGTCCCAGTTGACCTTCAGCAACTCGGCTTCGAGCGCGTCGGCCGTCATGCCGCTGGCATACAGCCCACCGATGATGGCGCCCATCGACGTGCCCGCGATCACGTCGATGGGAATGCGCTCGCGCTCCAGCACCTTCAGCACCCCCACGTGCGACAGCCCGCGCGCGCCGCCACCCGACAGCACCAGGCCGATGCGCGGCCGTGTGGGCGGGGTCGACGGCGCTGCGGCCGAGGCCGCCGCAGCCGGCGCTGCCGGCACGGGCGCCTGCGCACTGGCCGGCGTCATGCCTCGCGACAGCAGGTTGAAAAGGACAACGGCAAGGGGCAAAAATCGCATCGGCGGATTGTGCGGGAAGGCAGGCTGAAATCACGCGGGCGCGGCGTCGTGTCGGCCGCGATCGCGGCGCGGTGCAGAATGCGGCGCTTCGGCCGGACCCGCTTCGATGACCTCGCCCAAACCTGCCAGACCTGCCAAAGCTGCCGAACCTGCCAAAGCCGCCCGAGCGA
This sequence comes from Burkholderiales bacterium, assembly GCA_031386065.1. Lineage (GTDB taxonomy): Bacteria > Pseudomonadota > Gammaproteobacteria > Burkholderiales > Burkholderiaceae_C > JANYJJ01. Next base: position 4,581 of record JANNBZ010000118.1, read on the forward strand.
CGAAGACGGCGGCGCGCAGCACACCCGGCGTTGCCCCGGAACCGTTGGACCCGCAACGCGAGCGCTTGCAGATGGCCGACATCGCGCGGCTGGCCGGCGTGTCGGTGGCCACGGTGTCGCGCGCGCTGAACGGCAGCGCCCTCATCAGCACCGAGACGCGCGAGCGGGTCGAGGAACTGGCGCGGTCGCTGAACTACGCGATCAACGTCAGCGCGAAGAACCTGCGGCTCAAGCTGAACCGCACCATCGCCGTCGTGATTCCGTACGACCAGGTGTCGCGCCAGCACATTTCCGATCCGTTCTTTCTGGCCATGGTCGGAAGCCTGGCCGACGCCCTGACCGAACGCGGTTTCGACATGCTGCTGTCGCGCGTGGATGCCGACAGCCTCGACTCGGCCGCGCGTCTGTACAACTCGGGTGTGGCCATCGGCATCATCCTGATCGGCCAGTGGCGGCACCACGACCAGCTCAACCAGCTGGCCGCACGACGCGTGCCCATCGTGGTGTGGGGCACGCAGATTCCGCAGCAGTTGTATTGCACCGTGGGCGGCGACAACGTGGTGGGCGGCGCGCTGGCCACGCATCACTTGCTCGAGCTGGGCCATCGGCGCATCGCCTTCGTCGGCGACCGACAGTTGCCGGAAGTGGCGCACCGGCACCGCGGCTATGTGGAAGCGCTGGCCGAGTACAAGCTCAAGCCCGATCCGAAACTGCAGGTCACGGTGCCGTTCGACGCCGACCAGGCGCGCGCCGGCATCACCCGCCTGTGCGAACGGGGCGTGCCGTTCGATGCGGTGTTCGCCTGCAGCGACGTGCTGGCTTCGGCCGCGTCGCAGGCCCTGCATTTGTGCGGCCGTTCGGTGCCGGGCGAGGTGGCCGTGGTGGGCTACGACGACATCGAATGGGCCAGCCATTCGAACCCGCCGCTGACCACCGTGCGGCAGCCGATCGCGCTGGCCGGTGTCGAGCTGGTGGATGCGCTGCTGCGCACGATCGCCGGCACCCGCGTGCCGCCGCGGTCGCTGCCGGTGGAACTGGTGGTGCGTGCCAGCACCTCGCGAAAGGCGAGTTGAAGGCGGTTTGCAATCCATTGCAAGTCTGAATTTCCGGGCCTGCGGCGGATCTGTTTCCGGTACCGGGCAAGCGCGTGGGTGGATGCCGTTTCAAGCTGAAAGATTGGCTGTGGGAATGGCCTGGCCGCAAGAAAGTCGCCCCATTTCTGCGCGCGTAAACCCTATTGTGCAAACGATTGCATTAAATTGGTTGCGCCGCTAGAGTCCGTGCCACGCGTCGAAGTGCGTCGCTGAACAAGCGACCGCACCGCGACACGCAAGCCACGTGAGGCTGACGGACCGGACCTACCCGGTCGCGGCAGCCCAACGACCAGACATACAACGAAGGAGACTCCCATGAACCGTGTTTCGAACCCGAGCCGAATTGCGCTTGCTGCGGCCCTGGCCGCCCTTCACATGGGCGCTGCGCACGCGCAGTCCGCCCCGGCTGCGGCACAAGACGCAGCCAAGAACGACACCCTGAAGCTGGACCAGGTGGTGATCACCGGCACCGCCACGCGCACCACCAAGATGAAGCAAAGCGTCTCGGTCAGCACGCTCGATTCGGAACAGCTCGAACGCACCGGCGCGACCAACGCGGCCGAGCTTCTGCGCTCGATTCCGGGCATTCGTTCGGAGTCGTCGGGCGGCGAGGGCAACGCCAACATCACGGTGCGCGGCGTGCCGCTGTCGGCCGGGGGTTCGCGCTATGTGCAGATCCAGGAAGACGGCCTGCCAGTGCTGCTGTTCGGTGACATCGCCTTCGGCACGGCCGATCAGTTTCTGCGTGCCGACTACAGCATCGACCGGCTCGAAGTGGTGCGCGGCGGCTCGGCCTCCACGCTGGCCAGCAACTCGCCGGGCGGCATCGTCAACTTCATCAGCAAGACCGGCAAGGACAGCGGCGGCACCATCGGCTTCACCGCCGGGCTGGACCGCAAGCAACTGCGCCTGGACGCCGACTACGGCGGCAAGCTGGGTGCGAAAACGACCTTCCACATCGGCGGCTTCCAGCGGGTGGGCGAGGGCGGCCGCCCGGCCGGCTTCAACACCGAAAACGGCGGCCAGATCAAGGGCAACGTGACGCAGGAACTCGACGCAGGCTACATGCGCCTGAGCCTCAAGAGCCTGGACGACCGCACGCCGTCCTTCTTGCCGGTGCCGGTGACCGTTACCAACGGCAAGATCTCGACCATTGCGGGCATCGACCCGCGCACCGCGTTCTTCATCACGCCCAGCCTGACGCGCGACACCACCTTCAACCGCGACGGCGGATACACCACGTCGAGCACGCGCGACGGTCTGCACGTGAAGAGCACGGCCGTCGGCGCCGAGGCCTCGCTCAAGCTGGCCGAGGGCTGGACGGTTGACGAGAAGTTCCGCCGCGCGCAGAACTCGGGCCGCTTCATTGCGCTGTTCCCGTCCGACAACGGCAGCAACGGCAGCGCCAAGTTCTTCAGCGGCGTGCTGTTCAACACCTCGCTCGACAACCTCGACAACACCTTCAACGACATCAAGCTGTCGAAGGCGTTCGAACTCGGCGGCAGCGGCAAGGCCACGGTCGCCGCCGGCTTCTTCTACGGCGTGCAGAACGTGGCGCAGACCTGGTTCTGGAACCAGTACAACGTCGAGATGAAAGGCAATGGCGCGCGCACCGTGGATGCCAACGGGCTGCCCAGCGCAGCGCCGGTGGGCTCCGGCTTCACCACCTTCGGCGGTTGCTGCGTGCGCAACTGGGACGTGCAATACACGACCACCGCGCCCTACGCGTCAGTGGCTTGGGAAGCCGGCCCGCTGAACGTCGACGCCAGCCTGCGTCACGACGGTCAGAAGGCCAGCGGCTACACGATCGAGGACGACCCGATCGCCAAGACCTGGGACCCGGCCACGCAAAAGGGCGTGAACTACAAGGTCTCGCACACCTCATATTCGGTCGGTGCCAACTACGCGCTCACAAGCGACTTCTCGGTGTTCGGACGGGCCAGCGACGGCGTTGCCTTCAGCGCCGACCGTTTGCTGTACGGCAACCCGCTCGACGGCTCGGTGCCGATCGCGCTGAACCAGGTGCAGCAGCAGGAAGCGGGCGCGAAGTGGCGCAGCGGCGGGCTGAGCGCCTTCGTGACGGTGTTCAACGCGCGCACGAAAGAGAGCAACTACGAGGCGACGACACAGAAGTTCACCTCGAACAAGTACTCCTCGAACGGCGTCGAACTGGAAGCGGCCGGCAACTTCGGCGACTTCCACCTGACGGCGGGCGGCACCTTCACCAAGGCCAAGGTGACGGCATCGAACGACCCCACCACGGTGGGCAAGAAGCCACGCCGCCAGGCCGACTTCGTGTGGCAGTTGTCGCCGTCGTACACGCTGGGCAACCTTGACGTCGGCGCGGCGGTCATCGGCACCAGCAAGTCGTGGGGCGACGACCAGAACACCATCACCTTGCCAGGCTTCACCGTGGTCAACGCGTTTGCCAACTATCAACTCAGCAGCAAGGCATTGGTGTCGGTCAGCGTGAACAACCTGATGAACACGCTGGGCTACACCGAGATCGAAGGCGACGGCCATGCCGCGCGCGCGATCAACGGTCGCACGGTGAAGGCCACGCTGAAGTACCAGTTCTGAGGCGATCCGGAAGCAGGCTTCGGCGCACGGCATCCCGCCGGGCCGAGGTCCGGCGACGACATCCGACCGGGTGCTTTCCAATGACGTTGCCTTGAGGGAGCCCGCGCATGTCGATCACCAAGCCACACCTGTCGATCTGGCAGATCATCAACATGAACGTCGGGTTCTTCGGAATCCAGTTCAGCTTCGGCCTGCAACAGGCCAACATGAGCCCGATCTACAAGTACCTCGGCGCCGACGAGGCCAGCCTGCCGCTGCTGTGGCTGGCTGGGCCGATGACCGGGCTGCTGGTGCAGCCGATCATCGGCGCGATGAGCGACCGCACGGTGTCGCGTTGGGGCCGGCGCACACCGTACTTCCTGATCGGTGCGCTGTTGTGCAGCCTGGGCCTGCTGGTGATGCCGTTCAGCCCGACGCTGTGGTTCGCGGCCAGCGTGCTGTGGATCCTGGACGCCGCCAACAACGTGACGATGGAGCCGTACCGCGCCTATGTGAGCGACCGGCTCGACCACGCGCAGCACTCGCTGGGCTTCCTCACGCAGGCGGCGTTCACCGGCCTGGCGCAGACGCTGGCCTACCTGGCGCCGACCCTCCTGGTGCTGGCCGGAATGAACAAGGACGCGGTCGGCGCCAGCAACATTCCGCACATCACGCTGACGGCGTTCTTGATCGGCGCGGTGTTCTCGTTCACCACCGTGTGGTGGTCCGTGAAGACCGTGCCCGAACTGCCGTTGACAGCGCAAGAGACAGACGCGATGCGTGCGCGGCCAACCGGCATGCGCGCGACGCTGTCCGACATCTGGGTGGCAATCAAGGAGATGCCACCGACCATGCGCCGCCTGTGGTGGATGGCGCTGTTCCAGTGGTACGGAATGATGTGCTACTGGATCTACATCGTGCCCGCGCTGGCGCACACGATGTTCGGCACCGCCGATGCCGCGTCGGTGGGTTTTCGTGATGCAGGCCTGCTGAACGGCCAGATCGGCGGCTTCTACAACTTCATCGCCTTCGTCGGTGCGTTCGCGATGATCCCCTTCACGCGCCGCTTCGGCGCCAAGCGGGTGCATGCGCTGTGCCTCACGCTGGCGGGTGTCGGCATGGGGTGCCTGCCGGTCATTCACGACAAGTGGCTGCTGTTCGTGCCGATGGTCGGCATCGGGTTGGCCTGGGCCAGCATCATGGGCAATCCGTACGTGCTGCTGGCGGGCAGCATTCCGCCCGAGCGGGTCGGCGTCTACATGGGCATCTTCAACATGTTCATCGTGATCCCGATGCTGATCCAGATGGTCACGCTGCCGCTGCTCTACCACTCGCTGCTGGGCGGCCAACCCGAGAACGTGATTCGGCTGGCCGGTGTCTTGCTGCTGTGCGCCGCCGTGGCGGTGTTGTTCGTCAAGGTGGCGGCACCGATTGCCCCCGGACCCGAAGGCGCGCTCACCACGACATGAAGAATGAAGTTCAACTGATCGCCTACGCCGATCGCCTGAGCGGCGGTGGCCTGCGCGACCTGCACCGGCTGCTGCTGGGGCCGCTGGCCGGCGTGTTCGGCGCGGTGCACATCCTGCCGTTCTTTCACACCATCGACGGGGCGGACGCCGGCTTCGACCCGATCGACCACACGCGGGTCGATGCACGGCTGGGCGATTGGGACGACGTGCGCGCGCTGTCGACCGATGTCGACGTGATGGCCGATGTGATCGTGAACCACATGTCGTCGGAATCGCCGCAGTTCCAGGACTATTCGCGGCACGGCGCGGGGTCGGCGTTCAACGGCTTGTTTCTGACGCTGGACGCGGTGTTCCCCCACGGCGCATCAGAGGCCGATCTGCGCGCCGTGTACCGGCCGCGGCCCGGCTCGCCCATCACGAACGTGACGCTGGCGAACGGCGAGCAGCGTGCGCTGTGGACCACCTTCACGCCGCAGCAGATCGACATCGATGTGCTGCATCCGCAGGGGCGCGCGTACCTGGAAAGCATCCTGCAGGTGCTGGCCGACAGCGGCGTGCGGATGATCCGGCTCGACGCCGTCGGCTATGCGATCAAGAAGGCCGGACAGAACTGCTTCATGCTGCCGGAGACGTTTGCCTTCATCGATTCGTTCGCGGCCCAGGCACGCGCGCTCGGGCTGGAGGTGCTGGTCGAGGTTCATTCGCACTTCCGCCAGCAGATCGAGATCGCGAAGCGTGTCGACTGGGTCTACGACTTCGCGTTGCCGCCGCTGGTGCTGCACGCGTTCTTCTTCAAGACGGCGACCTGCCTGAACGCCTGGATGGGGCAGCGACCCGCCAACGCCATCACCGTGCTCGACACGCACGACGGCATCGGCATCATCGACATCGGCCCCGACGCGTCCGACCGCATCGGCAAACCGGGCCTGGTGCCGCCGCAGGAGCTCGACGTGCTGGTCGACATGATCCACGCCAACAGCCAGGGCCAGAGCCGCGAAGCCACCGGCGCGGCGGCCTCCAACCTCGACCTGTACCAGGTCAACTGCAGCTTCTACGACGCGATGGGTCGCGACGACCGCGCGTACCTGCTGGCGCGTGCGATCCAGTTCTTCATGCCCGGCATTCCGCAGGTGTACTACGTGGGCCTGCTGGCGGGGACGAACGACATGGAGTTGCTGGCGCGCACCGGCGTCGGCCGCGACATCAACCGGCACCACTACACGCCGCAGCAGGTGGCGCAGGCGGTGCAGCGCGACGTGGTTCAGCGCCTGCTGGCGTTGATTCGGCTGCGCAACCGGCATGCCGCCTTCAACGGTGTTTTTTCATTCGATGCGGAGCTGCCGCACAGGCTGTGCATGCGCTGGGTCAACGGCACCGAGACCGCCACACTGCAGCTGAACTTCGATGACTTGCGTCACGCGCTGAATTTCGACGGCGTCGACGGGCCGCAGCAACTCGGGTTCTGAGCGCTGCGGCGAATGAAAAAAAAGGGCTGCATCGCTGCAGCCCGTTTTCGTGGAAGCAAATCAGGTGCGGCGCGACGAAGCCGTCGCGCCGGCGGACATCACATGTCCATGCCACCCATGCCGCCCATGCCACCCATACCGCCCATGCCACCACCGCCGCCAGCACCCGACTCGTCTTTCGGCGCTTCGGAAACCATGCACTCGGTGGTCAACATCAGCGAGGCGACCGAGGCTGCGTTCTGCAGCGCCGTGCGCGTCACCTTGGTCGGGTCCAGGATGCCCATTTCGATCATGTCGCCATAGGTGCCGTTGGCTGCGTTGTAGCCGTAGGTGCCTTTGCCGGCCAACACCGCGTTCACCACGACGCTAGGCTCTTCACCGGCGTTCGCCACGATGATGCGCATCGGCTCTTCAATGGCACGCATGATCAGCTTGATGCCGGCGTCCTGGTCGGGGTTGTCGCCCTTGATGACACCTGCGGTCTGCTTGGCGCGCAGCAGCGCCACGCCACCACCGGCCACGATGCCTTCTTCCACCGCTGCGCGCGTGGCGTGCAGTGCGTCTTCGACACGGGCCTTCTTTTCCTTCATCTCGACTTCGGTGGCCGCGCCGACCTTGATCAGTGCCACACCGCCGGCCAGCTTGGCCACGCGCTCTTGCAGCTTTTCACGGTCGTAGTCGGAGGTGGCTTCCTCGATCTGCACACGCACTTGCTTGACGCGCGATTCGATGTCGGCAGCCGCACCCATGCCGTCGATGATGATGGTGTTTTCCTTGCCCACTTCGACGCGCTTGGCCTGGCCCAGGTCGGCCAGCGTGACCTTCTCGAGCGTCAGGCCGACTTCTTCGGCGATGACCTTGCCGCCGGTCAGGATGGCGATGTCTTCGAGCATGGCCTTGCGGCGGTCGCCGAAGCCTGGCGCCTTGACGGCCACGACCTTCAGGATGCCGCGGATCGTGTTCACCACCAACGTGGCCAGAGCCTCGCCTTCGACTTCTTCAGCCACGATCAACAGCGGACGGCCGGCCTTGGCGACAGCTTCCAGCGTCGGCAGCAGGTCGCGGATGTTGCTGATCTTCTTGTCGAACAGCAGCACGAACGGGTTCTCCAGAATCGCCGACTGCTTTTCCGGGTTGTTGATGAAGTAGGGCGAAAGGTAGCCGCGGTCGAACTGCATGCCTTCGACGACTTC
>JANNBZ010000121.1:0-4173 GCA_031386065.1 Burkholderiales bacterium
CCGTCTGCAGGGTGTGAAGATCAACGACAAGCACATCGAGGTGATCGTTCGCCAGATGCTGCGCCGCGTGCAGATCACGAACCCGGGCGACACGAACTACATCCTGAACGAGCAGGTTGAGCGCTCCGAGTTGCTGGACACCAACGACCGCATGGTGGCCGAAGGCAAGATGACGGCAACGCACGCCGACGTGCTGCTGGGCATCACCAAGGCGTCGCTGTCGACCGACAGCTTCATCTCGGCCGCATCGTTCCAGGAGACAACGCGCGTGCTCACCGAGGCTGCCATCATGGGCAAGCGCGACGAGCTGCGTGGCCTGAAAGAGAACGTCATCGTAGGTCGCCTGATCCCGGCCGGTACCGGCATGGCCTTCCACATGGCCCGCAAAGCCAAGGAAGAGATGGACGACGCCGAGCGCAAGGCGATCGCCACGCAGGAAGCCGAGGACCTTGCCGCCGACCAGTTGGCGGCCATCGACGCGGCGGGTGAAATCAGCGAGTGAACCTGACGCGCGATATGCGCAGTGCAAAAGGGCGGCCTTCGGGCCGCCCTTTTTTTGCTCAGACGGTCCGCGACCAGGCTTCGGGCGTCAGGATGGAGAGGCCCAGTACGGCAGCGCGCTTGCGAAGCTTCAACACTGCGCGGTCCCGACTGAGCAGCCAGCGAGCCCGATGGGCCAGGGCAAAATCGATGAACTTCTGGTCATCCGGATCGGTGCACCGCAGCCGCGCCGCAGCGCTGGCAGGAGGGTCGGGCAACAGCACCGCATGGTGTTGCCAGGCGCGCCACACCGCATCCCGGTCCGGCGACCAGTTATCGACGATGCCCCTGACCAGGACATGCGCCAGTTCACCCCGCATCGCGTTGCTTGCGAGCCAGCGCACACTTCCTGCGACAACGCTGCTGTGCAAAAGCTGCGACGAAGCGTCGCGAAACACAAGCCAGTCCAGCACCACGTTGGTATCGAGAACCAAGGTGGCGGGCTCCTCCGTCCCGTGATTTGCAGTGCCCACTTCTGCGACGGCGGTGGCGGGATCGGTGGTGAACATGAAGTGATGGGCAGCGGGCTGAGAGGCGGGCCAGCCAGCAACTTGCAGGGAGGCCCTCATGCGAATATAATCGAGGGCTTTTCAGCAGACATTGCTGCGCTCTTTGTCGGGCAGCCCACCATGCAAGTCGTCGAGTGTTGACGAAACCGCGCGTGGCTTCGGGCTGGTCTCCCACTCGGAGTGCCCGGCATCTGCTGAGACGAACTCAAGCCGAGCGTGTGACTTCAAACGGGAACAAGTTACTTTTATGCCAACCATCAACCAACTCGTGCGTCACGGTCGCGAGACCGAGGTCACGAAGTCAAAATCTCCCGCGATGCAGGGCAGCCCCCAGCGTCGTGGCGTGTGCACCCGCGTGTACACCACCACCCCGAAGAAGCCGAACTCAGCGCTGCGCAAAGTGGCCAAGGTTCGTCTGACCAACGGGTTCGAAATCATTTCGTACATCGGCGGCGAAGGGCACAACCTCCAGGAACACAGCGTGGTGCTGGTTCGCGGTGGTCGTGTCAAGGACTTGCCGGGCGTGCGTTACCACATCGTGCGCGGTTCGCTCGACTTGCAAGGCGTGAAAGACCGCAAACAGTCGCGCTCGAAATACGGCGCGAAGCGCCCGAAAAAGGCTTAACGGCCAACCAGCGATCCGGCCTTCGGGCTGCGGTCATTTTCGTCAAGTCTCCCGGCTTGCCGAGTAAGTTAGATAGCCTCACATAGGCCGTCTGCGGCGGACGCAAATGCGTCACGCCAACTGAAGCAAAAGGAAGAGAAATGCCTCGTCGTCGCGAAGTCCCCAAACGGGACATCCTCCCCGATCCGAAATTCGGATCGGTCGATCTGTCCAAGTTCATGAACGTCATCATGGAATCGGGCAAGAAGGCCATTGCCGAGCGCATCATTTATGGCGCGCTTGAGCAGGTCGAAAAGAAGTCGGGCAAGGACCCGCTCGAAATCTTCATCGTCGCGTTGAACAACATCAAGCCGATGGTCGAGGTCAAGTCACGCCGCGTGGGCGGTGCGAACTACCAGGTTCCCGTGGAAGTTCGCCCTGTTCGGCGTGTGGCGTTGGCCATGCGCTGGCTGAAGGAATCGGCCCGCAAGCGCGGCGAAAAGTCGATGGCTCAGCGCCTCGCGAACGAACTGCTCGAAGCCGTTGAAGGCCGCGGCGGCGCGATGAAGAAGCGCGATGAAGTTCACCGCATGGCCGAAGCCAACAAGGCGTTCTCGCACTTCCGCTTCTAAGTTCACCGCTTGTCCCGGCCGCTCGCGGGTTTCTACGAACCCGCGAGCGGCTCGCGCATTTGTTCAGTCCCTTTGTCAGTCCTTTGGAGTGCCATCATGGCCCGCAAGACCCCCATCGAGCGCTATCGCAACATCGGCATTTCGGCGCACATCGACGCCGGCAAGACCACCACCACCGAGCGCATCCTGTTCTACACGGGTGTCAATCACAAGATTGGTGAAGTGCACGACGGTGCTGCGACCATGGACTGGATGGAGCAGGAGCAGGAGCGCGGCATCACGATCACGTCGGCCGCGACCACCTGCTTCTGGAAGGGCATGGACCTGGCGCGGCCCGAGCACCGCATCAACATCATCGACACCCCCGGGCACGTCGATTTCACCATCGAGGTCGAGCGGTCGATGCGGGTGCTCGACGGTGCCTGCATGGTGTACTGCGCCGTGGGTGGCGTGCAGCCGCAGTCGGAGACCGTTTGGCGCCAGGCCAACAAGTACAAGGTTCCGCGCCTCGCGTTCGTCAACAAGATGGACCGCACCGGCGCCAACTTCTACAAGGTCTACGACCAGATGAAGGCTCGCTTGAATGCGAACCCGGTGCCTATCGTCCTTCCGATTGGCGCTGAGGAACACTTCACTGGCGTGATCGACCTGATCAAGATGAAGGCGATCATCTGGGACGAGGCCTCGCAGGGCATGAAGTTCGACTACCGCGAGATTCCGGCCGAGCTGCTCGAAGAAGCCAAGAAGTGGCGCGAGAACATGCTCGAAGCGGCCGCAGAGTCGTCTGAAGAGCTGATGAACAAGTACCTCGAATCGGGCGACCTGTCCGAGGATGAGGTCAAGCTCGGCATCCGCACGCGCACCATCGGCGCTGAAATTCAGCCGATGTTTTGCGGCTCTGCGTTCAAGAACAAGGGCGTGCAGCGCATGCTCGACGGCGTGATCGACTTCATGCCCTCGCCGCTCGACCGGCCGCCAGTTCCCGGCACCGACGACGACGACAAGCCGGTGGTTCGCCGGGCTGCGGACGACGAGAAGTTTGCTGCGCTCGCATTCAAGCTGATGACCGACCCTTACGTCGGCCAGCTCACCTTCGTGCGCGTGTATTCGGGCGTGCTGAAATCGGGCGATTCGGTTTACAACCCGATTCGCAGCAAGAAAGAGCGCATCGGCCGCATTCTGCAAATGCACGCCAACCAGCGCGAAGAAATCAAGGAAATTCTGGCTGGCGACATTGCCGCCTGCGTGGGCCTGCGCGAGGTGACCACCGGTGAAACCCTGTGCGATCCGTCGGCAATCATCACGCTCGAAAAGATGATCTTCCCCGAGCCCGTGATCTCGCAAGCGGTGGAGCCCAAGACCAAGCCCGACCAGGAAAAGATGGGCATCGCACTGGGCCGCCTGGCTCAGGAAGATCCGTCGTTCCGCGTCAAGACCGACGAAGAATCCGGCCAGACCATCATCTCGGGCATGGGCGAATTGCACTTGGAAATCATCGTCGACCGCATGAAGCGCGAGTTCGGCGTCGAGGCCAATGTGGGTAAGCCTCAAGTTGCCTATCGCGAGACGATCCGCAAGCCGGTGGCCGATGTGGAAGGCAAGTTCGTTCGTCAGTCGGGCGGCAAGGGCCAGTACGGCCACGTGGTGCTGAAGATCGAGCCGCAAGAGCCCGGCAAGGGCTTCGAGTTCGTCGACGCGACCAAGGGTGGTGTGGTGCCGAAGGAATTCATTCCTGCGGTGCGCAAGGGCGTGGAGGATTCACTCCCGGCCGGTGTGCTGGCGGGCTACCCGGTGGTCGACGTGAAAGTCACGCTGACCTTCGGTTCGTACCACGAGGTCGACTCGAACGAGAACGCGTTCAAGATGGCCGCGTCACTCGGCTTCAAAG